>NZZG01000001.1 GCA_002698575.1 Pimelobacter sp. | reverse complement strand
CCGCCGCCGCCGCAGATGCCCGCCACGATGGAGGCCGGCACGATCTATGGTTACAGCGTGGGCGAGCCGTGGAACCAGCAGGCCGTGTTCAAGGGCATCGGCGTGCCGGTCATCACCGATTACGAACTCTGGAAGAACAACCCCGAGAAGGTTTTCGGCATCAACGCGGACTTCGCGGAAGAGAACCCGAACACCACCAAGGCGATCGTCAAGGCGCTGATCCGCGCCGCGATCTGGCTGGACGAGAACGACAACGCCAACCGCATGGAAGCGGTCGAGATGCTGTCGCGGCCGGAATACGTGGGCGCCGACGCCGAAGTCATCGCGAACTCGATGACCGGCACCTTCGAGTACGAGAAGGGCGACGTTCGTGAAGTCCCCGACTTCAACGTGTTCTTCCGCTACAACGCGACCTACCCGTTCTACTCGGACGCCGTCTGGTACCTGACCCAGATGCGCCGCTGGGGCCAGATCACCGAGCACAAGTCCGACGAATGGTACGATGAGGTCGCCAAGTCGGTCTACCGCCCGGACATCTACCTTGAGGCCGCACGCCTGCTGGTCGACGAAGGTCTCGCCAACGCAGTAGCCATAGATGGTGCCGGCCTCGAGGGTCGCGGGCATCTGCGGCGGCGGGGTCACCGACAGCAGGACGTCGGCGTTGATCTGGCCGGTGATGTTCTCTTCCGAGTAGTAGCCGGGGTGCAGACCGCCAGCGGCCAGCCAGTAGCGCAGTTCGTAGTTGTGGGTCGAAACCGGGAACACCATGCCCATGTTGAAGGGCTTGCCTTCGGACTTGTACTTCTCGACGACCGGCGCCAGCGCCTCGGCCGAGATCGGGTGGATCGGCTTGCCGTCGGCATCGGCCGGGATGTTCGGCTTCATCTCTTCCCAGACTTCATTCGACACGGTGATGCCGTTGCCGTTCAGGTCCATCGAGAAGGGGGTGATGATGTGGGCTTCGGTGCCGAAGCCGATGGTCGCGGCCAGCGGCTGACCGGCCAGCATGTGCGCGCCGTCAAGCTGGCCGTCGATGACGCCGTCCAGCAGCACTTTCCAGTTGGCCTGCGCTTCGAGGGTGACGAACAGGCCTTCGTCGAGGAAATAGCCCTGTTCGTAAGCCACGGCGAGCGGGGCCATATCGGTCAGCTTGATGAAGCCGAAGGTCAGTTCGTCCTTTTCCAGTTCCAGCATCTGCGCGTAGGCGCCGGATGCCAGCACGGTCGAGGCCGCAAGCGAGAGGATCAAAGTCTTCATGTCTGGGTCGTCCCTTGACTGCGCCCGGGACACGTTCAGGGTCCGGGGCAAACGAAAAAAGCCGCACGACATCCCCGCCATCGAGATGGCGAGATATCGAGCGGCTGCGCTCAGATCACCCGGTCATTGGGAGAATTTCGTTGGCTGGCCCCGTTGCCTGCCGACACCGATGTGAATGCGGCGATTCGGCGGCGCAATCAATAACGATGGGTTCGCGTTGGCGGTTTGGATTGTTCCAAAGGCGGGCAGGTCGGGTGGCTGCCCGCTTTTGCGTCACTCGAAACGCTTCGGGTCAAAAATCTGGCGGTCGAAGAACTCGTTTCTCAGCAGATGCAGGCTGCCCCCGTCCGACGCGACGGCGGTCCGGTCGGCCAGCCCGCCCTCGATCTTCGACGAGGCGCCGGGCAGATCCGCCTTCGTGTCCTTCATCGCGGCGCGGTAGATGTCGGACCGGAACGTGGCCCGGCCCAGCCGCGCGGCGGTGGCACGGTCAAGCCCGGTGCGGGCGGCCATCTGGACCGCGATCCATTCCGCCTGACTGCGCCACGGGAAGGTGGCCGCGCCGTCGTGGAACACAAGGAAGTCCGGCACCTCGCGCTGGTCTCCGGCGCCGTTGATGGTCAACCTGCCGGTCAGCCCGCGATCAAGGATCTCGGCGTCAAGGTTCAGATACGCGGGCCGGGCAAGGATCTCTGCCGCCAGTCCACGGCTGTCGGGCTGATCCAGCCAGCGCCCCGCCCGCCAGACGGCGCGGATCAGCCGGGCCAGCAGCGCCTGTTCTTCGTCCGCCCAGTCGTTGCGGACGCACAGGACCTTTTCGGGCGCAAAACTCCAGATCGCCGAGCCAGCCAGCAGCAGCGCGCCGACGCCGTTCTCGACCGCGATGGACCCCCATGGCGCGCCGACACAGAAGGCGTCGATCTCTCCGGCGGCGATGGCGTCGGCCATCAGCGGCGGCGGGACGGTCTTGATCTCGACCCCTTGGGGCGCCGGAAGGCCCAAGGCGTTCAGCCAGTAATACAGCAGTTCCGCGTGCATCGAGAACGGGAAGGGCACCCCGATCCGCAACGGGGTCGGGGCCACGGCGATCAGCGCGCGACCGGCCGAGTCGGCGTCCGTCAGGTCAAAGCCGTGCCCCGCCTCGCGCAGTCGCTCGGCCAGCGCGTTGCTGACGCCAAGGATGTTGCCGTTGACGGACGTCACGGACGCCGCCGACAGCGCGGCACCGGCGCCGCCCAGTCCAAGCGCGGTCGCCACGGGAACGGGGGCCAGCATATGCGCCGCCTGCACCCGCCCGAACACCAGCATGTCGCGGATCGACGACCACGAGGGCGCCGAGACAAGGTCAAGGTCCAGCCCTTCCTGCGCGGCAAAGCCCATCTCTTGCGCGACGATCATCGGCGCAGCGTCGAGAAGCGGCATGAAGGCCAGCGACAGCCGCGTGGTCATGACAGAAGGCCCGCCGCGGTCACCAGCGCCTGCGCGACGTCCGCGACCTTGCGGCCCTGATCCATCGCGGTCTTGCGCAGAAGGGCATAGGCCTCTTCCTCGGTCAGGCCCTTGGCCTTCATCAGCATGCCCTTGGCGCGGTCGATCACCTTGCGCTCTTCCAGCGCCCGCTTGGTTTCGGCCAGTTCCATGCGAATGCGCTGGAACATGCGGAACCGGGCGACGGCGGCGTCGAGGATCGGTTTCAGGCGGTCGGGTTTCATCCCGTCCACGACATAGGCGGACACGCCCGCCTCGATCGCGGCGTCGGTCAGCCCCTCGGCGGACTTGTCCACGAACATGGCGACGGGACGGTCCAGCGGACCAGAGGCCAGCGCCAGTTCTTCCAGCATATCGCGCGAGGGATTCTCGATGTCGATCAGCACGACATCGGGATTGTGCTGCTTGATGTGCCGCGCCAGCCCGGTGACCTCGGCGATGACGTGGATCTCGAAGTCGCCAGCGTCCCGAAGCGAGTCGACGATCAGCATCGCCCGGTCCCGGTCGGTCTCTACAATGACGATGGACAGGCCGCGATCCGCGGCCTTTGGTACGCTACTCATGCGAGTGGATGTAGATCGCGCGGGGCCGCGCCGCAACGCAGCACAGCGTCCGAAGGCCCCGAAAACGCATTCCTGACGGAAAGTGCCTAAGAAATAGCGCCTTCCGCAGCGATGATCCGTTCGGCCTTGGGCAGTAAGGGCTCGATGAACTCCAGCACCTCGGCCAGCACGGCGGGATCGGGCGATTCAAGGTCGATCTCGTTCGACGCCGGGGTGATCGAGTCGTGCATCTCTGCCCACGTCATGCCCCAATAGCGCAACGCGACCTCGTCGTTGCCTGCGGCGAAGCGGAGGCGCGCGGCCTCGGCGGTTTCGGGGGTGAAGCCCATGAACTTGTCGGAGTTCCAGCCAAGCTCGAAGTTGGATTTGCGCATCGGCGCCGTCAGGCGGCGCAGCTCGTCCAGGCGCCGTTGCCGTTCACCGGGCCCGCGTTTCTTCAGGCGGCGGTTCAGACGGGTCCGGTTCGCGAACAGGCGGGCCGCGAAGATGGTCTTCGGTCCCATGCTTTCGTTCGCGCGGGCCACGGGCTGTTCCGCGAAGGGGGTGATGCCCAGCGTCTCGACCAGAACAGACTGGATCGTCTGGTCGCGGGGCGGGAAGGGGAACACGCGCAGTTCGGCGTTCAGCCTTTCAAGCCGGGCGGTCATCCGGTCGTAGTTGAAGATGACGTTGTTCTGCCAGCGGTTCAGATAAGCCTCGAACGGGCCGACGGTGATGAACCGCTTGGCTTCCTGGCAGTAGCGGCTGTTCATGTAGCTGACCTGATCGCGCAGGAACAGGATCAGCACGACGCGGTAGCCAAGGCTTTCAAGGTAGGCCATCAGCCGGTTGGCGCGGTTCGTCGCCAGCATCGACCGGGTGAAATGCTCGGCGCTCAGCAGGATATCCTCGGGGCGGTCGCGGATCTCTGCGCCCAGCCTTTGCCAGATGTCCGGCACGTCCGATTCCGGCAGCCATTCGCGGATCGGGGCGGACAGGTGCTTGTGCTGCGCTTCTTTCCGCATCCGGCCGGTTTCGGGCACGTATATGCCTGCCTCTTGCATCTGTTTCAGATGCCGGTGCAGCCACTGCTGAAGAAACGTGGTGCCGGTCTTGTGGGTGCCGATATGGATGAACGCCGTTTTCATGCGCGGCACTCAGACCTTGAAAGAGAAGCGACGTCAATAGCGGCCGACAGCAGACTGCCGGCCGCGGCTGGGTTCAGCCCTGACCCGAGAAGATGACGTGGTCGTCGTCGGTGTAGAGGGTCATCGCGAACTCGGCGTGATTGCGCAGAACGGCGCGCTGGTTGACCGAGCCCTTGTCGGTGACTTCGCCCCGGTCAAGGTTCAGCGGATCGGTCATCACGATGACCTGCGGAATCCGCATCGACGATCCGGTTGCCGTCTTGTTGTAGGTGGCGAGCCGCGTCGCGATCTCGCGGCGCAGGGTGGGGTGGTTGAACAGGGTTTCGTCATCCATCGACGCCCCGCCGTCGACGATCTTCTCGATGGCCGGGCGGAACGGCACCAGCATCGCGCCAAGGCTTTCATGCCCCTCGCCAACGATGACCACGTCGCGCGCCAGCCCGCCAAGCGCGTCCGTCAGCTTGGCGCGCAGGGTGCCAACGGAAACCCAGGTGCCGGTCGCCAGCTTGAAGTTCTCGGCCACGCGCCCGTCGAAGAAAAAGCCCTTGGACGGGTCGTCCGGGTCGGCGAAGCGCAGCGCGTCGCCCATCAGATAGAAGCCTTCCTCGTCGAAATGCTCGGCCGAGGTCTTCGGGTCGCGCCAGTAGCCCGGCGTGATCGACGGGCTTTTGACCCGCGCTTCCCACTTGCCCTCGTTCGGGACCAGCTTCAGCACCACCTCGCGCGAGGGGATGCCGATGTTGCCGGGTTTGTCCTGCGGCTCGGTGCAGAAGAAGGCGAAGGGCGCCGTCTCGGTCGAGCCCAGCCCGGTTGCCAGCAGAACACGCTCGCCCGTGGTTTCGATCGCCAGGCGGTCAAGGTCGGCCCATGTGTGTTCGGCCATCGCCGCGCCAGCGTACATCATCAGCTTGAGATTCTTGAAGAAGGATTTCCGAAGCTCTTCGTTCTCCTTCATCGCGTGGACCAGCATTTCGTAGCCGACGGGGACGTTGAAGTACCAGTTGGGCGAGACGTCCAGAAGGTTGCGGATCGTCAGGTCGATGGCGCCCGGCGCGGGCTTGCCGCCGTCAAGATAGTAGGTGCCGCCGTGGTAGATGCACATGTTGAACACCTTGTTGCCGGCGGCGACGTGGTTCCACGGCGCCCAGTCCAGCAGCACCGGTGGTTCGGTTCGGAAATAGCGGAAGCAGTCGGCCACGATCTCTTGATTGGAACACAGCATCCGCTGGGTGGTGGTCACAGCCTTCGGATTGCCCGTGGTCCCCGAGGTGAAGACGAACTTTGCCACGGTGTCCGGGCCGGTGGCGGCATTCGCGGCCTCGACGGCGTCCGTGGGCGTGGTGTCCAGCACGTCTTCCCACGACAGGGCCAGCCCGTCGCCCTCGACCCCAAGGCGGGGAAGGTCCGGCATCACCGCATCGACGGCGGGGGCGAAGCGTTCCATGTTTTCGGCAAAGACCGCACCCGGCGTGATCTGGTCGCGGACCGACTTCAGTTTCTCATAGCCGTCCGACACCAGCGCATAAGCGGGCGCGATTGCAGCAGACGGGACGCCGACATACTGCGCGCCAAGCGCCATCACGGCGTGGGCGATGGAATTGCCCGACAGGATCAGCAGCGGGCGTTCTTCCGACAGGCCGAGGTCCAGCAGCACCTGTCCGATGGCGCGGATGTCGGCAAGAAGCTGGGCATAGCTGACGCGGTACCACTGTGTGTCGGGGCCACGCTCGGCCATCCAGGTCCGGTCCGGGGCGGTTTCCGCCCAATGCTTGATCCGGTCCGACATGCGGTCAGGGTAGGGGTTCAGTTCCCCTTTCTGCCACACGAGGATGCTGCCATCGTCGCGCTTCTCCCATTCGACTTCGGCGTCCCACAGTTCGACACTGCGCAGGCTTGATTCGGTCATGCGCTCCTCCCTCTTCAGAATTTAGTTTACATAAAAACATTTTCCACGGATAGTGAAATTGCGGCGACTCGCGTAAAATGTGCCGACGAGTTTCAGTTGTCGGACTGTTGCCGAACTGGGGAGGACGAAGGATCGCATGAAGTACCTGGACTATGAACTGCGCGGCGATGTCGCGCTGATCGGGCTGAATCGCCCCGACAAGCGCAACGCCATCTCGGACGCGTTCATCGAGGAACTCGATACCGTCATCACCCGCGCCAATGGCGAGGCGAAGGCTGGCGTCATCTACGGCCACGGCCCGCATTTCTGCGCCGGTCTCGACCTTGCAGAGCACGTCCAGAAGACCGCGTTCGAGGGTGTCCACGGGTCGCGCCGCTGGCACGAAGTGTTCGGGCGGATCGAACGTGGCAAGCTGCCGTGGTTCTCGGCGCTGCACGGCGCCGTCGTGGGCGGCGGGCTGGAGCTTGCGTCGTCCACCCACGTCCGGGTTGCGGACGCCACCGCGTTTTTCGCGCTGCCGGAAGGCCAGCGCGGCATCTATGTCGGCGGCGGCGCCTCGGCGCGGACCGCGCGGCTGATGGGGCAGGCGCGGATGACCGATCTGATGCTGACCGGCCGGTCCGTCGATGCGGACACCGCCGAACGCTGGAATATCGTCCAATACGTCGTGCCCGAGGGCGAGGCGCTGGAGAAGGCGGTGGAACTTGCGGGCCGCGCCGCGTCGAACGCCGAATTCTCGAACTATGCCATCATCCAGGCACTGCCGCGCATTCAGGACATGTCGGCGGATGACGGGCTGTTCGTGGAAAGCTTCATTGCCTCTTTCGCGGCCACCACGCCCGAGGCCGAAGCACGGCTGCAGGCCTTCCTTCAGAAGAAGGTCGGCAAGGTGGGCCGCCCGGACGAGAAGAAATGAACGTCCAGCCCGTCGGCGCGGTGGACGAGGACACCATCCGCTTCGGCGAGCTTGGCCAGTCGGTCGGCTTCCTTCTGCGCATCGCGCAGCTGCAAAGCTTCGACCTGTTCTTCCAGCGGCTGGCCAGCCAGGGCCTGAAGCCGGGGGAATTCACCGTGCTGTGGGTCGTCGGGCTGAACCCGGGCCTGCGGCAGGGTACGATCGCCGCGCGCCTGCGCATCAAGCCGGCGCACATGACCAAGCTGGTGCACCGCATGGTCGAAGCGGGCTACGTCCAGCGCAACGTGCTTGACCACGACCGGCGCTCGGTGCGCCTGTCGCTGACGGATAAGGGAGAGGCCTTCGTGCAGTCGCACAAACAGGCCTTTCTCGAGTTTCATCAGGCGGAACGCCTGAACCTGACGGATGCAGAGTTTGCCACGCTGATGCAGCTTCTCGGCAAACTGACTGGAATTGACGACACCTGACGAAGGTCGGGGAGGAGACAGACAGATGATCAACGCCGATGACCTGATCGCCATCGACATTCACACCCACGCCGAAGAGCCCTGCTGCGGCCATCGCGACGACGGGTACGACGAATTTCAGGCGGGCATGGCGAACTATTTCCGCAACCCCGCCGGCAAGGACGGGATGCTGCCTTCGGTGCAGCAGACGGCGGACTATTTCCGCGAGCGCAAGATCGGTGCGGTGATCTTCCCCGTCGACGCCGAGCGTGAAACCGGGTTTCGCCGCTATTCCAACGAGGACGTCGCCGAGATCTGCGCCGAGAACAGCGACATCCTGATCCCGTTCGCCTCGGTCGATCCGTGGAAGGGCAAGGCCGGCATCCGCGAGATCCGCCGCCTGTGCCGCGACTTTGGCGTCTACGGCTTCAAGTTCCACCCGACGATGCAGGGCTTCTGGCCGAACGAGCGCCAGTTCTACCCGATCTACGAAGCGATCCAGGACGAGGGCAAGATCGCCCTGTTCCACACCGGTCAGACCGGCGTCGGATCGGGGATGCCGGGCGGCATGGGGATGCGGCTGAAGTATTCCAACCCGATGGCGATCGACGACGTCGCGGCGGACTTCCCGGACCTGAAGATCATCATGGCCCACCCTGCCTTCCCTTGGCAGGAAGAGGCGCTGGCGGTCTGCCAGCACAAGCCCAACGTCTACATCGACCTCAGCGGCTGGTCGCCGAAGTATTTCCCCGAGATTCTGGTGAAATACGCGAACTCGCTGATCAAGAAAAAGGTCCTGTTCGGCTCGGACTGGCCGGCGATCACGCCGGACCGCTGGCTGTCGGATTTCGAGAATGCGCCCTTCAGGGACGAGGTTCGCCCGCTCATCCTGAAGGACAACGCGCGCCGGTTGCTGAACATCTAGGGCATCACCGGCACTGGGTACGGGCGGATCATCAGGGAGGAGATCCATGCTTAACTTCAAGACACTGACGACCGGTCTGGCGCTTGCCGCCACGCTGGGTGTCGCCGCCGAGGCACGCGACCTGCGCCTTGCTCCGGCCGCTCCGCCGGCGCACCCGGCGAACGGGGTGATGTACACCAACTTCGCCAAGTACCTGCCCGAAGAAAGCGATGGCCGCCTGACCGGCACCATCATCGGCCCCGAGGTGGTCAGCCTTGGCCAGATGAAGGACGCGCTGCAAAGCCAGATCGCCGAGGTTGGCAACCTGCTGCCGCTGTACTTCCCCGCCGACTTCCCGAACATGGCGCTGACCGGCGAGCTGTCGCTGATGGGCACCAACAGTCAGGCCACCGCCGCTGCCGTGACCGAGTACATGGTGTTCTGCGAAGAGTGCCAGAAAGAGATGCGCGACTTCGGCATCGTGTTCCTCGGCTCGGGCGCGTCGGACCTGTACGAGATCCTGTCGACCAAGCCGGTGAAAACCGCCGAGGACCTGCAGGGCCTGCGCCTGCGGTCGGGCGGTGCGCCGTGGGGCCGCTTTGCCGAACACTTCGGCGCCGTGCCCGCCCAGATGTCGGTGTTCGACCAGTTCGAAGCCGTCAGCCAAGGCGTCATCGACGGCACGATGGCCTCGATCGCCGACCTGATCTCGTTCCGGATGGTCGAGGTGATCGATTACGTCACCTACGTGCCGATGGGCATGTACCAGTCGACGTCGAACTTCGCGACCTCGACCATGACGTGGGATGATCTGTCGCCCGAGGATCGCGCCGCGATGGTCCGCGCCGCGAACCGCGCCAACACCGACTTCACGCACCGCTGGGCCGCCACCATGCCCGCCGAGGCCGAGGAAGCCGCCAAGGAGGCCGGTATCGAGTTCGTCGAGCCCGATCCGTCGCTGGTCGAGGCGATCCAAGAGTTCATCGCGACCGAACCCGTCACGGCGGCAGATCTTGCCAGCTCGAACTTCGGCATCGAGGACGGTGAAGAGCGCATCGCGCAGTTCCTTGAACTTGTCGACAAGTGGACCGCGGTGGCCGAAGAGGTCGACAACGATCCGGTGGCGATGGCCGAGAGGATCCAGGCCGAGGTCTGGGACAAGGTCGACTACGCCACTTACGGCACCGCCATGTAAGGCGCATCGTCCGGGCGCCCTTCCGCGCCCGGACACCCGTCCGGATTCCGTCACCCGAGACCAGCCATGCAAGCCATTCTTAGACTGCGCGACATCGCCCTTTCCGGCCTTGCCCTGATCGGCGCGGTGGCGGTGATCGCCCTGATGCTGCACGTCGTCGCCGATGTCGCGATGCGCAACCTCACCAACACGCCGATCCCGGCGACGTTCGAGATCGTGACCCACTATTACATGGTCGCCTTGGCGTTCATCCCGCTGGCGTGGGTCGAACGCTCGGGCGGGATGGTGCAGGTCGAGATCATGGAAGGGCTGATGAGCCCGGGCATGACCAAAGTGTCCGACTGGCTTGTGGCGCTGTTGTCCACGCTGATCTACGCCGCGCTGTTCTGGGTCACGCTGCAGACCGCGCTGAAGAACTTCGACACGGGCACCTTCGTGATGTCGCAGTCCACCCGGCTGGTGACATGGCCCGGCTATTTCATCCTGCCCGCGGGCTTCGGCATCGCGGCGCTGGTGACGGGGCTGCGCCTGATCGCTCCCGACACCGCAAAGCAGGAGGCCGCGAAATGAGCGTCGAAACCGGTTTTCTTGGCGTTGGCATCCTGTTCCTGCTGCTGGCCCTGCGGGTGCCCGTGGCGCTGGCGCTGGTCGCGGTGTCCTTTGGCGGCACCGCCAAGATGCTGGGCCTTGCCCCCGCCATCGGCATCCTGTCGAACACGCCGCACAGCTTCGTTGCGAACTGGACCCTGTCGGCGGTGCCGATGTTCCTGCTGATGGGCTTTGTGTCCTATCACGCGGGTCTGACCGCTGGTCTGTTCGAGGCTGCGAAAGCCGTGCTGCGGAAGATCCCCGGCGCGCTGGCGATCTCTTCGATTTTCGCCTGTTCCGGCTTTGCCGCCGTGTGCGGGTCTTCGTTGGCGACCGCCGCCGCGATGGGCCGTATCGCGATCCCCGAGATGGTGAAGTCCGGCTATTCGCCCAGCTTCGCGTCCGGCGCCATTGCGGCGGGCGGCACCATCGGCGCGCTGATCCCGCCGTCGATCCTGATGATCGTCTACGGCGTGTTCGCGGAGACCTCGGTCACCAAGGTGTTCGTCGGGGGCGTGACCATCGGGCTGCTGACCGCCGTGTCCTATTCCATTGTCGTGCTGCTGACCTGCTGGCGCCGCCCCGACATCGCGCCGCCGCGCCCGCTGGACGTGGGCGACGTCGACACGCTGAAGGCGGTGCTGAACATCTGGCCGGTGCTGCTGTTGATGGTGGTGGTGTTCGGTGGCCTGTTCTCGGGCATCTTCACCGCGACCGAGGCCGGCGCCGTCGGCGCGCTGGGGTCCATCGTGATCTCGTTCGCCACGCGGCGCCTGACCTTCGGGATTTTCCGCCAGTCGATGATCGAGGCGCTGATGACCGCCGCGTCGCTCTTCATCATCGGTGTCGGCGCCGCGATGTTCACCCGCTTTCTCGGGCTGTCCGGGCTGACCAACTTCATCTCGTCCGCCGTCAGCGGGTCCGAGATGTCGTATTTCCACCTGATGCTGATCGTCGTGGTCCTGTACCTTGTGCTGGGCATGTTCATGGAACCGTTCGGTGCGCTGCTGGTCACGCTGCCGGTGCTGCTGCCGATTTTCCGCGCCGAGGGGATCGACCTGATCTGGTTCGGCGTGCTGGTGGTCAAGCTGCTGGAGATCGGAATGATCACGCCGCCCGTCGGCCTGAACGTCTTCGTCATCCGCAACGTCGCCAGCGAATACGTATCCGTCCTTCAGATCTTCAAGGGGGTCATCCCCTTCCTCATCGCCGACATCGTGGTGGTCGCGATCTGCATCGCGTTCCCCGCTCTCATTCTTTTCCTGCCGGGATTCCTATGACCTACGCCGACAATGCCGCCGCCATGCTTTCCGCCTTGGCGGTCACCCCCGACTGGCCCCGCGTGGCCGGAGACGTGATCGACACCGAGACGCTGGACGCGATCCTGACCGAGGCCGCGAAGCTGGCCGAAGGGCAGGTGGCGCCGCTGAACCCGATCTCGGACCGGATCGGCGCGACCTTTGCGGATGGCAAGGTGTCGGTGCCGCCCGCTTATCTGCCGGTCTACGACGCGCTGGCGGAAGGCGGTTGGCTGGGCTTGGAACACGACGAGGCGCTGGGCGGCATGGGGATGCCGCTGTCGGTGTTCACCGCCGTGAACCCGCTGTTCGAACGGGCGTGCCCGTCGTTCATGATGTCGGCGGGCGGGTCGCGCGCGGCGGCTCTTTTGCTGTCGGCGTGGGCGGACGACGACCTGAAATCCGACTGGGTCCCGGCGCTGGTCGCCGGGGAACGCTGCGCGACGATCTGTATCTCGGAACCCGAGGCCGGGTCCGACGTCGGCCGCATCCGGACCAAGGCGGTGCAGGACGGTGACGGCTGGCGCGTATCGGGCCAGAAGATCTGGATCTCGTTCGGCGACCACGACATCCGCGACCGCATCGGCCACTGTATGCTGGCCCGCACCGGCGACACGCCCGGCACCCGCGGCCTGTCGCTGTTCTTCGTGGAACGCGGCCCCGGCGTGACCTGCGAGCGGATCGAGGAAAAGCTGGGCCTGCACGGCTCTCCGACCTGCGCGTTGCAGTTCACCGACGCCCCCGCGCGTCTGGTGGGGCAGGAAGGGCGCGGGCTGGCGCAGCTGTTCACCATGATCCGGCACATGCGGCTGACGGTCGCGACGCAGGGGCTGGGCATGTCGCTGGCCGCCTACGACGTGGCGGTCGAACACGCCGAACAGCGTCGGCAGGGCGGCAAGCCCACCGAAGCGGCGGTTCCGATCGTTTCGCACCCCGACGTGCAGCGGCAGCTGCTGGCGATGAAGTCGCGGATCGACATCTTCCGGCTTGCGCTGCTTGAGGCGTCGGTGACGGCGGACCTGTCGGACGAAGACGCCGACATGGGCCGTCTGAACGCGTGGCTTCTGCCGCTGATCAAGAACTTCGGCGGCGAGATGGCCTTCGACACCGCCCACGCAGCGATCCAAGTGCTGGGCGGGGCCGGGTTCACCAAGGACTATTCGCCCGAGCAGTACATGCGCGACGCGCGGGTGTTCACCATCTACGAGGGCACCACCGGGATGCAGGCGCAGGACTTCCTTCTGCGCCAATCGCTGGCCGACGAAGGCGCCGCCGTGGCGCTGTTCCTTGACCGGGCGCGGCAGGAATGCGCGGGGGACGACGCCCGGCTGGCGGTGCTTGACCGGTTCGACGCGCTCGCGACCTCGGTCGCGGGCGACACCGACCGCACGCATCAGTTCGAGATCGCCGACGCCTTCCTGCGGGCGGGCTGGGTCGCGGTGCAGACGTGGCTGTCGAAACGGATCGAGGACACGCCCGAAGCCGCGTTCTTCATGAAGACCGCAGCGGCGCAGATGGAACTGCACATCGCGGCGGCGGGCTAGTCCCGCCGTCCCGCTACAGCATCCGCCGCCGCATTCGCCTCCGTCGCCTCACGGCGCATCCCCGCGCCGTTTGGCCGACACTGCGAACACGGCGACCAGCACCGCCATCCCCGCGACGCTGATCGGCGTCGTCAGGTTCAGCGGCAGCCAGCCGGGCAGCGCGGCGGCGACCCGGTTCGAATACACGATGCCGAAGCCAAGGATGATCAGCGCCGCGCGGGCCGGGGACAGGGCGCCGACAAGGCCCGGCACAAGGAACAGTGGCACAAGGTAGTGGTGCGCCCAGGCCAGCGGCCCGCACAGCGTCACCAGCGTGGCCCAAGCCGCCAGCCGGTGCCGCAGCCGCGCCGCCGGTTCGGCGGTCCGCGTCGCGGCCCAGATCGCCGCGCCGCCCGCGCCAAGAACGGCCAGCACCGTCCACGACAGCCAGCCGGGCTTTTCCAGCAGCAACGCGCCCTCGGTCGAGGCGGGCAGGCGACGACCGGCCAGAAGCTCGGTCACCTGAAACAGGGCGGCCCGCAGCGACAGGTTCAGGTCCCAGATCACCAACTGCTCGCTCAGCAGGCCCAGTTGGTGCAGGAACGCGCGGTGAAGTTCGGGGCCCGCCAGCAGAAGGCTTAGCAGTGCAAGCGCCGCCATCGTCGCCACGGCCACGGCGGCAGCGCGGAACCGGCGTTCCACCAGAAACACCGCCAGCAAAAGCACCGGAGACAGCTTCATCGCCGCCGCGACGCCAAGCGCCAGTCCGGCCGCCGTGTCCCGGCCGGAACATAACCGTTCGAACGCCAGCAGCGTCAGGACGGCCACGGTGATCTGCGGCTGGTTCTGAAACAGCGCGTGTTCGGGGATCACCGAGGTCGCCAGCAGCGCCGCCGAAATCATCGCGAATGCCGGGAAGGGCAGCGCGGGCCGCATGATGCGAAAGGCCAGAACGGGCGCAAGCACCAGCGCCGCAAGGTGCCACACCAGGATGCCGTTGAAGACCGCCTGCGCTGGCAGCGCCGCCAAGGGCGACATCAGCACGGCCCAGAGCGGCGGATAGACATATGGAAAGGTCTGGGCGTCCGGGTGGCCCGCTGCCGCCGCCGCGTCCTGCCAGCTTTGCGGCGTATCCTGTCCGAAAAACCGTTCCGGCGATGCGTAGATCTCGGCCGACAGACCTTCGGCGTGGAAATGACCGGCGAAATACAGCGCCGACAGGTCCGACGGCCAATGGCCCCACCACTTCAGCGCGGCCCAAGCGGCCCACAGCACAAGGATCGAAAGGCCGGCGGCAAGACGGGTGTTGAAGGGTCTGGGCAAGGGCGGGCCTGTTTTCCGCGCAGTCTAGCCTCTGTCGCGGGCCGGGCAAGCGTGGTCTCGCCCCCGGCCCGATGAACGCGCGCGACCGTTGCAGGCGGCTCGCGGCGCTTTATTCCGCCGCGGGCGCAGTTTCCTCGTCGACCTCGACCACCTGCAACGCGACCTCGCCGATCACCGTGTCGCGCAGGGCATCCTTGTGCTTCAGCACGCCGTCGACGACGTAAAGCTTTTCGATGTCGTACAGGTCGGGGCCATAACCGGGGCCCGCCACGCGGATCATCGACTTGCCCGCGACCGCCGGATTGCCCTTGAGATTGTAGTACTCGGTCCCTTCGGGGATGACCTTGAACATGGTGGGGTCCGAGTTCGCGGCGAGGTTGGTGACGATGTACAGGATCTCGTCATAGTCGGTGATCCGTTCCTTGCGGAAGTGGCAGACGCCTTCGAAGCCACCCAGCGCCACGGCGGTCGCGCCGGCGATGCTAAGCGTCACGGGCGCGGTGACCACGGTCGCGGCGGTCCCCAGCGCGCCCGAGGCGGCGGTCCCCAGCGACGTGCCCGCCGCGGTGGCGGTGCCCATGCCAGACGACAGCATGCTGATCCCGCTGACGGGGTTGTTCAGCGTGTAGGCGCCGATGGCTTTCACGCTGTTGGTGACGCCGGTCGCCACATCGCTTGCGGTATTCTTGGCGGCGGCCCCGGCCTTGCCGGCCATGATCGAGGGGCGGAAGTCGCAGACATCGGCTGCGGCGGAAGTGGCGGCGAGTACGAAGGCCGCCGTGAGAATCGGTTTCATTCTGGGCTCCTGCTCGGGTGTTTTTTCCAAACCATAGCAGGCGCCGGGGAAGGCGTGCAGGGGCAGGGCTTCACATCGGCGTAGGGGCGCCGGTGGATGGCGGTGGGGGTGGATTTTGGTGCGCATGAATGCGCACCCTACGTCGCGGCGGGATTGCACCGGTAGGGTGCGCATTCATGCGCACCGCCATTCACGACCCCTTAACCCTGCCGCAGCAGACTGCGGACCATGCCCAACTATCACCGCCCGCGCATTCCGGGCGCCACCGTTTTCTTCACGGTCAATCTCGCGGACCGCTGCGCCCCGGTGCTGGTGAGGGAGATCGAGGCGCTGCGCCGCGCGGTGCGGACGACGCGGTCCGAGCGGCCATTCACGATCGACGCCTGGGTCGTGCTGCCGGACCACATGCACTGCGTCTGGACCCTGCCGGACGGGGATGCGGACTATGCGACACGGTGGAGCGTGATCAAGGCGCGGTTTTCGCGCGCCGTCCCGCCGGGCCACCGCCGGGCCAGCCACCGGACGCGGCGGGAGCGCGGGGTGTGGCAGCGCCGGTTCTGGGAACACCACATCCGCGACGACGCGGACTTCGCGGCGCACGTACGGTATTGCTGGATCAACCCGGTGAAACACGGACTGGTCGCGCGGCCGACGGACTGGCCGCACTCGTCGATCCACCGGGATCTACGGGAGGGCCGGGTGGATGCAGAGTATGCGTCGGGTGTGGACGGGGTGGTGCGTCACATAGGGTGCGCATGAGTGAGGTGCGCAAAAGGTGCGCATGAACGCGCACCCTACGGCCGCTTGATTGGCTTGCGGGGTATTTGACGGACGTTGCGGTGCATCCGGGACACCGCCCGGCGTGCGTGCCCAACGCAACCGTATGGTGCGCATTCATGCGCACCGAGGTTTTCGTGAAGGTGCGCGTAAATGCGCACCCTACGATGGCTCGAATGGTGGGCGGGAAATTTGACGGACGTTGCGGTGCCTCCGGGACGCCGCCCGAGTTGCGTGCCTAACGCAACCGTATGGTGCGCATTCATGCGCACCGAGGTTTTCGCATAAGGTGCGCGTGAACGCGCACCCTACGGCCGCTTGATTGGTTGGCGGGATGTTTGACGGACGTTGCGGTGCATCCGGGTCGCAGCCCGACTTGCGTGCCTAACGCAACCGTATGGTGCGCATTCATGCGCACCAAGGTTTTCGCGAAAGGTGCGCATGAATGCGCACCCTACGACCGCTTGATTGGTTGGCGGGATGTTTGACGGACGTTGCGGTGCATCCCGGTCGCCGCCCGAGGTGAGTGCCCAACGCAACCGTATGGTGCGCATTCATGCGCACCGGCGCCTTCACATTAGGTGCGCATGAATGCGCACCCTACCCATCCATCTTGAGGGCGTTGATGAAGGCTTCCTGCGGGATGTCGACTTTCCCGAACTGGCGCATCTTCTTCTTGCCGGCCTTCTGCTTTTCCAGAAGCTTCTTCTTCCTGGTGGCGTCGCCGCCATAGCACTTGGCCGTCACGTCCTTGCGCAGGGCCGCCAGCGTTTCGCGGGCGATGACCTTGCCGCCGATCGCCGCCTGGATCGGGATCTTGAACATGTGGCGGGGGATCAGTTCTTTCAGCTTCTCGACCATCGCCCGACCACGCATCTCGGCGCGGTCGCGGTGAACCATGATCGACAGCGCGTCCACCGGCTCGTCGTTCACGAGGATCGACATCTTCACAAGGTTGTCCTGCCGGTAGCCCGTCATCTGGTAGTCGAAGGACGCGTAGCCCTTCGTCACCGACTTCAAACGGTCGTAGAAGTCGAACACCACCTCGTT
>NZZG01000131.1 GCA_002698575.1 Pimelobacter sp. | reverse complement strand
TCCCGCAGTCAAGGACACCGAAGGTGCCGCGCAGCGGGCGCCGCAGGCGATCCTTGACGGCGGGAGCAGGTCGGCTACGCGCGCGGCCCCACCCACCGCCACCACCAGGACCAACCCCGAAGAGCAGGTCGGCTCTCCTCGCCCCCCCAGGCAACCAGACCGACCCCCGGCGCGTCTCCCCCGTATGACCACGAACCGCCGTCGTCGGAGCATGGCCGCCCTCGCCGTGCTCGCCGCCCTGGTCCTGACGTCGATCGACGCGCTGATCCCGGCGCTCCACACTGCTGATCCGGGGGCTGTCGCGGCCGGGACGACCGAGGGCACGCCCGTGGCACCCGAGCCTCGGTCGCCTGTCGCGGTCCGGACCTCGGAGCCAGCGCCGACGCCCGCACCCGCGCCCGCCGTCGAGCCGCCCTCCCCACCCCGGCGCGCGTCGATCGTGATGGCCGGCGACCTGTTGTGGCACAACACCGTGTGGCAGTCGGCGGCCGCCGACCACGCCGTCACGGGCGACGGACGCGACGGGTTCGACTTCGACCCGATGTTCGCCGCGGTGAAGCCGCTCGTCCGGCTCGCCGACGTGGCGCTGTGCCACGAGGAGGTGCCCTTCGCCCTTCCTGGCGAACCGCTGCAGAGCTACCCCGTCTTCGCGGCCCCACCAGCGGTGGCGCCGTGGATCGCGAGCATGGGCTTCGACGGGTGCACCACGGCTTCGAACCACTCCGTCGACCAGGGCTGGGAGGGGTTGGCGCACACTGCGGACCTCCTGTCGGACAACGGCGTCGCCCCGATCGGCACCTTCACCAGCAGGCGCGAGCGTCGACGACCCGTGATCCTGACCACCGACGGCGGGGTGCGGGTCGGCGTCGTGGCGGGCACCTACGGGCTCAACGGGCTCCCCCTGCCCCAGGGGCGGCCGTGGAGCGTGTCCCTGTGGGACGCCGACAACCTGCTCCGTCAGGCGCGCCGCGCGCGCGAGGCCGGCGCCGACATCGTGGTCGTCCACCTGCACGGAGGCAACGAGTACGACCACCTCCCCAGCGCCGACCAGGTCGCGCTGGTCGACACCCTGACCCGGTCCGACGACGTCGACCTGGTCCTCGGCGAGCACGCCCACGTCGTCCAGCCGATCACCAGGGTCAACGGCACGTGGGTGGTCTACGGGATGGGCAACCTGGTGGCGCAGCAGGAGACGACCCGGCCCGACACCTACGAGGGGATCGCGGTCCGCTTCGCCTTCCGCGAACGCGCGGACGGGACCTTCGGCGTGCACGAGGCGGCGTACGTGCCCCTGACCTGGAACGTCTACGGCGCCCCGGGCCCGATCCGGGTACGACGCGTGGTCGCCGATCTCGAGAAGGGCGTCGGTGACCGTGCTCGGTTGCTCGACGTCCGGGCCTCGGTGCGCGAGGCCGTCAACGGGCTAGGACGGACCCCGGGGCTGCGGGAGCGGTGAGGCTCACCCGCCGAAGCGTGGCGGGCGGTAGGAGCCACTCGTGCACGGGCTGCGGTCAGCCTGCTCGAAGCGGGTGCGCACCCGGCAGACCCGCCGCATCTGGTCACGGGCGTCGGGACGGAGCAGCCAGCCCTGCTCGACCGCACGGTCGGTGGCCCGCCGCATGAGCCGTTGATAGCGGGCGAAGGTGCCGTAGCGCTGCTGGACCTCGCGGTCGCTGAAGGGCACGGTGATGCCACCCAGGTCGCACAGCGTGCTCTCGTACGTCGCGACCGGCACCTCGATCGGGGCGAGTCGGATCCCGCCGAGGGTGTTGCGATCCGCGTCACGGGCGAGCTCTCCTCCCGCGAAGCGGTAGCGCGGGGTCAGCGGCGGCCGCTTCCCGGTGCGCACCCACGCCTCGAGCTGGTGCAGGGCGGTCGAGACGACGTAGTGGTTGGGCATCGTCGAGCCGGCCACCAGGCAGACGTTCTGCAGGGGTGCGGGCACCTGGCCGTAGTTGCCCGCCCGGTTGATCAGCTGGCGGTAGCCGGTCCTGCTCCGGGGCGGACGGCCGGCGACCCGTGCTCCCTGGCCCTCGACCTGCTGGACCCCGATGAAGTAGTCGGAGTGGGCGGCGCCGGCGACCTCCCAGAGCCGGTAGTTGCGGTCCCTCGTCGGCGGCGAGGGGTCGGCCTCGCGATCGCTGAGCAGGTGCAGCACGGGCACGTCCAGGGGCGCCTCGAACGTCTTCTCCCCACCGCCGTGGATGAGGAACCCATCGATCGCGGAGGCCTCGGCCTGGTTCTCGTTGACGTAGGCGTAGAGCCTGCTTGCCGACTGCGACTGACCCGCAGCCAGCACGCGGCGCACCCTCAGCCCGGGCATCGGGTCCAGGCCGCGGCCCTGTCCGCGCAGCGCCCTGGCGACCTGGGTGAACATGTCCTGGGCGTAGTCGTCGCCCGGGTGCGACAGGGCTGCGTAGCGCACCGGATCGAAGACGACGGGCGTGAGGGGGCTGCAGCACACGCCGGCCGCCTGCGCGCTGACGTGGACGAAGGCGTACCCCTCGCGCAGCAGCATCTCGCGCGCCTCCAGGGAGTCGACGGCGTTCTCGAACTGGGCGGTGACGTTGACCCAGTCGAGCAGCACCGTGCCGTTGAAGTCCCGCTGCTTGCGCGGGCGGGTCACGATCACGCGGGTCGTGTACGCCGCCCGCGCGCCGTCCCCGGCCGTCGCTGTCCCCGAAACGAGGTACTCACGCTCGGTGTAGCCGAAGGGTCGCAGCCGGTGCCAGGAGTCCCACAGCGGGTAGCCGCGCACCCCCGACGGCGGGGCGCTCAGACGTGGTGTCACCCCGGCCCGCTCCCGGGCAGCCCGTTCGGCCCACCCCGGTTCGGCCCGCTCGTGGGCAGCCGGCTCGGCCCGCCCAGGATCAGCCTCGACCGGCGGGGAGCCGACGCCCACCACCAGCGCCAGCACGAGCGGGATCGTCCCTGACCACCCACGTAATGTCACACCTGACGTAACGCAGGTCACGCGGCGAGGTTACGCGCGTGCCGCCGCGACGGCCTCCTCGAGACCCTTGGCTGCCAGTCGGTCCGCCCGCTCGTTGCCCTCGTCGCCGGCGTGGCCCTTGACCCAGTGCCAGTGGACGTCGTGGTGCTCGACGGCGGCCTTGAGCTGCTGCCACAGGTCGACGTTCTTCACCGGCTGCTTGGCCTTGGTCTGCCAGCCGTTGCGTTCCCAGCCCGCCACCCACTGGGTGATGCCGCTGCGCACGTAGGTGCTGTCGGTGTAGAGCTCGACCCGGACGCGGCGCTTGAGCGCGGTCAGCGCCTGGATGGGAGCCATCAGCTCCATCCGGTTGTTGGTCGTCGTCCCGGCCTCGCCACCGCACAGCTCGAGCTCGTGGCTTCCCTGCCGCAGCAGGGCCCCCCACCCACCGGGGCCCGGGTTGGGGATGCAGGCGCCGTCGGTGTGGATGGTGACGACGTCCAGCTCGCTCACTCGACGACGACCTCGACCCGTTGGAACTCCTTCAGGTCGGTGTAGCCGGTGGTGGCCATCGAGCGACGCAGCGCACCGATGAGGTTCATCGTGCCGTCTGCCACGCGCGAGGGCCCGAAGAGGATCTCCTCCAGGCTGCCGACCTGCTCGAACTGCACCCGCTGGCCCCGCGGCAGGTCGGCGTGGTGGGCCTCGGCGCCCCAGTGGAAGCCGCGGCCCGGGGAGTCGGTGGCCCGCGCGAACGGCGAGCCCACCATCACCGCGTCGGCACCACAGGCGATCGCCTTGGCCAGGTCGCCGGACTTGCCGATCGAGCCGTCGGCGATGACGTGGACGTAGCGGCCGCCCGACTCGTCGAGGTAGTCGCGCCGAGCGGCGGCGACGTCGGCGATGGCGCTGGCCATCGGGACCGCGACGCCCAGGACGGTGCGCGTGGTGTGCGCGGCTCCGCCTCCGAAGCCGACCAGCACGCCGGCCGCGCCGGTACGCATCAGGTGCAGGGCCGCCTGGTGGGTCGCGCAGCCGCCGACGATCACGGGCACGTCGAGCTCGTAGATGAACTCCTTGAGGTTGAGCGGCTCGGCCTGGGACGAGACGTGCTCCGCCGAGACGGTGGTGCCGCGGATGACGAACATGTCGACCCCGCCGTCGACGACGGCCTTGGCGAACTCCTGGGTGCGCTGGGGCGAGAGCGACCCCGCCACGGTGACGCCGGCGGCCCTCATCTCGCGCAACCGCTCGGTGATCAGGTCGGGCTTGATGGGCTCGGTGTAGATCTCCTGCATGCGCACGGTGGCCTCGATGCCCTGCAGCCCGGCCACCTCCTCGAGGAGGTCGGTCGGGTCGTCGTACCGGGTCCAGAGGCCCTCGAGGTTGAGCACGCCCAGCCCGCCGAAGGTCCCCAGCGCGATCGCCGTGGCCGGCGACATCACCGAGTCCATCGGGGCGGCCAGGACCGGCAGCGAGAAGCGATAGGCGTCGATCTGCCAGTCGATGCTGACCTCCTCCGGGTCGCGCGTGCGCCGGGAGGGCACGATCGCGATGTCGTCGAAGGAGTAGGCGCGCCGGGCACGCTTGGCCTGGCCAATCTGGATCTCGGTCACGGGCGCACCCTATCGGCGCCGCTCACCGCTCAGCGACCCGAGTAGTTGGGCGCCTCGACCGTCATCTGGATGCCGTGGGGGTGGCTCTCGGCGAGCGACGCGGAGGTGATCCGCACGAAGCGACCCCTCTCCTGCAGCTCGGCAACGGTGCGCGAGCCGGTGTAGAACATCGACTGGTTGAGGCCGCCGACCAGCTGGTGGGCCACCGCGGAGAGCGTGCCGCGGTAGGCGACCTGGCCCTCGATGCCCTCGGGCACGAGCTGGTCGTCGCTGACGACCTCGGCCTGGAAGTAGCGGTCCTTGGAGTAGGACTTCTTGCCGCGGCTCGACATGGCGCCGAGCGAGCCCATGCCCCGGTAGGCCTTGTACTGCTTGCCGTTGACGAAGACGAGGTCGCCGGGCGACTCCTCGCAGCCGGCGAGCAGGGACCCGAGCATCACGGAGTCGGCGCCGGCGACGATGGCCTTGGCGATCTCGCCGGAGTGCTTCATGCCACCGTCGGCGATGACCGGCACGCCGGCCGGCTTGCACGCCAGGGACGCCTCGTAGACCGCCGTGATCTGGGGGACCCCCACACCGGTGACCACACGCGTGGTGCAGATCGAGCCAGGACCGACCCCGACCTTGACCGCGTCGGCGCCGGCGTCGACGAACGCCTGGGCACCCTCGCGGGTGGCGACGTTGCCGCCGATGACCTGGACCTGCCTGGTCGCCGGGTCGGACTTCAACCGGCGGACCATCTCCAGCAGCATCCGCACGTTGCCGTGGGCGGTGTCGGCGACGAGCACGTCGACACCGGCCTCGATGAGCGTGGTCGCGCGCTGCCACGCGTCGCCGAAGTAGCCGATGGCGGCGCCGACCATCAGGCGGCCGTGGGCGTCGTTGGAGGCGAGCGGGAACTGCTCGGACTTCACGAAGTCCTTGACCGTGATCAGTCCGCCCAGCCGTCCGTCGGCATCGACGAGCGGGAGCCGCTCGCGCTTGTGCTTGCGGAGCAGCGTGGTCGCCTCGTCGCGCGAGATCCCGATCGGGCCGGTGATCAGCGGCATCGGGGTCATCACCTCGTCCACCTTGGTGGTCGGCCACTCGGCGACCGGGGTGAAGCGCAGGTCGCGGTTGGTGATGATGCCGATCAGCAGGTTGTCGGTGTCGACCACCGGGAGGCCGGAGACGCGGTACTCGCCGCAGATCCGGTCGAGGTCCTCGAGGGTCTTGTCCGGCGTGATCGTGACCGGGTTGGAGATGATGCCCGTCTGGGTCCGCTTGACGAGGTCGACCTGGTAGGCCTGGTCCTCGATCGACAGGTTGCGGTGCAGCACGCCGATGCCGCCCTCTCGGGCCATCGCGATCGCCATCCGCGACTCGGTGACGGTGTCCATCGCCGCGCTGATCAGCGGCACCTTGAGCGTGATCTCACGCGTCAGCCTCGAGCTGGTGTCGATCTCGTCGGGCGCCAGGTCGCTGTGACCGGGCAGCAGCAGCACGTCGTCGTAGGTGAGACCAAGGGCGGCGAACTTCTCGGGGACCTCCACCCGGGTGAGTCTACTGCCGTCACTGGACCGCCTGGGTGTGGCCCGTCCTTGGTCCGTCCGACAGGCTGGGGGGGTGACCGAGTCTCTCCCCGCCCACGTCCTCGTCCTCTTCGGCGCCACCGGCGACCTGGCCGCCCGCAAGCTGTTCCCCGGCCTCTACCGGCTCGCCGACGCCGGTCGACTCCCCCACGACTACGTCATCATCGGCAGCGGACGGCACTCACCCGGCACCGACGACGAGTTCCGCCAGCAGGTGCGTGACGGGCTCGACGAGACCGTCGGGGACGAGCTGGACGACGACACGCTCGACGACTTCCTCAGTCGGATCTCCTTCCAGACGGCGAGCTCCGACGACGGAGCCGACCTGGCGGCCGCGGTCCGCGACGCCGAGGAGGCCTTCGACCACGAGGGCGCCGAGACCTCGGACGTACGGCGGTTGCTGTACCTCTCGCTTCCCCCGGCCGCGATGCAGCCGATGATCGCCATGCTCGACCGCGAGGGCCTCACCGACCGTGCGCGCATGGTCATCGAGAAGCCGTTCGGCCTCGACCTGGCGTCCTCGCGCGAGCTGGACGCGGCCCTCAAGGAGGTCGTCGACGAGGACCAGGTCTACCGGATCGACCACTTCCTGGGGAAGGAGGCGGTGCAGAACATCCTGGCGCTGCGCTTCGCCAACGGGCTCTTCGAGCCCGCCTGGAACGCCACCAGCATCGAGTCGGTCCAGATCGACGTCCCCGAGACCCTCGCCATGGAGGGTCGTGGCAGCTTCTACGAGTCGACCGGGTGCCTGCGTGACATGGTCTCCACGCACCTGTGCCAGCTGCTCGGGTTCGTCGCCTTCGAGGACCCCGACAACCTCGACGAGAAGTGCGTGCGCGACTCCAAGGCCGCCCTCTTCGAGGCGATTCGGCCGCTCGACCACGGCCGCGTCGTCTTCGGGCAGTACGACGGCTACCGCGACGAGGAGGACGTGGCCGACGACTCCGACGTCGAGACCTTCGTGGCCATGGAGGTCTTCATCGACAACGACCGCTGGCGCGACGTTCCGTTCTACCTGCGCACCGGCAAGGCACTCGCAGCCTCGCGGCGTACCATCACGCTGCGCTTCCGCACCCCCCAGACCACGGTGCTGCGGGGCGCGGAGCCCCTCGCCAACGAGCTGGTCCTCGAGCTGACCGATGACCCGCGCATCACGATCGACGTCCGTGCCAAGCTGCCCGGCCCGACCATGGACCTCACCGGTGCGAGCTTCCACCTGGACCTGGGCGACGACGTGCCCGACGGCGAACCGCTGGAGGCCTACGAGCGGCTCCTGCTCGACGTCCTCAACGGCGAGCGGACGTTCTTCACCCGCTCCGACGAGGTCGACCGCCTCTGGCAGGTCATCCAGCCGCTGCTGGACGAGCGCCCCGAGACCCTGCCGTACGAGCAGGGTTCCTGGGGACCGCAGGCCGCCGTCGACCTGGTCGCGCACGGGTGGCGCCTCGGTGCGGAGGCCTGATGCACCGCGGCCCTGAGGACGACGCGGAGTACCAGCCGATCTCCGACCACGGGATCATCGGCGACCTGCGCACCTGCGCCCTCGTCGACGACGACGCCACGATCGACTGGTTCTGCGCCGGGCGCTTCGATCGCCCCAGCGTGTTCGGCTCGATCCTGGACCCGGACGCCGGGTCGTGGACCATGCAGGTCGTCGACGGCTCCACGCGCACCGGGCAGTTCTACTTCCCCGACTCCGCCATCCTGGTGACCCGCTTCCTCACCGAGGAGGGGGTGGCCGAGGTGCACGACTTCATGCCGCTGGTCGCGGCCCACGAGCCCGACCACCACCAGCGGATCGTGCGCCGGGTGACGTGCGTGCGCGGCGAGGTGACCGTCCGCACGGTGCTGCGGGCCCGGCCCGACTACGGCCGGTGCGTGCCCAACCTCGAGACCGACGGCGAGTCGGTGACGATCAGCGGCGCCGGGTTGCGCCTCGGGCTCACCGCGACCCACCCGCTGGACACCGACGACGACTCGGTCACCGCCGAGGTGCGCCTCCAGGCCGGCGAGGAGGCGCGGTTCACCCTCCACGTGCTGCAGGACGAGGAGGTGCCGGACGACACCGACATCGACGACCTCTTCGAGCGCACCGCGCGTTACTGGCGCTCCTGGCTGGCCCAGTCGACCTACACGGGTCGGTGGCGCGAGATGGTCGACCGATCGGCGATCACCCTCAAGCTGCTCACCCACGAACCGACGGGAGCGATCATCGCCGCCCCCACCACCAGCCTGCCCGAGGAGATCGGCGGCGGACGCAACTGGGACTACCGCTTCGTCTGGATCCGCGACGCCGCGTTCAGCCTCTACGCCCTGCTGCGCCTGGGCTTCACCGACGAGGCCGCCGCCTTCATGGCCTGGCTCTCGCGCCGCCTCGGCGAGCGGCTGGAGAGCCGGGACGGGGAGGACCTCGGGCCGCTGCGCGTGCTCTACGACATCGACGGCAACGTCCCGGACGCCGAGTACGAGCTCGACCACCTGCGCGGCTACCTGGACTCCCGCCCCGTACGGGTCGGCAACGCCGCCGTCGACCAGCTCCAGCTCGACATCTACGGCGAGCTGATCGACTCGGTCTACCTGTTCAACAAGTACGGCCCCGGCCTCTCGCACGACGCCTGGACCGACCTGACCACGGTGGTGGAGTGGCTCCTGGACAACTGGGAGCGCGACGACGCCGGCATGTGGGAGATCCGCGACGACTTTCGGGCCCACACGACCTCGCGGTTGATGTGCTGGGTCGCGATCGAGCGGATGATGCGCACCGCCCGGCAACGCGGTCTCCCCGGGGACCTCAGCCGCTGGGGCGAGGTGCGCGACCGGATCTACGCCCGCATCATGGAGCACAGCTGGGACCCCGAGGTGGGAGCCTTCATGGCCCACGAGGGCAGCGACAGCGTCGATGCCGGGGTGCTGCTGATGCCGCTGGTGAAGTTCGTGGCGCCCGACGACCCTCGCTTCCTGTCGACGCTGGCGGTCATCGAGGAGCGGCTGGTCTCCGACAGCCTCGTGTTCCGCTACGACCTCGGACGCACGACCGACGGTCTCGACGGTCCCGAGGGCACCTTCTCGCTCTGCTCCTTCTGGTACGTCGAGGCCCTCACCCGCGCCGGACGGATCGACGACGCCCGAGTGGCCCTGGAGAAGATGTTCACCTACGCCAACCACCTGGGTCTCTACGCCGAGCAGGTCGGACTGACCGGCGAGCAACTGGGCAACTTCCCCCAGGCCTTCACCCACCTGAGCCTGATCAGCGCGGCGATGAACCTCGACCGCGAGCTGGGGTGAGGCAGTTTCTCCGCTTAGGCGGTGAAACTCCCGCTTCTGTCAAGAAGTTTCTTGACAGAAGCAGCAGTTTCACCACTTGAGCGGAGATTTTTCCTACTCGGCGAGCGGCTTCAGCTCGCGCACCGCGATCCGCACGGTCAAAGTCTCCCCGGCCATTCGGATCCGGCCGCGCATCCCGGCCGCGAGCACCATCGGCAGCACGGCCCGGTTGTCGTGCGCGGTCGTCAGGATGACCTCCTCCGCGCCGAGCCGCCGAGCCAGGCGCGCGGAGTCGCCCAGGAGCCGGGTGCCGATGCCGCGGCGCTGCCAGGCGGCATCGACGTCGATGTCGATGGTGCGCACGACGTCGCTGTCGTCCTCGGGCGGATGGACGACGGCCAGGCCGACGGTCGTGCCGTCGGCCATCGCGACCACTGTGGAGCCGCGCACGGCGTACGTCGGCGTGGCGCCGCTGCCCATCCGTCGGCCGCCCGAGGGTGAGAAGGCCGGCCGCTCGCGTCCCAGGACGTCACTGACCAGCTCCGCCATCGCGGCTCCGCGCGCATGCTCGGTCGCGGTGAAGGGGGCGACGCGGCGGATCTGCACGAGCACGTCGGCGACCGACATCTCCATCACGTCGTGGACGTCGGAGGCGGGGGCGACGTCGGCGTCGAACAGGTGCGCCACCACGTCCGGGAAGGAGGCCGGCTGGGCCAGCACCGCTCGGGCGGCCTGGACGTAGCGGGTCGGCTGGTCCGAGAGCGCGTCCTCGGTGCACCGCTGGGCGTTGACGTCCTGCCCGCCGGCACTGCCGAGCAGCGCGACTAGTCGATCGTCGTCCCAGTCGTCGGGGGTGCTGAGCACCAGCTCGTCGGTGACCTGCCCGCCGCCGGGGAAGACCTGGAGGCCCAGGATGTTGACCTCTGCCCGGCCACACTCGTCAGCGAGGGCGGCCAGGGTCCCGGGTCGGTCGGGCAGGGTGGTGCGCACTCTCCACAGCATGTGCTGAGGTTCCTCCGTTGAGGTTGCCCGATCAAGTCCTCCCGGTTTCCACCCGCGAACAGTCGGTCAGATCGGGCTGATGTTGGCGATCAGCCAGTCCCCGTCGACCCGGGCCAGCCGGACGAGCACCCGGTTGCGGGTGAGGACCCGCGGTGGCTCCGAGCGCCCCTGCGTGCGGCTCTGTACGAGCACCTGGTCGACGAACGACAGGGCCAGGACGGTCTGCGAGTCGATCACCCGCACCAGCCCGGCACCGCGCACCTGAGCCTGCGCGACGGCGCGCTGACGCCGGGCGAGCGGTCGGGCCGAGGAGTTGAAGGACGCGGTGAACGCCTTCGCGAACGTCGGGGTCATGACGTCGGTCGCCTCGTCGAGGCCTCCCGGGAGGTCGCGGAAGTCGTAGCTCAGCGCGATCGGCAGGAGCTCCACCATCGCCTGCACCGCAGGGCCGCCGGCCCCCTCGAGGTCTGCGGACCGGTAGCCGCCGGCCCCTGCGGCGACACCCGGCAGGTCGGCCGGAGGCCGCGGATCCGGCCGGGTCAGCGCCAGGGCGAGGCTGAGTGCCGAACCGATCAGGACCAGGATGGTCAGCAGCGGCACGACGCGACGCGGCGCGAGCCTCGGGCGCAGCGAGGCCATCAGGCCACCTCGTCCACGGCCGCGACCCACCACTGGTCGTCGAACCACTGCAGGACCACCCGGGTGCGGTAGGCACCGGTGCTGCGCTGCTCGTCGCGCTGGGTGGTCACGTCGACCGAGACCAGCAGCTGGGCGACATTCTGGGAGAGGTACTCGGTGGCGACGCCGTTGTCGGGAAGCACCGCGCTCAGTCGCAGCCGCTGCGCCCTCACCCGGCGAGCGAGCGCGGGCGCCGTCTCGTCGTACTCGGCGACGAAGTCCGGTGTCCCCAGGTCCCGCAGCCGGTCCATGTCGGCCTCGACGGTGGTGAAGTCGATCGTGAAGTAGGTGCGGGCCGCGAGCCGTGCGCGCGAGACGGCCTGCTGGGCGACACCGTCGCCGAGCATGCCCGACCCGATGTCGGCCGGTGGTACGGCGATCTCCTCCGGCAGCGGCTGACGTCGGTCCAGCAGCAGGACCACCGAGGTGGCGAGCAGCGCCACGAGCAGCACCGCCAGCACTCCCGGCAGCACCCAGAAGCGCCACGGCGTCCGGCCGTGCTCGATCGACAGCTCGATCGGCTCGCTCGCCGCACCCTCCTCGCTCATGAGGTCCGCGACCCCGCCTGGCCGGTCGTCCGTCCGGGCGGACCGAAGAGCAGCGCCAGGCGCTCCCGGTGCGACGACGCGACGCGGACGTCGCGCCACAGCCGGGCGTAGTGGCCGAACTGCAGGGTCACGACGTCATAGGTCCCCACCGGCGTGGTCAGGCCGTACGTCGGCCGGTGCCGCTCGGCGACGAACGTCCCGAAGAGCCGGTCCCAGACGATGAAGATGCCGGCATAGTTGCTGTCGAGGTACTCGGGGTCGGAGCCGTGGTGGACGCGGTGGTGCGAGGGGGTGTTGAAGATCAGCTCGATCGGCGCCCACAGCTTGTCGACGACCTCGGTGTGGACCGCGAACTGGTAGATCAGGTTGAACGCGAACGCCACGTAGATCGTCCAGGGCGAGAACCCGAGCAGCGGGAGCGGCAGGAAGAAGATCAGCTCGAACCAGGGGTTCCACTTCTGCCGCAGCGCAGTGGTGAAGTTCATGTACTCGCTGGAGTGGTGGGCCTGGTGAGCCGCCCAGCCGACGTTGACGCGATGCACGAACCGGTGGTTGGCGTAGAAGAGCAGGTCCAACGTGACGATCAGCAGCAGCCAGTACCACCAGGTGTCCGTCGGCAGCTCCCAGGGCGCGAGGAAGACGAAGGCCGCGGTGAAGACGAAGAAGGAGCCGATCTTGAAGATCGTCGTGCTGACCAGGGAGCCGGCGCCCATCAGGAGACTGGCCCGCGAGTCGCGCGCCTCGTAGCCCCGCAGCGTGATCGCGGCGGTCCCGTCCGGACCGCCGGGCTCGTCGTTGTCCAGCCAGCGCAGTGCGGCGAGCTCGACCAGGATGGTCAGGACGAAGAACGGAACCGCGTAGGTGATCGGGTTCTTGAGGGGGTCGAGGATCTCCTGCAGGTCGTGCACGGCACCACCCTGTCACGAGCCTGCCCGGTTCAGGCTCCGTTCCGTCCCAGATCGGGCTCGAAATGCCGCTGACCCGTCGCCGATCGGCGACGGGTCAGCGCAGGGGTGACTCGATCAGTGGCCGTGGCCGTGGCCGTGACCGGCGTCGCCGGCCTCGTCCTCGTCCTCGGGCTTGTCCACGACCAGGGTCTCGGTCGTGAGCAGCATGCCCGCGATCGAGGTCGCGTTGACGAGCGCGGAGCGGGTGACCTTGACCGGGTCGATGACGCCCGCGGCGACCAGGTCGCCGTACTCCTCGGTCGCGGCGTTGTAGCCGTGGCCGACACCGAGCTCGCGCACCTTCGTGGTGACGACGTAGCCGTTGACCCCACCGTTCTCCGCGATCCAGCGCAGCGGCTCGTCGGCCGACTTCCGCACGATCCGGACACCGGTCGCCTCGTCGCCGGTCAGGCCGAGGTCGCCGTCGAGCGCGGAGACGGCGTGGATGAGCGCCGAGCCACCGCCGGCGACGATGCCCTCCTCGATGGCCGCGCGGGTCGCCGAGACGGCGTCCTCGATGCGGTGCTTCTTCTCCTTCAGCTCCACCTCGGTGGCGGCGCCGACCTTGACCACGCAGACACCGCCGGCCAGCTTGGCCAGGCGCTCCTGCAGCTTCTCGCGGTCCCAGTCGGAGTCGGAGTTCTCGATCTCGGCCTTGATCTGGTTGACCCGGCCCTCGACCTCGGCCGCGTCACCGGCGCCGTCGACGATCGTGGTGTTGTCCTTGGTGATGACCACGCGGCGCGCGGTGCCGAGGACCTCGAGACCGACCTGGTCGAGCTTGAGGCCGACCTCGGGCGCGATGACCTGACCACCGGTCAGGGTCGCGATGTCCTGCATCATCGCCTTGCGACGGTCACCGAACGCCGGGCTCTTGACGGCCACGGCGTTGAACGTGCCACGGATCTTGTTGACCACCAGCGTCGAGAGCGCCTCGCCGTCGACGTCCTCGGCGAGGATGAACAGCGGCTTGCCGGCCTGGATGACCTTCTCCAGCAGGGGCAGCAGCTCGGCGATCGCCGAGATCTTGCCCTGGTGCAGCAGGATGTACGGGTCGTCGAGGACGGCCTCCATGCGCTCGGGGTCGGTGACGAAGTACTGCGACAGGTAGCCCTTGTCGAACTGCATGCCCTCGGTGAACTCCAGCTCGGTGCCCATGGTGTTGGACTCCTCGACGGTGATCACGCCGTCCTTGCCGACCTTGTCGAAGGCCTCGGCGAGCAGCTCGCCGATGTGCTTGTCGCGGCTCGAGATGGTCGCGACCGCGGTCATGTCCTCGACGGACTCGACGTCGCGGGCTGCGGTGGCCAGCGCTTCGCCGACGGCGGCCGAGGCCGCGTCCATGCCCCGCTTGAGGCCCATCGGGTTGGCACCGGCGGCCACGGCGCGCAGGCCCTCGTGGACCATCGCCTGGGCCAGCACGGTGGCGGTCGTGGTGCCGTCACCGGCGACGTCGTTCGTCTTGGTGGCGACCTCCTTGGTGAGCTGGGCGCCGAGGTTCTCGAACGGGTCGTCGAGCTCGATCTCACGCGCGACGGTGACACCGTCGTTGGTGATGGTCGGCGCGCCCCACTTCTTGTCGAGGACGACGTAGCGGCCCTTGGGGCCGAGCGTCACCTTGACGGCGTTGGCGAGGGCGTCCACGCCACGCTCGAGGGCGCGGCGGGCGTTCTCGTCGAACTCCAAAATCTTGGGCATCTGGGTGTGGCTCCTTCTTCTGCTGCTGTTGCGGTGAAAGGCACGGGAAAACGAGCTCGGGCCGTGTGCCCGAGGACGACCGATCGGTCGCGCTCAGGCACACGACCCGGTGCTGTGAAGCGGCTGGGAGAAGATTCAGCCGACCACGGCGAGCACGTCGCGCGCCGAGAGGATGAGGAACTCCTCGCCGGCGTACTTGACCTCGGTGCCGCCGTACTTGCTGTAGATGACCTTGTCGCCCACGGCGACGTCCATCGGGACCCGGCCGTCGCCGTCCTCGTTGAAGCGGCCGGGGCCGATCGCCACGACCTCACCCTCCTGGGGCTTCTCCTTGGCGGTGTCCGGGATGACCAGGCCAGAGGCCGTGGTCTGCTCGGCGTCGAGCTGCTTGACGACGATGCGGTCCTCGAGGGGCTTGATGTTGACCGACACGATGTCGACCTCCACTTTCCGTGTGAATCAGCGTCTCTGCGGAATGACGGGCGGACGGGCGTCCACCCCACGTTGGGGCAAGCGGTGAGGTACGCCGTCGCGGGGGTCGCACCTCGTGGCTTGCACTGGCACACTCACAGGGAGAGTGCCAGAAACGAAACTAGCACTCTCGTCTAGCGAGTGCCAGAGCGGGCTCCGCCTGTCAGGATCGTCGCGTGGATCTCGATGCGTTCCGGTGGCTGCTGACCGACGACGGCGCCGCCCTGCTCGACCGGGCCACCGACCTCGCGGGAGGTCCCGAGCTCGGGGTCCAGGCCGAGCTGCGTCGTACGGCGTCGCCCGAGCAGGTCGCCGCGGCGCTGACCCAGGTCGGGCTGCGCGCACGCGGCGCGGCGAAGTTCGGCTCCGACGCCGCCGCGATGTTCTTCACCCCCGACGGTCTCGAGCAGGCCACGCGCACACGGGTGGCCACCCATCGGGCGGGGCGCCTGCAGGCGTTCGGCACCGCGACCCTGGTCGACCTGGGGTGCGGCATCGGGGGCGACCTGGTGGCGAGCGCTCGCACGGGCATCACCTGCGCCGGGGTCGACCTCGACCCGCTCCGGGTGGCCGTGGCCGAGGCCAACCTCGCCGCACTCGGTCTGCCGGGCGCCGTGATGGTCGCCGACGTGACCGAGGTCGACACCTCCCCCTTCGAGGTCGCCTTCGCCGATCCCGCCCGGCGCACGGGGGCGGGCCGCAGCTTCCGCGTCGAGGACTGGACCCCGCCGTGGCACTTCGTCGAGACGCTGCTCGCCCGGGACTCCTGCGTCAAGGTCGCGCCGGGGATCCCGCACGACCTCGTGCCCGCCGGGGTCGAGGCCGAGTGGGTGAGCGACCACGGCGAGGTCAAGGAGGCCGCGCTGTGGTCGGGACGCCTGGCCACGACCGCCCGCCGGGCCACCGTCATCGGCGACGGCGGTCTCGCCACGCTGACCGAGGACGACGACCCCGGCGCCGCCGCGGTGGGCGTCCGGGCGCCCGCGGAGTTCCTCTACGAGCCGGACGGCGCGGTGATCAGGGCCGGCCTCGTCACCGCGGTCGCCGCCGGCGTGCAGGGTGGCCTGGTCGACGAGCACATCGCCTACGTCACCTCCGACGCCTCGTTCCGTACGCCGTTCGCGCGCGGCTACCGGGTGCTCGAGGCCCTCCCCTACCGGGAGAAGCAGCTGAAGGCGGCCCTGCGCGAGCGCGGCATCGGACGGCTGACCATCAAGAAGCGCGGTGTCGACGTGGTGCCCGAGCAGCTGCGCAAGCGGCTGGCGCTGCGCGGCGACAACGAGGCGACCCTGGTGCTGACCCGGGTTGCGGGAGGGGGTATCGCCCTGCTCGTCGAGCCGGTGTGACCGACTGCGGTCATCTCGACGACCACCAGGCGACACAAAAGGCTTGCCAGGGCGTCGGTCCGACTCGCTAGCGTGAGGCCCATGTTCGGTGCCCTCGGCCGCGTGGCCTCCCGTCGTCCCTGGTTCATCATCGCCGGCTGGGTGGTCTTCGCCGGCCTCGTCATCAGCCTCGCACCCACCCTCGAGGCCACCACCGACCAGTCGGAGTTCCTCCCGTCCGACTACGAGTCGATCCAGGCCGCCGAGCTGCAGGCGGAGGCCTTCCCCGACACCAACAGCACCGTGGGCGCCATCGTCGTCTTCGACCGCGCCGACGGGTCCCCGCTCTCGGCCGAGGACCTCGGCACCGCCAACCAGGTGATGTCGCAGGTGGGCGCCGACCTCGGTCAGGCCCTGGACCGGGTGCAGCCGATCGACCCGAGCAATCCCGACGTGCTGGTGACGCCGTCGCAGAACCAGCAGATCGGCTTCTCCATCATCGGGCTCGCCGAGGGCGCCACCGGCTACGCACCCGAGGAGTTCGAGAGCGTGACCGACCTGCGTGCGGACCTGGGTGCCGCACTCGACGGCACGGACCTCGAGGCCGGCGTCACCGGTGCGCTGGCGCAGGGCTACGACTCCCAGGAGGCTTCGGGCAACGCCCTGGCGATCGTCGGTGCCGCGACGATCCTGCTGATCGTGGTCCTGCTGGCCCTGATCTTCCGCAGCGTGATCATCACCCTGATGCCGATCGTCATCGTCGGTGTGGTCTCCTCGATCGCCACGGGACTGATCGCCTGGGCCAACGACGTCTTCGACCTCAAGGCGAGCAGCGACGTCGAGGTGATCCTGCTCGTCGTGCTCTACGGCATCGGCACCGACTACATCCTGTTCTTCCTGTTCCGCTACCGCGAACGGTTGCGCGAGGGCGAGGACACCAGGTCGGCGGTCGCCCACGCCCTGGAGCGCGCCGGCGAGGCCATCGCCTCCGCCGGGGGCGCGGTCATCGTCGCCTTCATGGCACTGATCCTCAGCTCGTTGGGTATCTTCCGCTCGATCGGCCCGGCCCTGGCGATCGCCGTCGCCGTCACGCTGCTCGCAGCCCTGACCCTGGTGCCGGCCGTGGTCACCCTGCTGGGCAAGGCCCTGTTCTGGCCGTCGAAGAAGTACCTCGTCGAGCCCACGGGGGCCCGCTTCGCCGCGATCGGGGCCGCGCTCGGTCGACACCCCGGGCGCTTCGCGATCGCCTCGGGCGGGGTGCTGACCATCCTCGCGGTGATCGCGTTCTCCTTCAGCCCGACCTTCGACCTCGGCGACTCCGGCCTGCCCGACGACGTCGAGTCCGTCGTCGCCACCGACAAGTTCACCGAGAACGTCTCGGCGGGAGCCAGCGACCCCGGCTACATCATGCTGACCTCCGAGGCGCAGATCTCCCGGGACGATGCCGCCGCCTTCGCCGAGCAGGTCGCCGGCGCGCGAGGGGTGGCCTCGGCCCAGCCGGCGCAGGCCTCCGCGGACGGCACCACCTGGCAGATCACCTTCCTGCTCGACGAGAACCCGTCCTCCGACGCGGCCATCAAGGACGTCGAGGGTCCCGTGCGCGACGCCGCTGCCGCCGCGGCACCCAGCGGCACCCAGGCCTTCGTCGGCGGCACCACGTCGATCTTCGTGGACTTCCAGCAGGCGATGAGCCGGGACTACTCGGTGGTCTTCCCCGTCGCCGCCCTGGTGATCATGGTGATCCTGGCCCTGCTGCTGCGCAGCCTCGTCGCCCCGATCTACCTGATGGTCTCAGTGGGCCTGGGCTTCGCGGCGACGCTCGGCATGACGACGTTGGTCTTCCAGCACATCGGTGGGGCCGACGGACTGATCTTCCTGCTGCCGATCTACATCTACCTCTTCGTCGTCGCGCTCGGCACCGACTACAACATCCTGATGGTGGCGCGTCTGCGCGAGGAGTCCCGCGAGGGCAAGAGCCCGCACGACGCCGCGGCGCTCGCCGTACGCCATGCCGGGCCCACGATCGCCGCGGCCGGGGTGATCCTGGCCGGCACCTTCGCCTCGCTGATGCTCGGCGGCAACTCGCTGCTGGTCTCGATGGGCTTCGCGCTGTCGTTCGGCATCCTCGTGGCGGCGTTCGTGATGTCGATGTTCTTCACCCCCGCCATCACCGCGCTCCTCGGCCACAAGGCCTGGTGGCCGGGGCACGGCGACGAGAAGCGCGCCGACGAGCCCGAGCTCGCCGACGCCTAGGTCAGCCGATGGTCTTCATCTCGGCGGCGATCGTGGTGTCGTCGCCGTGGCCGGTGTGCACCACGGTCTCCGCCGGGAGCCGGAAGAGCGTGGAGCGGATGGAGTCGACGATCACGTCGGCGTCGCTGTAGCTGCGCCCGGTGGCCCCCGGCCCTCCCTGGAAGAGCGTGTCGCCGGTGAAGACGCAGTCGAGGTCGTGGATGTAGAGGCACACCGCACCCGGGGCGTGACCTGGCGTGTGCAGCACCTTGACCGCGGCGCCGCCGATCTTGATGCTCTGCCCGTCGGACAGGTCGACGTCCCACAACGTGTCGGTGTGGGTGAGCTCCCACAGGGGCTTGTCGTCGGGGTGCAGCATGATCGGCGCCGTGACGCGCTCGCGCAGGGCCGGCGCCATCCGGCTGTGGTCGTCGTGGGCGTGGGTCAGCACGATCGCCTTGACCTGACGGCCCGCGACGACGTCCAGGATGGCGTCGACGTCATGAGGGGCGTCGATGACCAGGCACTCCTCGTCGTCGCCGATCACCCAGATGTTGTTGTCGACCTCGTGGGTCTCCCCGTCGAGGCTGAAGGTTCCGGAGACCACGGCGTGGTCGATGCGCACGTTGCCCATCAGAGGATCACCACCGAGCGCAGGACGTCGCCGCCGTGCATCTTCTCGAAGGCGGCCTCGATGCCGTCGATGCCGATCTCCTCGGTCACGAACGCGTCCAGGTCCAGCCGGCCCTGGCGGTAGAGGTCGACCAGCATCGGGAAGTCGCGGCTCGGCAGGCAGTCGCCGTACCAGCTGGACTTCAGCGATCCGCCTCGACCGAAGACGTCGATCAGCGGGATCTCGGGGATCGTCATGTCCGGGGTGGGGACGCCCACCAGGACCACGGTGCCCGCCAGGTCGCGGGCGTAGAAGGCCTGCTTCCAGGTCTCCGGGCGACCCACGGCCTCGATCACGACGTCGGCGCCCTCGGCGCCCGCGTAGGTCTCACCGCAGATCCGCTTGATCTCCTCGATCGGGTCGACCCCTGAGTCTGCAGCGCTGTTGATCGTGTGCGTGGCGCCGAGCTGGGTGGCCGCCTCGAGCTTCTTGGCGTCGATGTCGACGGCGATCACCGGGCTCGCGCCCGACAGCGCCGCGCCGGCAACCGCGGCAACCCCCACGCCACCGCAGCCGATGACGGCCACCGACCTGCCGCGCGTGGCGGCACCGGTGTTGATGGCCGCACCGATGCCGGCCATCACCCCGCACCCGAGCAGGCCGACCGCGGCGGGTCGGGCGTCGGGGTCGACCTTGGTGCACTGGCCGGCCGCGACCAGGGTCTTCTCGGCGAAGGCACCGATGCCGAGCGCGGGGCTCAGCTCCGTGCCGTCCTCGAGGGTCATCTTCTGGGTCGCGTTGAAGGTCGCGAAGCAGTACTGCGGCTCGCCGCGGTTGCAGGCCCGGCAGTCACCGCACACGGCGCGCCAGTTGAGGATCACGAAGTCTCCGGGGGCCACGCTGGTGACGTCGTCGCCGACGGCTTCCACGATCCCGGCCGCCTCGTGGCCGAGCAGGAACGGGAAGTCGTCGTTGATGCCGCCCTCGCGGTAGTGCAGGTCGGTGTGGCACACGCCGCACGCCTGGATCCTCACCACGGCCTCGCCCGGGCCCGGGTCGGGGACGTTGATGGTGACGAGCTCGACGGGCTCGCCCTTCGCCTTGGCGACGACGGCCTTGACCTGCTGCATGCTGCGGACCTCCATGGATCGGGAGCGAGGGCGACGCCGCGCATCACGGCGCTCGGTGAGTCACAGCCAACCGTAGGGCCAGCATTGCAACCATCTCGCACGGGCTTGCGTCTTGGTGGTGTGAGACAAGGAGGTGCCACGATGCAGCTGCATCACCCGAAGCCCGGGCTCGGCAACGAGACTGTCGCCATGGGGCGACGCGCGACACGCACCGAACGGCGTGACGAGGAGTTCACGGCGTACCTGCACGCCCGCCAGCCGAGCCTGCTGCGCACCGCGTACCTGCTGACCGGAGACCGCCACCAGGCCGAGGACGTGCTGCAGACCTCGCTGGCCAAGCTGTACCTGTCGTGGGACAAGGTCCGCGACCGCGACTCCGTCGACGCCTACGTCCGCCGGATCATGGTCAACGAGAACAACTCGCTGTGGCGACGCGGGTGGAAGAAGCGCGAGTACGCCACGTCCGACGAGGCGATGCCCGAGGGCGCGCCGCACGTCGACGAGTACGACGAGGGCCGTGGCGCCGCGTTGTGGGACGTCGTGCGCAGCCTGCCCCCGAAGGCGCGCGCCGTCGTGGTGCTGCGCTACTACGAACAGCTCACCGAGGCGGAGACGGCCGACGTGCTCGGCATCTCCACCGGCACCGTCAAGTCGCAGTGCAGCCGCGCGATCGCGTCGCTGCGCGAGCGGGTGCCGGCCCACCTCCACCCCGGACGACCGGAGGACTCCTGATGAACACCCCTGACAACGAGAACGGCACCTGGGAGAGCGAGATGGGCGACGAGTTCGAGCGCCGCGTCCGCAACCTCCACGAGGCCCCGCTCGACCTGAGCTCGGTGAAAGGCACCGCCATGAAGATCCGCACCAGGCGCCGCGCCGCCGTGGCCGGCGGCATCCTGGCCGCAGCGGCCGTCCTCGTGCCGGTCGCGGTGATCGCGACCACCGGCAACGACCGCGCCGACGGCATCGACCCGGCGGTCCCGTCGGTGACGGTCACCGACCCCGCCACTCCCCAGCCGACACCGGCACCGACGCCGGCCCCCACGCCGCCCGCGAGCCCGGAGCAGACCGGGACCCCCCAGGTCGGTGCGCCCGTCGGCGTCCCCTACCTGGAGCGGGCCGGCGGCGAGACGGTCCTGCACCGGGCCGACGGGTCGACGGTCACCCTGCCCGGGACCTACCGCGACGCCGCCGTGCTCGACGGACCGGTCGTGGGCTACCGCACCGACGACCAGGGCAACGGCTTCGTCGACGTCATCGACGTCGTCGACGGCTCGTCGTCGAGCGTCAGCACGACGTACGCCGTCCGGTCGGCGATGAGCACGACGCCCGACGGCCGGACGGTCGCCTTCGTCACCACCGACGACGAGCTGGTCGTCTACAACGGCGAGCGAGGGGCGCAGACCCTGCGCGAGTCCGTCGACCCGGGCGTCACCCTGTCCGCGATCGTCGGCAACGGCGACTGCGTCAGCGAGGCCGGGTGCCACCCGTTCCTGGAGCACGTGAACTTCGAGGAGGGTGCGGCCTTCGAGATCAACTACGAGGGTGAGGACTCCGCCCCGGCCCCCGGGGCCCTGCGGGTCAACGACGCCGGCGACGACTTCCTGGTCTCGGTCATCACGTCGGGGACGGACTTCGAGACGTGCGGCGGGCTGTACGACCGCGAGGGCGGCGGGCGGTGGATCTTCGAGACCTGCGACTACCAGGTGCACGAGATCGCTCCCGACGGACAGCACACGGTGGCCTTCGACTCCTACTTCGACGGTCTCGGCCCGCGCTCCTTCTACCTGCTCGACGGCGACGGCGAGGAGGTGGCGTCGTTCACCTCCGACAGCGTGGTGAGCGGGGTGACCTGGGCCGACTCCGAGCACGCCGTCGCCACGACCTACCAGGACGGCCAGTGGAGGATCGTCTCCCTGGGAGTCGACGGCGAGCTGAAGACCCTGGAGACGACGGAGGCGGGCAACGAGCTCAACGCCCCCTGGTTCCTCACCGGCGCGAGCTGAGCCCGCCTCCACAGGCGGGCCCGAGGCCCCGACGCATCACCACGGCCGTGGCGCCGTCGCGGTAGTAGCGGCGGCGCCGGTCGATCTCCACGAAGCCCTGGTCGGCGTAGAAGGCCAGGGCTCCGTGGTTGTCCTCCCGCACCTCCAGCAGCAGCCGGTCGGCACGTCGGGCACGCGCCGCGTCGGTGACGGCGGCCAGCAGGGCGGCCGCCAGACCGGTACGCCGGTGGGTCGGGGTGACGGCGATCCGCTGGAGCTCGGCGATGTCGGCGACGATGCTGGCGGCCGCGTAGCCGGCGGGCACCCCGTCGACGTCGACCACGAAGTACTGGACCGTCTCCAGCTCGCCGGACACGCCCTGCTCGACCAGTCCGGCAGACCAGGCGTCGCGCCCGAGGTTGGCCGTCTCCAGGTCGGCGATGGCCGCTGCGTCCCCGGGACGCGCCGAGCGGACCACCGGTGGGGTCACGAGACCTTCTTGGGCGTGCCCGGGATCTCGGCGTCGGGCCGACGCAGGTAGAGCGGGTCGGGGTCGAGCAGCTCGGCGGTCTCGTGCACGATGGCCCGCCCCAACCAGGCGGCCGAGGCACGCTCCGGCCCGACCGCGCGCGGGAAGTCGTCGGGGTAGAGGAGGGCGCCCTCACCCACGACCGGGACCCCCGACGACGCCGTGGCCACCGCCTCGGGCTTGGCGACCGCCGGGCCCTCCAGGCGCACGCCGGCCTCGTCGTAGGACGCCAGGTAGACCTCCTTGCGACGCGCGTCCGTGGCCACCACGAACGGCTCGGCCACCGCGCCCGTGGTCACCGCCTCCAGCGCGAGCGCGTCGTGCGAGCACACGCCGTACACGGGCAGGTCGAGGACGAAGGCGAGGGTGCGGGCGGTGACCAGCCCGACCCGCAGGCCGGTGAACGGTCCGGGCCCGACACCGACGCCGACGGCCGTGAGGTCCTGGCGGGTCGCGCCGGCCCGCTCCAGCGCCTGCTCGATCAGCGGAGCCAGCTGCTCCCCGTGGCGCATCTCCTGCTCGGACCTCAGCTCGACCAGGACGTCGTCGCCGCTCTCACCACCGAGCAGCGCGACGCTCACGGAGGGGGACGAGGTGTCGAAGGCGAGGAGCACGGCGTCAGGCTATCGGCGCGCCGGGCCGTCGGTCGGACGGTTGGGGTGCGTGGCCCACCTCGGGCCGATCCCCTGGATCTCGACGACCCGCGGCTCGACCCCGTCCATCGTCTCGTCGGCGGCGGTCTCGCCCTCGGAGTGCCGGATCCGGATCTCCAGCCGCGACGACGCGAGCGACTCGGCGACACCCTCCCCCCACTCCACGACCGTCACGACGTCCTCGAGGGAGGTGTCGAGGTCCAGGTCGTCGAGCTCGCCGATGCTGCCCAGCCGGTAGGCGTCGACGTGGACGAGGCCGGGACGGTGTGCGCTGCGCGGGGCGTGCTCCCGGGCGATCACGAACGTCGGGGAGGTGACCCTGCCCTCGACCTCGAGCCGAGCGCCGAGGCCCTGGGTGAACGTCGTCTTGCCGGCGCCCAGGTCGCCGGTCAGGACGAGGAGGTCCCCGGGCTCGAGGTCGTCGGCGACCCGCGAGCCCAGCTCGCGCATCTCCTCCGGCGTGGCGACCTGGTGCACCTTGGGCAGCCGCAGCGCCAGCTCGACGTACGGCGAGCGCCGGTCGGTCTGGGTGAAGCCGCGCCGGGCCCAGAAGCCGATGGTCTTGGGGAGCTCCTCGCGGGCCACGACGCTGAGCCGGGTCGCGCGTCCGGTCCAGGCCTCCACGGCCGACTCGATCAGCGCTCCGGCGATCCCGTGTCCCTGCGCCTTGGACAGGATGCCCACGCGACGCAGGTACATCGTGTCGCCGACCGGGTCGAAGAGCAGCGTGCCGACGGGGTCGCCGTCGAGCTTGGCCAGCAGTCCCCCGTTGAGCGCCAGGCGGGTCGCGATCGCCGCCTCGGTGTCGCTGAGCGCGTCGGCCGGCGGGTCCAGGGCGGGGCGGTTGCCGAAGGCGTCCTGGATGATCGCCAGCACCACCGCCGCCGACTCGGCGCCGACTCGTCGTACGGTCAGGCTCATCGCATCACTCGACTTCTACCGGTCACCGGGTCCCGGCGCGCATCGTGGCGGCCGTGATGAGCTGGTCCAGCTCGGCGTTGACCTGGTCGTGGCGTTCGAGGGGCACCATGTGACCCGCGCCGGCGCACTCCAGCAGCCGGGCGTTGGGGATGCGGGAGGCCAGCTTGCGCGAGTGGCCGATGGAGGTGAGCCGGTCGGCGGTGCCGCAGATGATGGAGACCGGCACCCGGTCGAGGATCTCGACGAAGTCGAACTTGTCGAGGTCGCCGAAGCTCGCGAAGAACTCGGCGACCACCTCGAACGGCGTGGCCGAGAGCATGTCGTCGACGAAGCGGACGTACGACGCCGGGACGTCGCCGCCGAAGGCGAACCGGTTGGTCGCGACGTTGGCGATCACCCGACCGACGCGACGGACGTTGTCGACCGCGAGGTGCCCGCGTTGCAGGGCAGCGACCGTGCGGGAGGTGAGACGTCCGGTCAGTCGCGCCGGGAGCATCGGCAGCAGGATCCGGCTCGGGTCCAGGCCGCCGGCGGTCGTCGACATCAGCGCGACGCCGATGACCTTCTCCCCGATGAGCTCGGGGAACTGCTCGGCCAGGGCGACGATCGTCATCCCCCCCATGGAGTGCCCCACCAGGACGACCGGCCCGTCGGGAGCACAGACGTCGATGATGTGCTTGAGGTCGCGACCCAGCTGGTCGATGGTCGCGTGCTCGCGTGAGGATCGCGCGGAGCGGCCGTGGGAGCGCTGGTCGTAGAAGACGGTGCGCACGAGCCCTCGGTAGGCCGCTCGCTGGAAGTGCCAGCAGTCCAGGTTGAGGCAGTAGCCGTGCGCGAAGATCACCGTCACGGGGTCCGCCTCGGAGCCGCGGCGCAGCCGACGACCGATGCCGCCGACCGGCCCGGACCCACCCGTGTCTCCGACACCGTCGACCTCGTCGATCTCGACGTGCAGCGGGAGGCCGTCGTCGGCCACCACGGTCAGCGGTGTGGAGTGCAAGGACCCGAACGGCAGGTCCTCACCCGCCCGCCGGCTGATCTGGCGCTGCTGGCGGACGATGCCGATCGCCGTCCCGGCGGCCGCGACGCCCAGCGCACCACCGATGGCGCCGATGAGGCGTCGACGGGGGTTGCCGCCGGCCCCGCGAGCGTTCTGTCCGGCGGCCATCAGAGGCCTCCGACCGCGGCCGTGGTGTCGACGTAGCGGCGCGTCATCCGTCCGCCGATCCGGGTGACGATCTCGTAGTTGATCGTGCCGCAGGCCTCGGCCCAGTCCTGGGCGGTCGGTCGGCCCTCGCCGGGGGCGCCGAACAGCACCACGTCGCTGCCGACTGCCGGCTCGTCGCCGCCGAGGTCGACGACGATCTGGTCCATGCAGACCCGGCCCCGGACCGGGCGGCGCTTGCCGTCGACCCGGACCTCGGCCACGTTGCTGGCATGGACCGGGATGCCCTCGCCGTACCCGACCGGGACGAGGCCGACGGTCGTGGGACCGGGGGCGGTCCACTGGTGCCCGTAGGACACCGAGTCACCGGCGTCCAGGTGCTTGACCAGGGCGAGGTCGGCTCGCGCCGTCATCGCCGGTCTCAGGTCGGTGCCGTGGTCGACGGTCGGTGCCGGGTCGAGCCCGTAGGTGGCGATCCCGCAGCGCACGGCGTCGAAGCGCGCGCTGGGGCGCAGCAGCGCCGCCGCCGAGTTGGCGAGGTGGCGCAGCTCGGGGCGCAGGCCCGCGTCGTCAGCGAGCGCGAGCGCCTCGCGGAACGACGCCTCCTGGGCGTCGTTGGCGGGGTGGTCGGGCTCGTCGGCGCAGGCCAGGTGGGACCAGATGCCGGTCACGCGCCAGTGTCCGGCCCGCTCGCCGTCCAGCGCACGGGCGTAGAACGCCTCCCAGTCGCGACGCGAGGCACCTCCTCGGGACAGCCCCGTGTCGACCTTGAGCTGGAGCCGGGCGGGACTGCCGACGTAGCGGGCAGCGGCCTCGATCTCGTCCAGCTCCCCCAGGGAGTACGCCGTGAGGTCGACGTCCGCGCGGATCGCGTCGTCGTAGTCCTCGTCCGGGACCGTGAGCCAGGTCAGGATGCGCCCGGTGTCGCCGGCGGCCCGGAGCCGGGCGACCTCGTCGAGGGTGGCCACCGCCAACCACTCGGACCCCGCCTCGCGCGCGGCGCGGGCGACCGGCAGCATGCCGTGGCCGTAGCCGTCGGCCTTGACGACCGTGATCATCGCGACGCCGCTCAGCTCGCGCAGGACCCCGACGTTGTGCCGGATGGCGTCGAGGTCGACGACGATCTCGGCGCGGGGTGGCGACGTCATGCCGACGATTGTTCCATCCCGGCCCCGGCGAGCAGGTCGCCCACCACCCGCGGCAGGGCTCGGGCGACGTCCCCGGCGACGATGGGGCCCTCCTGCGAGGCCAGGGTCGCGGCGGCGCCGTGGAGCCACGAGCCCACGGAGGCGGCGTCGTACGGCGCGAGTCCGGCCGCGGCGAGCGCTCCGACCACGCCCCCCAGCACGTCGCCGGCGCCCGCCGTGGCGAGCCACGGCGTACCGGTGGTACCCACGCGCACCCGACCGTCGGGGTGGACCACGAGGGTGCGTCGCCCCTTGAGCAGCACGACCGCGCCGTACTCCTCGGCGGCCTGGCGGGCGTGGACCAGAGGCTGCGCCTCGATCGCGGCTCGCTCGACGTCCAGCATCCGGGAGAGCTCTCCGGCGTGCGGGGTGAGGATCGCGTCGGCCCTGCCGCGGGGGGCGTGCTGGAGCGCGTCCGCGTCCACGACGGTGGGCACGTCGTCGGCCAGCGCAGCGGACAGGGTCTCGGCCACGCCGTCACCGCTCCCGGAGCCCACGACCCAGGCCTGCACGCGACCCTCCCCCACCACCTCGGGGTGCGCGGCGCGCACCGCGTCGAGCACGGACTCGTCACCGACGTAGCGGACCATGCCCACCAGCCCGCACGCCGCGCCGGCGACGGAGAGCAGCCCGGCGCCCGGGTAGGTCGCGGAGCCGGCACGGATGCCGACGACGCCGCGGGTGTACTTCTGGGCGTGCAGGTCGGGTCGGGGCAGCAGCCCGGCGACGTCGCGAGGTTGCAGGGCCTCCGCTGCCGGCTCCGGCAGGTCGAGCCCGAGGTCGACGAGGTGCACGCTGCCTGCCGCAGTGGCCGCCGGGTCGACGAGGTGGGCGACCTTGAGCGTGCCGAACGTGACGGTCAGCATCGCCTCGACGTGGTCGCCGGGCACCCCGGTGGTCTCCCCCGTGTCGGCCTCCACCCCACTGGGCAGGTCGACGCCGACGATCGCGATCACCCAGGTGTACCAGGCGTTGGCCGGCAGGTGCCACGGCGCCACGTAGACGTACAGCGCTGCATAGCCG
>NZZG01000130.1 GCA_002698575.1 Pimelobacter sp. | reverse complement strand
CGCGCAGCGGTCGAGCGCAGCGAGATCCTTGACGGCGGGAGCAGGTCGGCTACGCGCGCGGCCCCACCACCGCCACCACCAGGACCAACCCGAAGGACCAGGTCGGCTACGCGCGCGGCCCGACCCCGGGTGATCACCAGGACCAGCCCCAAAAAGGCGGGCCGGTCACGCGGCCCGGACCCCCGGGACCCCCCCCGATCCCAGCCCACACATCCCGCACGCACCCTGCCCCAAAAGCCGCACATGCGGCATACTGCCAGCGTGAGTACCTACCGAGTTGCGGAAGCGGCCCACGTCCTGGGCGTCAGCGACGACACCATGCGTCGATGGATCGACTCCGGTCGGGTGCCGGCCACGCGCGGAGCCGGACCGGCCGAGGTCGCCGGGGCCGACCTCGCCGAGCTGGCCCGCACCCTGGCGGACGAGCCGGACCGGGACGGCACCCGCGCGTCGGCGGTCAGTGCCCGCAACCGGCTCGCCGGGATCGTGGTGTCGGTCAAGAAGGACGCCGTGATGGCTCAGGTCGACATGATCTGCGGGCCCTACCGGCTGGTGTCCCTGCTGAGCACGGAGGCGGTCGACGAGCTCGCTCTCGAGCCGGGGTCGCGGATCGTGGCCTCGGTGAAGTCGACCAACGTCGTCGTGGAGACGCCGTGAGGCGCCGCGCCGCGTTCGCGTTGGTGCTCGTCGTCCTCGCCGGGGGGATGACGTCATGCGGTGACGACGCAGCGTCAACAGACGCGGGCGCCGAGCTGACGGTGCTGGCGGCGGCCTCGCTCACCGAGACGTTCACCGAGCTGGCGACGGCCTTCGAGGAGGCCAACCCCGGTGTGGACGTGCGCCTCGCCTTCGACTCCTCGGCCACCCTGGCCGGTCAGGCGGTCCAGGGGGCGCCGGCGGACGTGCTGGCCACGGCCGACACCTCGACCATGCAGGCCGCGGTCGACGGCGACGCGGTGCCCGACGGTCCGACGACGTTCGCCACCAACGTGATGACGCTGGTGGTGCCGGCCGGCAACCCGGCAGGCATCACCTCCTTCGCCGATCTCGACCGACCCGGCGTCGACTACGTCGTCTGCGTCGCGACCGCCCCGTGCGGGAAGGTCGGGGCCTCCCTGCTGGCCGCCAACGAGATCGGCTCGGACCCGGCCAGCCTGGAGACCGACGTCAAGGCCGTGCTCGCCAAGGTCGCCGCCGACGAGGCCGACGCCGGGCTCGTCTACGTCACCGACGCGACCGCTGCCGGCGACGACGTGGAGAGCATCGAGATCCCGCAGGCCGACTCCCAGGTGCTCCAGTACCCGATCGGGATCCTCGAGCAGGTCCGCGAGCCTGCCCTGGCGCAGGGCTTCGTGGCCCTGGTCCTGTCCGACCGGGGCAGGGCGATCCTGGCCGACGCCGGATTCGGGACGCCGTGAGCACCGCCCCCGCGCGCTCGACACCAGCAGCAGGGCCGGCGCTCGGTCGACCTCCGGCCCTGCTGCTGGTGCCGGCCGCGCTGGCCGCGGTGTTCCTCGTCGTACCCCTCGTCGCCCTGGTCGTCGACACGCCGTGGTCCGACCTGTGGACGCTGCTGGGCACCCGGGAGGTGCGCGACGCGTTGCGGATCAGCGCCCTGACGTCGGCCGCGACGGTCGGCATCTGCGTGCTCGTGGGCACGCCGCTCGCCTGGTTGCTGGCGCGCGTCGACTTCCCGGGCCGCTCGGTCCTGCGGGCTCTGGTGGTGGTGCCGCTCGTGCTCCCGCCCGTCGTGGCGGGCGTCGCGCTGGCCTCGGCCCTGGGGCGCAACGGACTGGTCGGCGGGACGCTCCGCGACCTGACCGGGCTGACGATCCCGTTCACGATGACCGCCGTGGTGATCGCCCACGCCTTCGTGGCGATGCCGTTCTTCGTGCTCGCCGTCGAGGGGGCGTTCCGCTCGACCGGGGCGGGCTACGACGCGGTCGCCGCCACGCTCGGGGCCGGGCGATGGACGACCTTCCGTCGGGTCACGCTGCCGCTCGCGCTGCCGGGGCTGCTCGCCGGCTGCGCGTTGGCCTGGGCGCGCTCGCTGGGGGAGTTCGGTGCGACGATCACCTTCGCCGGCAACTTCCCCGGCACCACGCAGACGATGCCGTCGTTGATCTACACCGAGCTGCAGGGCGACGTGGAGGTCGCGCGCACCCTCAGCCTGATCCTCCTGCTCGTCTCCGTGCTCGTGCTCGGCGCCATGCGCGAGCGCTGGTTGAGGGTGCCATGACCCGGCACCTCGGACTGGCCGTCGACCTCGACCTGCCCGGTCGGCTCACGGCCCGCTTCGCCGCCCAGCCCGGCGAGGTCGTCGCGGTCCTCGGGCCCAACGGAGCCGGCAAGTCGACCCTGCTGCACGCTGTCGCCGGGCTCCTGGGTGACGTCGGCACCGTGAGGGTCGCCGGGGAGACGTGGTCTGCTCCCGACGCGCCGGCCCGGCTGGTGCGCGAGCGTCGGGTCGGGCTGGCCTTCCAGGGCCACCAGCTCTTCCCGCACCTGAGCGCGCTGCGCAACGTGGCGTTCGGACCGCGCAGCCGAGGGGCCTCGGCCCGGGAGTCGGACGCCGTGGCGCAGGACTGGCTCGACCGGTTCGGGGTGGGCGAGCTCGGCGGACGACGCCCGCACCAGCTCTCCGGCGGCCAGGCCCAACGGGTCGCGCTCGCCCGCGCGCTGGCCGCGGAGCCCGCCGTGCTGCTCCTCGACGAACCCTTCTCCGGTCTGGACGTGGGCGTCGCGACCGAGCTGCGCCTCGAGCTCGCCGAGCACCTGCGTGCCTTCACCGGCGTGACCCTGCTGGTGACCCACGACGCCCTCGACGCATTCGCGCTGGCCACGCGGGTGCTGGTCCTCGACGACGGGACGGTCGCCCAGCAGGGTGCTCCCGACGACGTGGCCGCCCGCCCGCTCACCGAGCACGTGGCCCGCCTGGTCGGCCTCAACGTGCTGCGCGACGGCGCACGGCTGCGGGCCTTCCGCCCCTCGGCGGTCGGGATCTCGCTCGCGCGGCCCGAGGGATCGGCGCGACTGCGCTGGTCGGGCAGGGTGTCGTCGGTCTCCCGGCACGGTGACGCGCTGAGGGTCCAGGTGGCCACGGACGCGGGGCCGAGCCTGATCGCCGACGTGACGCCCGACGCGGCCGTCGAGCTCGGCCTCGCCCCCGACCGCGAGGTGTGGCTGGCGGTCAAGGCGACGGCCGTCGACGAGTACGGGGCGCCGGTCGCATGACCGGCCGCGCTCCGGCAACCTCGCCCGGGTCCAGGGCCGGCGTGGCACAGTCACAGGTGTGACATCGCAACCGGCCCGGTCCCGGGCGACCCTGACCGACATCAGCTCCCGCGCGTGGGAGCATCCCGCCGACCGCGGTGCACTCGTGGCGCTGCGCAGGCTCAAGGGGTTCGACACCGTCCTGAAGGCGATGTCGGGCTTCGTCAACGAGCGCGCGGTGCGCCTGGTCTACCTCGGGTCGTTGGTGCGCGTGGACGAGCGCCAGTTCGCCACCCTGCACTATTTGCTCAAGGACGTCGCCCGCGTGCTCGACACCGAGGACGTCCCGGAGCTCTACGTCTCGGCCAACCCGACGCTCAACGCGATGACGATCGGGATGAACAAGCCGATCATCATCCTCAACTCGGCGCTCGTCGACCTGCTCGACGAGGACGAGCTGCGCTTCGTGCTCGGTCACGAGCTCGGCCACGCGCTCAGCGGTCACGCCGTCTACCGGACCCTGCTCCAGCGGTTGCTCACCATGACCGGCGTGCTCAACGCGGTCCCCCTCGGAGCGCTCGGGGTCCGCGCGATCGTGGCCGCGCTGTACGAGTGGTCGCGCAAGGCCGAGCTCTCCGCCGACCGCGCCGGGCTGCTCGCCACCCAGGACCCGGCCACCGCGTTCCGGGTGCACATGCAGCTCGCCAGCGGCGGCCACCTCGACGACCTCGACACCACCGCGTTCTTCGCCCAGGGCCAGGAGTACCTCGACGCCGCCGACCTGCGCGACTCCGTGCTCAAGCTGCTGCTCGTCGAGAACCAGACCCATCCCTTCGCCGTCGTCCGGGCCGCCGAGCTGCGCAGCTGGGTCGACTCCGGCGAGTACACGGCGTACCTCGCCGGCGGCTATCCCCGTCGCGACACCGACGACGAGGCCAAGGTCAGCGATGCCGCCAAGGAGGCGGCATCGTCGTACTCCGCGGCCTTCGAGCAGACCCAGGACGCGCTGGGCAGGCTCGTCCACGACCTCGCAGGATTCGCCGGGAGCATGAAGCTGTGGCTCGACGAGAAGCTCAAGCGCGACGATGACTGAGTCGGCCGCAGCCTCCCCGGGCGCCGAGGGCACGCGTGGGCTCGTCCTGGGCGGGGGCGGGATCACCGGGATCGCCTGGGAGACCGGCCTGCTCCACGGGCTGGCCGAGGCGGGAGTCGACCTGAGGACGGCCGACCGCGTCGTCGGTACGTCGGCCGGCTCGATCGTCGGCGCGCAGATCACCAGCACCGAGGTCCCCGGCGGACTCGAGGAGCTCTACCGGCGCCAGCTCCTGCCGCCTGCCGACCTGGGCGACGGTGGTGTGGACCTGGCCTCGATCGGGCTGGGGGTCGTGGCCGGCTTCGCCCTGTCGCTGCTCCAGTCGCGTGGGGACCTCACCCGCTTCGGCCGCGTCCTCGGCAGGCGTGCCGTGCGTGCCGCCGAGCGCGGCCGCACCCCGTCCATCCAGGAGCGCTACGACCAGGTCGCCCAGCGGATCGGTGGCCTCACCTGGGCCGACCGCGACTTCGTCGTCACCGCCGTCGACGTGGCCACCGGCGAGCTGACCTGCTTCGGGCCGCGCGGGGACCGGCCGGAGGTGAGCCTGGAGGACGCCGTCAACGCCAGCTGCGCGGTCCCGTGCGTCTACCCGCCGATCCCGATCGACGGCCCGAGTGGCACCCGCACCTACATCGACGGCGGGGTGCGCTCCGGCTCCAACGCCGACCTGATGCGGGGCTGCTCGCGCGTGGTCGCCCTCACCCCCGCCGATCGTTCGGTCGGTCCGATGCGGACGGCGGGGCAACAGCTGGACGCCCTGGGTGTCGACCACCTCGTGATCACGCCGGACGAGGCGTCCAGGGACGCGATCGGCAAGAACGTCCTCGACCCGGCCGCCCGACCCCCCTCGGCCCGCGCCGGCTACGAGCAGGCGGCCAGCGAGGTCGACCTGATCCGCGACCTGTGGGGCTGACGGTCGACGCCGATCACCAGAGGCCGGGCACGTCCAGCACGAGGTAGCAGGTGCCCGCGACGATGGAGCCGGGTCGTGGCGCCTGGGGGTGCTCGGCGGCCGCCAGGCAGACGGTGAAGGTCCCGCCGACGGTGGCGACCTGCGCAGCGTGGAAGCCCTGCTCGAGCTCGGCGGTGACGTGACTGGTCACGCCGAGCACGGTGCCCGACACGTACGCCGTCGGCTCGGCGGTGTCGGGGTCGCCGAACAACCCGTAGGAGAGCACCGCGCCCGCGGCGTACTTGTGCGCGGCCTCGCCCGGAGCCGGACTGCCCATCGTGCTGGCGTCGGAGGCCGCGAAGGCCGGGTCGTCCTCGTGCACCGTGACGTCGACGCCGAGGGCCGTGACGCGGGCCGGCCGCGGTTCGGTGACGTCGGCGACCAGGCTCTGCGCCAGGTCGCAGGCGACACGCGTGAGGGTCTCGCCGTCGGCGTCGACGAGGTCGGCGGCCAGCGTCCGACCGTGACCCGTCAGGCGGCCGAGCACGACCCCGGGCTCGCTGCCCGCTGCGCCGTCGGGCACGACGTACGACGGCACCAGGTCGACGAGGACGCCACCGTCCTCGCCCTCCTGACGCACCGTCATCGTGATCGAGGCGCCGCTCGGGTCGGTCCACCGACGGGCCTGGAGGTCGCCTGCCTGGGCGATGACGGCGGCCTCGGGCAGCCGTCGGCCGACGAGGTGGTCGAGGACGTCCACGTCGTCGACGGCGAGGCCGATGCAGCCGAGGGTCGAGCTCATGGGAGGAGCGTGCCAGACCGGTCCCGCTACTGCTGGGGGAGGCCGAGCAGGGCCACGACCTGAGCGGCAGCCTCGGCCGCCGTGAGGTCGGTGTTGTCGAGCCGGTGGTGCGGGTGGTCCAGCGGGAAGGGCTGGTCGGTGCCCGTGCTCAGCCGGTGCCGGCGGCCGGACGAGATGAGGTCCTCGCGGGCCCAGGCGGTGTCCCGCTTCGACGACTTGGCCGCCAGGCGCTCCGGGGTGCCCTCGCGGGTGAGTCGGGTCGCCTCGTCGGTGTACAGCTCGACGAAGTCGATGCGCCCCCCAGTCGTCACCACGGGGGCGATGAGCTCCTCGACGTACGCCGCGTCCTCGGGCAGCTCCAGGGCCCAGACGAAGGTGAAGACCAGGCCGGGCATCCCGCTGGCGACCGCCTCCTCGATGACCCGGCGGCGGAGCTCGAGCTTGAGGGTCTCGAACGCAGGAGTGCCCCAGTCGAAGACCTCGAGGAGCGGCTCGATCGTGGCGTGGTTGTGGAAGAGCCGGTACGGCGTGCGGCGCGCGAGCTCGCGGCCGACGCTCATCTTGCCGACGGCCTGCGGTCCGAAGAGGATCACCAGGTGCATGCCGCGAAGCCTGGCAGGCGGGAGCCGGTCGGTCGACGAGGTTTCCGACGCGGCGGCCGGCGCCGGGCAGTCGTCGCGGCGAGGGCGCTGCACAGGGTCTGCGGGCCACCCGGCACCGTGCGGATCCGGGCTTAGGCTCCTCGCATGCCCCACCCGCAGATGTTCGACGACGACGACCCGGTCCTGGCCCGCATCCGAGAGATCGCACTCGCCCTGCCGGCTGCGGCGATGAAGGTCTCGCACGGACGACCGGCGTTCTGGACCGAGCCTCGCGGCAAGGTCTTCGCCTACTACGGCGGCTCGCTCAAGGTCGACGGCGCGTGGATCGCCCACGAGCAGAGCGTGATGGTGCTGCTCGAGGCCGGCGAGCGCGAGGCACTGGTCGACGACCCGCGTGCCTACGTGCCGGCGTACCTGGGGGCCGGCGGCTGGTTGGGGCTCGACCTCCCGGACGCCGACGGCTCGGACGAGGGTGGCTGGGACGAGGTGGCCGAGCTGATCGACGCCTCCTACCGCCGTACGGCGCTCACGAGGCTCGTCGCCGAGCTCGACGCGCGGTCGGGCGACTGACGATGTGGACCTGCCCCGACTGTGCTCGCAGCTTCGGCCGGACCCGGCAGGGCCACACGTGCAGCCCGGCGATGTCGGTCGAGGACTACCTGGCCACGGCCCCGGAGCACGAGCGACCGGTCGCCGCGGCGTTGATCGCGCACGCAGCGGGGCTCGAGGAGGCCGTCGTGGAGCCGGTCAGCGTCGGGTTGATCCTCAAGCGCCGCTCCACGTTCGTGATGGCGCGGACGATGACCCGTTGGGTCTCCCTGGGCATCTCGCTGCCGCGCGTGGTCGCCGACCCGGCCCCGGACCGGAAGGTCCAGCAGTACTCCTCGACGTACCACCACGTCTGGAACGTGCGCACCGTCGACGACCTGCTGCCGCTGCTCGGCCTGGTCGACGAGGCGTACGAGGCCGACGCGTGAGCCGCGAGGAGCCGGTCTCGCTCACGTACGCCGCGCTGACGGCCGCCGTCGACGGGCAGAGCGGGCGTCCGGTCCGGTGGGTCGAGCGGGGGCGCGAACCGGTCCCGCGAAGTCACCCCAGCGCGGAGATGGCCTCCGCGATCGACAGCGTGCGCTCGGCGGACTCGACGTGGAGGTTCTCGACCATCTTGTTGTTGTAGGTCACCACGCCGGAGCCCTTGCCGGCCTCCCACGCCTCGAGGATGCCGCGCGCGTCGGCGACGGCTGCCTCGGACGGCGCGAACTGCTCGTTGGCGGGCTCGACCTGGCCCGGGTGGATCAGGGTCTTGCCGTCGAAGCCCATCTGACGACCCTGCTCGCACTCGGCGAGGAAGCCCTCGGCGTTCTTCACGTCGTTGTAGACCCCGTCGAGGATCGCGATGCCGGCGGCTCGTGCCGCCAGGAGGGCGAGCGAGAGCGAGGTGAGCAGCGGCGCGCGGCCGGGGACGTGCTCGGCGTACAGCTCCTTGACGAGGTCGTTGGTGCCCATCACGAGCACGGCGAGCCGGTCGGAGGCGGCGGCGAGGTCGCGCACGTTGAAGATCGCCTCGGGGGTCTCGACCATCGCCCAGAGCTTCGTGTGCTCGGGAGCGCCGGCGGCCTCCATCGCGGCGACCAGCTGACGCACCTCGTCGGCCGAGTTGACCTTGGGGACGACGATGCCGTCCGGGCCGGCGGCGCAGGCGGCCGCGAGGTCGGCGTCGTGCCACTCGGTGCCGAGGCTGTTGACCCGGATCGTCAGCTCGCGCTTGCCGTACTCACCACTGGCGACCGCCGCGCACGCCGCGTCGCGCGCCGCCGGCTTGGCGTCCGGGGCCACGGAGTCCTCGAGGTCGAGGATGACGCCGTCGATGGCCAGGGTCTTGGCCTTCTCCAGGGCCTTGGCGTTGGAGCTCGGCATGTAGAGGACCGAGCGGCGGGGTCGGAACGTCGTCGAGGCGGCGGACATGTCAGGACTCCTCGGTCTCGCTGGACTCAATGGCGTCGTACTGCTTCTTCAGCTCGGGGTCGATCGCGGCGAGCTGCTCGGCGAGCTCGACCATCACCAGGCACTGCTTGAGGGAGGCGTCGTCCTCCATCTTGCCGTCGAGCATCACCGCCCCGGTGCCGTCACCCATCGCGGCGACCACGCGGCGGGCGTGGGTGATGTCCTCGACCGAGGGGCTGAACACCTTGTTGGCGATCGCGATCTGCTGGGGGTGCAGGCTCCAGGTGCCGACGCAGCCGAGCAGGAAGGCGTTGCGGAACTGGTCCTCGCACGCCACCGTGTCGGCGATGTCGCCGAACGGCCCGTAGTAGGGGTAGATGCCGTGCATCGCGCAGGCGTCGACCATCCGCGCGATCGTGTAGTGCCACAGGTCCTGCTGGTACGTCGTGCGCTCGGCGCCGGCGTCGATCGCACCGCTCGAATCCTTGATCGGGTCCTGGCGCACCAGGTAGCCGGGGTGGCCGCCGCCGACGCGGGTGGTCTTCATCCGCCGGTCGGCGGCGAGGTCGGCCGGGCCGAGCGAGAGACCCTGCATGCGGGGGGAGGCCCCACAGATCTCCTCGATGTTGGCGACGCCGCGCGCGGTCTCCAGGATCGCGTGGATCAGGATCGGCCGGGTCAGCCCGGCCTTGGCCTCGAGCTGGGCGAGGAGACGGTCGACGTAGTGGATGTCCTCGGCGCCCTGCACCTTGGGCACCATGATCACGTCCAGCCTGTCGCCGATCGCCGGCACCAGCCGGGTCAGGTCGTCGAGCGCCCAGGGGCTGTCGAGCGAGTTGACCCGCGTCCAGAGCTGGGTGGGGCCGCCGGCGCCGAGGCCGTCGGTCGACGAGGCGATCTCGACCAGGCCCTCGCGGGCAGCCTCCTTGTTGTCGGCCTTCACGGCGTCCTCGAGGTTGCCCAGCAGGACGTCGACGGTGCCGACCATGGCGGGCACCTTGGCGGCCATCTTGGCGTTGCTCGGGTCGAAGAAGTGGATCGCCCGGCTCGGCCGGAACGGGATCTCGGTCAGCGGCGTCGGTGCTCCGACGGCGAGGGGGCGGAAGAAGTCCTTGGCGCTCTGCGATGCGGCGGGCATGTCGCGGAAGTTACCAGCGAGGTCGGACGGCGGATATGACGGATGTCTCGCAATCGGCTTCGCGCCGGCTGCCGTCCGGATACGGTCCGGGGTATGACGAGGCCGGGGAGGGCTCTCGTCGCGACAGGCTGTCTGCTCGCCGCACCGCTGATCGTGGTGCCGGCCCAGGCGGCCCCGATCGCGACGCGCGCCGACGAAGCACCAGTGCACACGCTGAGCGTGAGTGGCGACGGCGTCGCCGCCTACCCGGCGTACGACCCGAGCGTGGAGCGGTACGGCGTGACCACCACCGACGCGACCGGGGGCACCCTCACGGTCACCGCGAGCACCACCGACCCGGCCGGCCAGGTCTACGTCGACGGGGTCCTGGATCCGGACGGCACCGCCACCGTGAGCGGCCTGGCGGAGGGCGACGAGGTGTCGGTCTTCATCGTCGACGCCGGCGGCACCGCGCGGCACTCGCTGGTCTACCTGCCGACCGGCTTCCCGGTGCTGGAGTCGGTGACCTCGACCGAGGAGCCGCTCGCGCCCGGCCAGGTGATGCTGACCCTGACCAACTACACCCCTGACAACCCCGTGCTCTACCAGGCCGTGCTGGACCGGCGGGGCGTCCCGACGCACGTGCAGACGCTGCCGGCGAGCATCTTCGGCGCCCTGGACCTCAAGCAGCAGCCCGACGGCGGCTTCTCCATCTCCCGGAGCACCACCACGCCCGGCCGCACCGGGCAGGCACTCGTGCAGCTGGACGACGCGCTGCAGGAGATCGCCCGCACCGAGACGGTCGACCTCGTCAACACCGACGGCCACGACTCGATCGTGCTGCCCGACGGGACCGTGTGGCTGCTCTCCTACGAGCCCGACCCCGACCCCGAGGTCGGCCTGGTGCACTCGATCATCCAGCGGATCGACCCCGACGGCTCGGTCGGCTTCGAGTGGACCTCGGCGCCGTACGCCGACGAGACGGTCACCCCGGACGACCCGGAGTACGCCCACGTCAACTCGATCGACCTGATGGACGACGGCTCGATCCTGGCGTCGTTCCGCGGGTTCAGCTCGGTGTTCAAGATCGCGACGTCGGCCCACGACGGGTTCGGCGTCGGCGACGTCGTGTGGAAGCTCGGTGGCCTCGACAGCACCTTCGCGATCGAGGACGCCGAGGGCAGCGCCGACAGCGGGCCCTGCGCTCAGCACACCGCACGCGAGCTGGACGACGGCTCGATCCTGCTCTTCGACAACGGCGCCGCGACCGCCATGTGCGCCGACCCGGCCGACCCCGACGGCGAACGGGTCGTGCGCCCCGAGACCCGCGTCCTGCGGCTGGTGCTGGACGAGGAGACCGACACCGCGGTCGTGCAGAGCAGCTACGCCCCCGGCCGCTTCGCCCAGTTCGCCGGGTCCACCCAGGCGGTCGGCGACGACGAGTCCGCCACCCTGGTCGGCTGGGCGTTCAGCCGCGAGGAGATCGCGAGCGAGATCGACGCCTCCGGCGTCGAGACCTGGCGGCTGCTCGACCCCGACCCCGCGCCCGACCAGCGCTACTTCTCCTACCGCGCCCACCTCGCCGAGGTCCCGGACGTGACTGCTCCCGCGGTGTTGGTCGACGTGCCGGCCCCCGGGGAGACGATCCCGGTGGGCGCCGAGGTCGAGGCGTCGTACTCCTGCACCGACCGCGGCGGCTCCTCGCTGCAGACCTGCTCGGCCGGGGTGATCGACACCAGCCTGCCCGGCGCGTACGACGTGCAGGTCAGCGCCACCGACGGCGCGGGCAACACCACGACCGTGACGCGCACCTACGTGGTGACCGACGGGGCCGTCCCGCCGCCGGCCGGCCGCGCGGACGCGTGGGTCAAGCTCAGGGGCGGCTCCTGGGTGGGACGCGACGTCCACGCCTCTCCCCGCAAGCAGCGCGTGACGACCTCGCTGCGCCAGGCCGGCTCGAAGCAGCAGGTGCGGATCCGCCTGGAGAACGACGGCACGGGGGCCGGCCCGTTCGTCTACGGCGTCTCCGGGAGGACGCAGGGCTTCCGGGTGAGGGCCGCCGCGCCCCTGAGCGGCGTCGTCGAGCTGGCGCCCGGCGGCCGGACGACGCTGCGGCTCACGGTGGTCCGCACGCGCCAGGTCACGCCGGGCGCCACCCTGCGGCTCACGGGCCGCCTGGCGCCGGTCGATGCGGTCGACCCGGGCGACATGGGCGACGCGGACGACGGCGTGATGGTGCGGGTGAAGGCGAAGAAGCGACGACCGCCTCGATAGGGGTCAGCGCCGCCGCCACCAGCGCCGTCGTACGACCGGCTCCCCGGACGTCGACGTCGAGGCCTCGCGCGCCGCAGCCCGGCGCTCGGCGCGGCGGGCCTGCCAGGAGGCGACGGTCTCCTCGACGTCGCGCGGCATGGTCACCAGCGGGGGCTGGCCCTCCTGGGGTGAGTACCGCGCGCGGATCACCCGGGCGTTGAAGTCCTCGAGCTCGCGGCGCACGTCCTCCTCGCGGAACAGCTTGTCGAGCGCTTCGTCGAGCAGCGCGTCGTCCTTGCGGAGCTGGACGGAGGCGGGCAGGACGACGATCTTCTCCCGCTCGATCAGCTGGTTGAGCCACCAGTCGGGGTCGTGGTCCTTGTCGAGGCCCGCGATCGGCTTGCCGGCGCCCGGCAGGTCGTCGAAGTCGCCGCGCTCCATCGCCACGCGGATCTGCTGGTCGACCCAGAGCTGCTGGTTGGCGATCCGGGCCGCGGCCGCGGTCTCGTTGCTGCGCTTGCGGCGCTCGGCCTCGTCGGCGGCCTGCGACTCCTCGGTGGGGCGGGCGCCCTCGGGGCGGTTGGTCCCGGACATCGACATCACCTCGCGCCGAGTTTAGCCAGGCGCCGGCAACCGGAGCCACGCTCCGGGCTCAGCCCGGGTTTGGGCTCAGACCTCGACCGCCCGCTCGGAGAAGGACCCCTTGGGCGCCACGGACAGCGCCACGGCCGCCAGCAGCGCGGCCCCCGCGCAGACCGCCCACACCGTGAGGTAGCCCGACAAGGGCGCGGACGCCTGCTCGAGCTCCAGGCCGTCGGCGGCCAGACCATCGACAGCCAGGCCATCGACAGCCAGGGCGATGGCGAAGATCGAGCTCGCGATCGCGCCGCCCACGGTCTTGGTCGCGTTCGTCATCCCGGTGGCGAAACCCGTGCGGTCCTCGGGAGCGGCAGCGGCGGCGGCCGAGGGCAGCGCGGCGACCAGCGCACCGGAGCCGAGGCCCGCGACCGCCATGTTGACCAGGCCCTGCCAGGTCTGGTCGTGGAAGGGGATCCACAGCAGGTAGCCGAGCGCGACGAGCAGGCAGGAGACGACCAGCGCCCGCCGTACGCCGAGCAGGCGCGAGGTCAGCGGCAGCGTGAACGCACCGATCGCCAAGGTGACCACGTAGACCCCGATCAGCGTGGAGACGAACGCGGCGTCGGCGCCCAGGCCGTAGCCCCGCTCGACCGGGTCGGCCTGGGCGTAGGTGGACAGGGGGATCTGCCCTCCCAGCACGGGTACGCCGAAGAGGAAGGCCGTCACCTGGATCGGCCACTGCCGGGGGTCACGCAGCAGCCGGATGTCGACCAGCGGCTCCCTGCGCCCCAGCTCGTAGCGGGCGAACGGCAGCAGCGAGGCGAGGCCGGCCGCCACCAGCGTCCAGGCCAGGACGAAGCCGGGGCCCTCGAGACGGACGGCGACCAGGCCGGCCATGACGAGGCCGAGCGAGCCGGTGATCAGCGCGAAGCCCGTCCAGTCGATGCCGCCGGTGGCATCGCCGGGGGTGTTCTCGATGCCGAGCAGGATCACGAGGAAGACCGCCGTCACCACGATCGCCGGGAGGGCCAGCACGACGCCCATCCCGACCCGGTCGACGAGCTGGCCGCTGGTGAGCGCGCCGACGATGACCGACAGCTCGAGCGCACCGACCAGGATGGCCGCGCCGCGACGGGTCCGGCGGTCGCGGTCGGAGTCGCCGCGCAGCCGTCGGTGGATGATCGCGACCTCGAGCGGCAGCCACACGACGTAGGCACCCTGCAGGGCCCACCCGACGAGGAACGTCGTGAACGACGGAGCGACGACCAGGACCCACGAGCCGAGCGCGGTCACGGCGGTCGAGAGCAGCAGGACCCGCTGGTGGCCGATCAGGTCGGCCAGGCGCGCGAGCAGCGGGACGCATAGCGCCGAGACGACCAGCTGGGCGGCCTCGAACCAGTTGACGTCGCTCTCGGGGATGCTCAGGTGGTCGGCGATCTGCGGATAGATCGGCGTGTAGTAGCCCTGGAGCACCCCGCTGGCGACCTCGACGAGGACCAGCAGGCCGACGACGGCGCCGATGCCCTGCACGATCCGCCGAGGCCGCTCGCCCCGCTCGGCGTCGCCGGTGCGGGACTCGAGCGTCATCAGGAGACCTGCTCGATCAGGCGGCGGTACCAGGTGATGCCGTCGAGGAACGCCTGCACGCCGAGGTGCTCGTCGTAGGAGTGGATCGACTCGCGCTGCGCCTTGGTCATCCGGAACGGCGCGAACCGGTAGACCCGCTCACAGATGGCCGTGAAGTGCCGCGAGTCGGTCGCGGCCATCATCACGTACGGCGCGGGCACCGCGTCGGGGAAGACCTCGCCGATCGTGGTCTCGAGGAGCCGGAAGGCGTCGTCGTCGACAGGTGAGACCGGGCTCGCGGCATCTTCCTCGATCACGTCGAGGTGCACCTCGTCGTCGTCCACGGCCCGGCGCACGTGCTCGAGGACGTCGGCGACGCTGTCCCCGACCATCACGCGGATGTTCACCCCGGCCTTGGCGGTGGCGGCGATGACGTTGATCGCCGGCGACCCGGAGAGCGTGGTGATCGCGAACGTGGTGCGCGTCATCGCGGCGGTCTCCGGGCCGGCCGCGAGCAGCACCCGCGTGAGGGCCGGACGCAGGCGTGCGGCGTTGGCGAGCACCGGTCGCAGCGGCAGGGCGGCGTGGGGGGCGAGGCGGCGGAAGAGCTCGATCGTCGGCGCCGGCAGGCTCGCCGGCATGGGGGAGCGGTCCAGGCGGGTGATGGCCCGGGCCAGCCGGGCGGTGGGCCCCATCCTGGCCGGCGTCGAGGCGTGGCCGCCGCGACCCTGCACCCGCAGCTCGATCGAGGTCGCGCCCTTCTCCGTGACCCCGACGACCCCGACCGGTGCTCCCACGCCGGGGAAGGCCTCGCTGGCGATCGCGCCGCCCTCGTCGAGCACGAACCACGGTCGTACGCCGCGTCGGGCGAGCTCCTCGACGGCCTGGCGTGCCGCCGTGCCCATGATCTCCTCGTCGCACCCGAAGGAGAGCCAGAGGTCCTGCGCGGGCGTGACGCCAGCGGCCAGGAGGGTCTCGACGGCCTCGCAGATCCCGACGAGGCATCCCTTGTCGTCGAGGGTGCCGCGGCCCCAGATCACCTGCTCGCCCTCGTGCTCGACGACCTCGGCGGCGAACGCGTCGTGCTGCCAGGTGCCCTCGACGGGGACGACGTCGAGGTGCGCCATCAGCACGACCGGGCGCTCGGCGGCGGCTCCGGCCCAGCGGAACAGGAGTCCGTGGGTGGAGATCCGGGTCAGCTCGAGGTGCTCGTGCAGCAGCGGGAAGAGGTCGGCGAGGGTCTCGACGAAGTCGTCGAAGGCGGCGGTGTCGACACGGGCGGGGTCCCGGTGGCTGACGGTCGGGATCCGGACGAGGGCCTGCAGCTTCTCGACGGCGTGGGGGTGCGCGGTCATGTCCGCACGCTATCCCCGGTGGAGGCGGGTGCGTGCCGCGTCGGTGCCGGTGCTCAGGCGGAGTCGCCGGGGACCGGCGACCAGCCGCCGCGGTGCACGACGTCCTGCCACGGCCTGCGCGCCCGCGTCGAGGGCGAGCCGGACGAGCCGCCGCCGGCCGGGTGCCCGATCGTGATCACCCCGACCGGATCGAAGACCTCGGGGATGTCGAAGGCCTCGCGCAGCGCCGGGACGCGCCCGGTCACGGTGCCGAAGAAGCAGGCGCCCAGGCCGGCGTCGGTGACCGTCTGCAGGATGAGCAGGCTCGCCATCGCCGCGTCCATGTGCCAGAACGGCATCGGCCAGCGAGCCTCGTCCTTGTCGGTCCAGCCCTTGTCGGGCTGGGCGTAACGCTCCAGGTAGGCCGCCTTGCTGCTGCACGGGATGATCACGACCGGGGCGCGCATCATGCCCTGCAGCCACCTGCCCGGGTCGGCCGGCGAGGTGGCGCGCTCGGTGCTCGCGGCCCAGAACCGTCGTACGTCCTCGGGGGTGTCGAGCACCAGGAAGCCCCATCCCTGGCTGAAGCCGGCGCTCGGTGCGTGCGTCGCGTTCTCCAGGGCCCGGTCGACGATCGCGGGGTCGACGGGCTCGTCGCTGTAGCTGCGGACCATGCGACGGCGGCGTACGACCTCGGTGAACTCCATGCCCGCGAGTATGTCGCGAGCAGGCCGTGGCGGTTCCCGCCGGTGGGGGCACGGTGGCAGGGTGCGGGGTGTGGTGGACGACTTCGAGCGGATGTGGGCCGACCTGGCGCCGGTGGGCCGTTCGGCGGCGTCGGGAGGCTACTTCCGCCAGCCCTTCCTGAGCGCCGAGCGCGAGCTGTCCGTCTGGTTCGCCGAGCAGGCCGCCGCGCGGGGCCTGACGTGGGAGACGGACCCGTACGGCAACCAGGTGGCGTGGTGGGACCCGCCGGCCGGGTGGGCCGGGTCGGCGGGGTCGGCGCGGTCGGGAACCGACGACATGGCCCCGGGGAACGCCTCGGAGGGGCCACCGCGTCGATCTGGAGCGGGTCGATCCGGAGCGGGTCGATCCGGCGCCCTGCTGACCGGCTCCCACCTCGACTCCGTGCTGGACGGCGGGGCGTACGACGGTCCGCTGGGCGTGGTCTCCGCGCTGGCCGCGATCGACCTGATGCGCGAGCGCGGGGTGGTGCCCACGCGTCCGGTCGGGGTGTCGGTGTTCGTGGAGGAGGAGGGCTCCAGGTTCGGGCTGGCCTGCCTGGGCTCGCGGTTGGCCGCGGGGACCACGACCTGGGCGTCGGCACGCGAGCTGACCGACCGGGACGGCGTACGGCTGGGGGACGTCGTGGCCGGGGACGCTGCTACGGCCGGGGGGTCGAGGCTGCTCGAGGGCGTCGAGACGTTCGTCGAGCTGCACGTCGAGCAGGGCAGGGACCTGGTCGACCGCAACGCCGCCGTCGGGGTCGCCAGCGAGATCTGGCCGCACGGTCGCTACCGCTTCGACTTCACCGGCCTGGCCAACCACGCGGGGACCACCGCGATGCAGGACCGCCGCGACCCGATGCTGACCTACGCGATGACGGCGCTGGCCGCCAACAAGCAGGCGCGAGGCGCCAGTGGCGGCGGGCCGGACCAGCATCGGGCGACGTTCGGCCGCGTCGACGTCGCCCCCAACGGCACCAACGCGGTGCCGTCGCGGGTCACGGGCTGGCTGGACGCGCGCTGTGCGACCGACGCCTCCCTGGCCGAGCTGGTGGCGGCCATCGAGCGGCAGGCCCAGCAGCGTGCCGAACGCGACGGCACGGCGCTCACGGTCACGGCCGAGTCGGTCTCCGCCTCGGTCGGCTTCGACGCCGACCTCGCCCGGGCGATCGCCGGCGACCACGCGGGCGGCGACTGGCCGATCATCGCGACCCAGGCCGGCCACGACGCCGGGATCCTCTCCGCGCTCGGCGTCCCGACCGCGATGCTCTTCGTGCGCAACCCGACCGGCGTCTCGCACAGCCCCGACGAGCACGCCTCGCTGCCCGACTGCCTGGTGGGCGTCGCGGCGTTGGCGGACACGTTGACGCGGCTGGCCGGATGAGCGCGGCGAGCGGGTCGTCGTACCTCCTGGAGCGGGCGTGGGTCGGCGGTGCGGTGGTCGACGACGTGCTGGTGCAGGTCGTCGACGGGCGGTTCGCCTCGGTCGCGGTCGGTGGACTTCCTGGGCAATCCCTGACGTTCTGGGGGGTTGCAACCCCCCAGAACGTCAGGAATCCCCGGTTCACCGGGGATTCCTGCACCCCCGCACCCACCCCCTTGCCCGGCCTGACGATCCCCGGACTCGCCAACGCCCACAGCCACGCCTTCCACCGAGCCCTGCGCGGACGCACCCAGCGCGGGACGGGCACCTTCTGGACCTGGCGCGAGCAGATGTACGACGTGGCCCGGCGGCTGGAGCCCGACTCCTACCACGCGCTGGCCCGGGCGACCTACCGGGAGATGGTGGCGGCCGGCTACACGAGCGTGGGGGAGTTCCACTACCTGCACCACCGACCCGACGGCACCCCCTACGACGACGACGCGATGGGGGAGGCGCTGCGGTGCGCCGCCGAGGAGGCAGGCATCCGGATGAGGTTGCTCGACGCCTGCTACCTCAGCAGCGGCTTCGGGGCACCGCCGGAGGGTGTGCAGGTCCGCTACAGCGACGGGACGAGCGAGCGCTGGGCCGAGCGGGCGGGCACCGGCCCGGCCGCGATCCACTCGGTGCGCGCCGTGCCCCGCGACCACCTGCACGCCTTCCGCGACCGGGCGCCGCTGCACGTGCATCTCTCGGAGCAGGTGGCCGAGAACGCCGCCTGCCGGGGTGCCTACGGCGTCACACCGACCCGGCTGCTGCACGAGGAGGGACTGCTCGGCCCCGGCACGACGGTCGTGCACGCGACCCACCTCACCGACGACGACATCGCGCTCCTCGGCGGCTCGGGCACCAACGTGTGCATCACCCCCACGACCGAGCGAGACCTGGCCGACGGCATCGGTCCCGCCCGCCGGCTGGCCGAGGCCGGCTGTCGGCTGAGCATCGGCAGCGACAGCCACGCGGTCGTGGACCCGTTCGAGGAGCTGCGCGGCCTCGAGCTCGACGAGCGCCTCGCCACGCAGCGACGCGGCCACTGGAGCGCCGCGGACCTGCTGGCGATCGGCACCGCGCACGACGTGCTGGGCATCGACGAGGCGGGCGAGATCGCGGTCGGTCGACGGGCCGACCTCGTCACCATCGACACCCGCTCGCCGCGCACCGCCGGCACCGGCGCCGACGAGCACACCGCGGTCTTCGCCGCGACCGCGGCCGACGTGACCCACGTGGTCGTGCAGGGTCACCTCGCCTACACGTCGAGCGACGACGACGAGATCGGGCGCGAGCTCGACGCAGCCATCCAGGCCCTGGGAGGCGGATCGTGGCCAGCACCCTGATCACCCACATCGGCGAGCTCGCCACCAACGACCCCGAGCGCCCGGGCACCCTCGGCGCCGTCACCGATGCCGCCCTGGTCATCGAGGGTCGCACCGTCGCCTGGGTCGGCCCAGCGGCCTCGGCGCCGAGCCCGGACAGCGTCGACTCCGTGGTCAGCGTCGCCGGTCGCGCGGTGATCCCCGGGTTCGTCGACTCCCACTCCCACCTGGTCTTCGCCGGCGACCGGGCGGCGGAGTTCGAGGCGCGGATGAGCGGCACGCCGTACGCCGCGGGCGGGATCCGTACGACGGTCGCCGCCACCCGAGCAGCCACCGACGAGCAGCTCACCGCCCACGTGGGGCGCCTGGTGCAGGAGATGCAGCGCCAGGGCACCACGACCGTGGAGATCAAGAGCGGCTACGGGCTGACCGCGCGTGACGAGGCGCGCAGCCTGGCGGTGGCGCGACAGTTCACCGACGAGACGACCTTCCTCGGCGCCCACGTCGTGCCGTCCGGGCCGGATGGCGAGCCCGGTGACCCCACGGCGTACGTCGAGCTCGTCACCGGGCCGATGCTCGAGGCCGCGGCCCCGCACGCGCGGTGGATCGACGTGTTCTGCGAGCGGGGCGCCTTCGACGCCGACCAGGCCCGCACCATCCTGGCCGCCGGTGCGCGCGCCGGGCTGCGCGGACGGCTGCACGCCAACCAGCTCGGCCCCGGGCCGGGTGTGCGGCTGGCCGCCGAGCTCGGTCTGGTCGCCGTCGACCACTGCACCTACCTCGACGACGCCGACGTGGCGGCCCTCGCCGACTCCGGCACGGTCGCGACCCTGCTGCCCGGCGTCGAGTTCTCGACGCGGCAGCCCTACCCGGACGCGCGCCGTCTGCTCGACGCCGGGGTGAGGGTGGCCCTGGCCAGTGACTGCAACCCCGGCTCCTGCTTCACCAGCAGCCTCCCCTTCTGCCTCGCGCTCGCCGTGCGCGAGATGGGCATGACCCCCGCCGAGGCGCTCCGGGCCGCGACGGCGGGTGGCGCCGCGGCCCTCGGCCGGACCGACGTCGGTCGCCTCACTCCCGGCTCCGTGGCCGACCTGGTCGTCCTCGACGCCCCCGACCACCGCCACCTCGCCTACCGACCGGGCGTGCCCCTGGTCGCGGCCGTGTGGCGGGGCGGCCGCCCGCTGGGACCGACCGCGGGTGGCGTGTGACCACCACCACGCCCGTCTGAGGTAGCCGCGCCGAGACCTAGGGCAAAGCGCCGATGTGCCGGCCTACCTCAGTCGAGGAGTCTCTTCTCAGCAGCCGGTGACGGGCCGGCTCTGAGGTAGAGGAGCAGCACGATGTTGAACTTCGTCGATCGCATGATCGTCCAGGCCGAGATGGACTACCGCGGCGAGAAGCTGCGCCGCAGCGTCAGCCCCAAGCGCCGCAACCGCTTCGCCGAGCACCACCACCACTCATTCCCCGGCGCGCCCGAGGTCGTCAAGCGCGCTCGATGAGCCGGTGTGCACGAGGATGGGCCACGTGGCCATCCAGTCCAGCACCACGATGGTGGGACGTGACGCCGAGCTGACGGAGCTTGCTTCGTCGCTCGGCGTTCGTCCGTCCCGTCCTGCGGACGACCTGAGCGACGTCCTGCTCGCCGGCGACGCCGGCGTCGGCAAGACCCGGCTCCTGCGCGCCTTGCGCGACCTCGCCAAGGACGACGGCTGGCAGGTCTTCGCCGGCCACTGCCTCGACTTCGGTGACTCCGCCCTGCCCTACCTGCCCTTCTCCGAGGTGCTCGGACGTCTCGCCACCGAGGTGCCCGACGTGGTCACCGAGGTCGCCGCGCGACACCCCGCCCTCACCCGTCTCCAACCCGTCCGGCGGGTCATGGGTGACTCCGACCAGGTCGACGCCGAGTCCTCGGCCCTCGACCGTGCCGACCTCTTCCGCGCCGTGGCGGCCGTCCTGGAGGCGGCCGCCGCGCGTGCCCCGCTGCTCCTCGTCATCGAGGACACCCACTGGGCCGACCAGTCCACGCGTGACATGCTCAGCTTTCTCCTCTCCCGCATCGAGGCGGCCGGCTTCGCGATCGTCGCCTCCTACCGCTCCGACGACCTGCACCGCCGTCACCCGCTGCGGCGCCAGGTGGCCGAGTGGTCGCGGCTGCGCGGGGTCGACCGGGTCTCGCTCAACCCGTTGCCCGAGGACGCCGTGCGCCGGCTCGTCGCCGAGCTGATCCCCGACGGCCTGCCCGAGGCCGAGGTCGCCGACGTCGTGGCGCGTGCCGAGGGCAACGCGTTCTTCGTCGAGGAGCTCACCAGCGCCGCCGCCGACCCCGGCAGCTTCGTGCCGGCCGACCTGGCCGACGTCCTCCTCGTGCGCCTCGACCGCCTCGACGACCACGCCCGTCAAGTGGTCCGTACGGCGAGCGCGAGCGGTCGGCGGGTCACCCACGACCTGCTCGAGGCGACCGCCGACCTCGGCGGCGAGGCCCTCGACGAGGGACTGCGTGGCGCGGTGGAGATGAACGTCCTGGTCCCCGAGCGCGACGGCTACGCCTTCCGGCACGCCCTGCTGGGCGAGGCGGTCTACGACGACCTGCTGCCCGGTGAGCGGGCCCGGCTGCACGCGCGCTACGTCGACGCCCTGCGCGACGGCGCAGCAGGCGGCACCGCCGCCGAGCTGGCCCGCCACGCCCGGCTGGCGATGGACCGGACGACGGCCCTGACCGCCAGCGTGCGCGCCGGCAACGAGGCCAGCGCCGTCGGCGGGCACGACGAGGCTGCCTACCACTACCAGCAGGCCCTCGAGCTGATGAGCGGCCGCTCGGGTCCCGCAGGCGACGACCTCGGCGACCACGGGATCGACCGCTCCAAGCTCGTCGTGACCACGGCCGACGCCCTGTCGGCCAGCGGCGACCCGGAGCGGGCCGCCGCGGTCATCGCCGAGCAGCTGGCGCTGCTGCCGGTCGACGCCTCCGACACCTGGCGCGCCCGGATGCTGAGTGCGCAGGCGGCGGTCCTCTACATCATCGAGTCCGACGAGGACGTCGTCGCGCTCTCGGGCCGGGCCGTGGCACTCGCGCCCACCGGCGACAGCGGGCTGCGGGCTCGGGTCCTGGCCAACCACGCCAAGATCCTGGCCGCCTTCGGTCGCCTCGAGGACGCCCAGACCTACGGGATGGACGCCCTCGAGCTCGCCGAGCGGCTCGACCTCCACGAGCTCGCCTCCGACGCGATCACCACCCTGAGCGGCCTCAAGAAGGCCGGGCCCAAGGAGGGTCTGCGCGCGGCGCTCGAGGAGGCGGTCGCCCGCGCTGCCGAGTCCGACGCGATCCACGCCGAGCTGCGCGGCCGGTTCCTCCTGGGACGGTCCTACGAGGACTGGGGCGAGTTCGACGAGGCCGAGCAGTGGTTCACCAGCGGCATCGAGCTCGCCGAGGCGGCCGGGCTGCCCTGGGCGCCGTACGGGTTCGAGTCGCGCTGGCAGCTCTCCTGGATCCACCTCGTGCGGGGGGAGTGGGAGCGCGCCCTCGCGCTCTTCGTCGTCGAGGGTCCGTTCCCGCCGCCGATCCCGCGCGCGATGCTGACCTCGATGCGACTGCAGATCCTCCAGCACCGCGGGGAGGACGTCGGCCCGCGCGTCGCCGGCCTGCGGCCCTTCTGGCGCCGCGAGGGTGCGGTGGCCATCCAGGCCGCCTCGGTCGAGATGGTCGCTGCCGGCCGGCGCGACGACCCCCTGGCCGCGATCAGGTCGTACGACGACGCGGTCGCGGTCCTGAGCGGGATCTGGCACGAGTGGTTCAGCGCCCGGATCCGCCTGGCAGCGGTGGCCGTCGGCGTCGTCGCGGACGCCCTGCCCCGACTCAGCGCCGCGGAGCGCGAGGCCGTCGTCCGCGACCACGTGGAGCGCCTGCGCACCGACGGCCAGCTGGTCCGGGAGCGCTACACCGATCCGTCCGGCCACTGGGGCCCCGAGGGTCGCGCCTGGGTCCAGCGGCTGGAGGCCGAGACCCTGCGCGCCCGGTGGCTCGCCGGCGTCGACGCCCCGCCGCTCGACACCTTGGTCGCGGTCTGGCGCGGGACCGAGGAACGGTACGTCGAGTTCGGGCACGTCCACGAGCTCGCCACGGTGCGCGTGCGGCTGGCTGCGATCCTGCGGGCCGGCGGGGATGTGACGGGCGCGCGCGCCGTTGGCCAGGCGGCCCGCGAGGTCGCCGGCCGCCTCGGCGCCCAGCCGCTGCTCGACGAGCTGCTGCGCCAGGGCTCGACGCCCGAGCCGCGCGCCGAGGCCAGGAACGTCGCACTGACCGCCCGCGAGCGGGAGATCCTCGCCCACGTCGCCGAGGGGCGGACCAACGGCGAGATCGCCAGGCTGCTGTTCATCAGCACCAAGACGGTCAGCGTCCACGTCTCCAACATCCTCGGCAAGCTCGAGGCGAGCGGTCGCACCGAGGCGGCCGCGATCGCGCGTCGGCGCGGTCTGCTGTGAGACGCCGGAACGCCCGGGGTTGACCGCTCGGCCAACGGGTAGGACGTCCTCATGTCCGTGGACACCACGCCGCTGCGCGGCAACGAGGCCGGGGAGGGCTGGCACCTGCGGCCGCGCCGGCGCTACCTCTTCGCGGCCATGACCGTCCTGGGCGGCGTGGGCCTCCTGGTCCTGGCGGTGCTCGCGGTGACGCAGGGCATGTGGTGGTGGGCGGTACCGGCAGGCGTGGCGGGCACGGCCCTCGCCCTCGCGCCGTTCGAGCGACCTGCCGCGGAGCCCGCGCGGATGCTGGAGACCCCGGCTGCCTACGGGCTGCTGCTGCCCACGCACCCGATCAAGGCGACGTACACGATCCTGTTCGCGGTCGTCGCGGCGATGCTGGTGATCACCCCGGCGTGGGCGGTCGCGACGGGACGCACGGAGCCGCTCGACGGGGTCGGTGACTGGGCAGGTGTCCTCGTCGGCGTCGTGGTGCTCGGGTTCCTGGAGGTGCTTCTCGTGCTCGGGACCGTCGCCGGGGTGCGCTCGCGACGCGCGCCCCACCGCGGCGTCCTGCTCACCGTCGACGCCGTCGTGCTGCGCACCCAGCTGCGACCGGTCACGATCCCCTGGGAGGCCGTGCGGGGCTTCCGACCGCACTGGCGACGGATCCGTGGCTACCGCGACCACGTCAACTCCTGGGAGGACCCGATCCGCAACTGGCTCAGCGTCGAGGCCGACCCCGTGCTCGTCGCGGGGGACACGCCGATCCGCGCCTTCGCGAAGGTCGACGAGCCGACCTTCGACGCCGCCTCGCTGGCCCTGGAGCCGCGGCTCGCGCTCGAGATATGCCGCTTCTACCTGTCCGACGCCACTGCCCGGTGCGAGCTGGACGGCGACGCGGCCCTCGCGCGCGTGGCCTCGATCGCGAGGACGCTGCCCGCCCCGGACTGACACCTGCCGGTGAGCGGAGCGCCGTACGATCGGGTGATGGCCACCGTCGACGACGTCCCCGAGCTCACCAGCCGCCGCTTCCGGGGCACCGGCGCGGTGGCAGAGGGGGCCCCGAGGCCGGACCGCCGGGCCGAGCTGCCGCCCGGACCACGCTGGCCGGCGATCGTGCAGACGGTGGCGTTGATGCGGTTCCGGCACTGGTTCCACCCGTGGCTGCAGCGCACGTACGGCGACGTGTTCACGATCCGGCTGATCCCCGGAGGTCGACCGTTGGTGCTCGTGACCCGCCCCGAGCACACCAAGGAGGTCTTCGCCGGCGACCCGGAGGTATTCCACGCCGGCAAGGGCAACGCGATCCTCGGCCCGATCATGGGCCGGCACTCCCTGCTGCTCCAGGACTCCGCCGAGCACAAGCGGGCGCGCAAGCTGCTGATGCCGGCGTTCAACGGTCAGGCGCTCAAGGGCTACCAGGAGCTCGTCACCGAGCTCGCGCGCGACGAGGTCGACTCGTGGCGCGAGGGTGAGAGCTTCCGCTCCCTCGACCGGATGAACGCGCTGACCCTCGAGGTGATCCTGCGCGTGGTCTTCGGTGTCACCGACGAGTCCCGGCTGGCGGCGCTGCGACCTCGGGTCAACGCGACGGTCGACGTCAACCCGGTCGTGCTGCTGGGCTGGGGCTACCCGTGGCTGCAGAGGTTCGGGCTGTGGAAGCGCACCGTCGCCAACCAGTACGAGCTCGACAAGCTGATGTACGCCGAGATCCGCGAACGTCGCGCTGCCGACGACCTCGACGAGCGCTCCGACGTGCTGTCCCGACTGATCCGGGTCGGCGCGGGCGACAGCGACGAGGACGGGTTGTCGGACACCGAGCTGCGCGACCAGCTCGTCACCCTTCTCCTCGCCGGCCACGAGACGACGGCGACGGCCCTCGCGTGGGCGCTCCACGAGCTGGGGCGCCACCCCGAGCTGCACGCCCGCACCGTCGCCGCCGTCACCCAGGGCGGACCCGAGGCCGATGCGTGGTTGGACGCGGTGCTCAAGGAGTCGATGCGGCTCCACCCGGTGATCCCGATGGTGGTGCGCACGTTGATGGAGCCGACGACGATCGCCGGCTACGACCTGCCGGCGGGCGCAACGGTCGGGCCCTCGATCATCGTCAGCCACCAGCGCGAGGAGCACCACACCGACCCCGAGGTCTTCCGGCCCGACCGGTTCCTCGGCCAGAACCCGCCCACCAACACCTGGATCCCCTTCGGCGGTGGGGTCCGTCGCTGCATCGGGGCCGGCTTCTCGCTGATGGAGGGCGTCGCGGTGCTGCGCGAGGTGCTCACGTCGTACGACGTCCGCGCGCTCGGCGCCGACGCACCCCGGGTCCGCAACATCACCTCCGTGCCCCGCGACGGCGCGCAGGTGCGGGTCACGGCCCGATCGGCCTGACCCACCGTCGGCCGCCGCCGGCACCGGCTGCGTGAGCGTCACGCCGCATCCGGCAGGAGGTCGACGGTCTCGGCGATCGCCTCGAAGACGTCGCAGTAGTCCGGGTAGTCCTCGCGGGCCACCGAGCAGGTCAACGTCAGGCCGACTCCTTCGGCCAGCCACGCCCACTGGTCGCACAGCACGTCCGCCGTCCCGACCCGGTGCGCGAATCGTCGGTAGGCGACGTCGTGGCCGAGCAGGTCGAACTCGTCGTCGTCCTCGAGCGCGAAGTCGACCAGCAGGTCGGCCAGCTCGCCCATCGCCCGCTCGCGCCAGGCTGTCAGGTCCTCGTTGTCGTCGACCCGCGAGCAGCGCAGGACCAGGTCGGGCGACACGCCGCTGGCGGGCAGCCGCGTGGCACGCGCGGCGACGAGGACGCCGTGGTCGGGATCGGAGCGTCGGCGCCAGGTCGGCGGCACGGCGATGCCGAGCCGGCGGCCGGCCGACGAGCGGTGGTCGGGTGGCGGCGTGGGAGCGGTGTCGTGGGTCATGGCGGCACCCTGCTCATCGGCCGGGCCCGGCCAAACCAGCGTCTCGACCGCCTGTGGATGACCCCGCGCTT
>NZZG01000129.1 GCA_002698575.1 Pimelobacter sp. | reverse complement strand
CCGCCGAGCGGCCCTTGGTGCCGTATCCGACGACGACGACGTGGTGGTTCATCTTCCTCTTCCATCGTGCGATGCGGATCGCCTCGCGGCCCTGGCTGGCCAGGACCTCCAGCGTCGTGCCGATCAGGAGCACCAGGAACGCGATGCGCGCCGGGGTGATGACGAAGGCGTTGATGAGCCGGGCCTGGTCGCTGACCGGGGCGATGTCGCCGTAGCCCGTGGTGCTCAGCGTGACGGTGGTGTAGTAGATCGCGTCGATGAGCGTGATCGTGTTGGTCGGGTCGGTGGCGTCGCCGTACCCCTTGCGGTCGACGTAGACCAGGATGACGGTGCCGACGAGGATCCCGACGGCCGCCAGCACCCGCTTGGACAGGGCGAGCCAGGGGGAGCTCTCCCCCTCCGGCAGCGAGACGCGGAACTTCTGACTGCGCGGCTCGTCCTCCAGGTCGTCTGCCACGGCCCGAAATCTAGTCCACGGCCGCGGCGTCGGTGGTGGCGCCGCGCTCCTTGACCAGCACCTGTCGCGCACTGCGCAGCCGCGACATCAGCTCCAGGCGCGCCCTGGTGGTGGTCTTCTGCGGAAAGACGGTGTCGAACGCGGCGTTGACCGCGGCCCCGATCAGGACGGCGAGGGCCACGACGTACAACCACAGCAGGACGGCGATCGGTGCGGCCAGCGGACCGTAGATCGACTTGGAGTCGGCCGCGGTCACGGTGAGCACCCAGCGCAGCGCGTAGGAACCCAGGATCCAGGCCACCAGGGAGAACGTCGCTCCCGGCAGGTTGAAGCTCCAGTTGGTCCGCACCGGGACCGACACGTGGTACAGCGTGGCGAGGAAGCAGATGCAGACCACCACCACGATCGGCCAGTAGAACCCGCCGAGGAAGCCCAGCTCGGACGGCAGCACGTCGCGCACCAGCCGCGGGCCCGCGACGACCAGCGGGAGTGAGACGGCCCCGGTGAGGACGGCGAGGATGTAGAGGCCGAAGGCCAGCGCGCGCGTCTTGATGATCCCGCGATGGCCGCCGAGGCCGTGCATGATCGTGATGGTGTCGACGAAGACGTTCAGCGCCCGCGAGCCGGACCAGAGCGCGAGGACGAAACCGAGCGAGATCACGTCGAGGCGTCCGCCGTCGAGGACCTCCTGCATGGTCGGCACGATGACGTCGCCGACGGCGTTCTCGGTGAGGAACGTCGAGGAGAGGTCGACGATCGAGCGTTGGATGCTCTCGAGCTGCGACTCGCTGAAGCGCTCCGAGACGTAGCCGACCGCTCCGGCGAGGGCGAAGATCAGCGGCGGCACCGAGAGGACGGCGAAGAAGGCGCCCTCGGCCGCGAGCCCGGTCACCCGGTAGCGCATGCACGACCCCACGGTCGTGACGATCAGCCGCCACAGGGTGTGGGCGGCCCGGCGGCCGCGGGCCGCGGCCCGCTCGGCCACCGACGGCCCCTCCGACCCGGCGGTCGGGACGGCGGTGTCCGAGGTGTCCGCCGTCATGGCATCACGGTAACCACGCCGACGCCCCGGATCCGGGACCTACGACGTGAGCCGAGCCACCCCTTCGTGCCGGTCAGGCCAGGTCGAGACCGGGGTAGAGCGGGTGCTTGTCGAGCATCTCGGCCGAGGCGCCCTTCACCTTGTCGGCCACACCCTCGGCCAGGGAGTACGACGCCTTCGAGGGGCCGCCGGCCTTGGTGGTGCCGGGCTCGGTGTTGGAGAGCACGTGCACGATCAGCTCGGCGACCGAGTCGAACTCGTCGTGGCCGAACCCGCGAGTGGTCAGGGCCGGCGTACCGAGGCGGATGCCGGAGGTGTACCAGGCGCCGTTGGTGTCGGCCGGCACGGAGTTGCGGTTGGTCACGACGCCGGCGTCGAGCAGCGCCGACTCGGCCTGGCGACCGGTGAGACCGAACGACGAGACGTCGAGCAGGACCAGGTGGTTGTCGGTGCCGCCGGTGACCAGGGTGGCGTCGCGCTTGAGGAAGCCGTCGGCCAGCGACTGGGCATTGTCGGCGACCTTCTGGGCGTAGGCCCGGAACGACTCCTGCCGCGCCTCGGCGAACGCGACGGCCTTGGCCGCCATCACGTGGGACAGCGGGCCACCGAGCACCATCGGGCATCCCCGGTCAACGCTGGGGGCGTACTCCTCGGTGGCCAGCACGAAGCCGCCGCGCGGACCGCGCAACGACTTGTGCGTCGTCGAGGTCACGATGTGGGCGTGGGGGACGGGGTCCTCGTCGCCGGTGAACACCTTGCCGGCGACCAGCCCGGAGAAGTGCGCCATGTCGACCATCAGGGTGGCACCGACCTCGTCGGCGATCTCGCGCATCGTGGCGAAGTTCACCCGTCGCGGGTACGCCGAGTAGCCGGCCACCAGGACGAGCGGCTTGAACTCGCGCGCCTTCGCGGCCACGGCGTCGTAGTCGAGCAGCCCGGTGGCAGGGTCGGTGCCGTACTGCTGCTGGTGGAACATCTTGCCGCTGATGTTGGGGCGGAAGCCGTGGGTCAGGTGACCACCGGCGTCCAGGCTCATCCCGAGCAGGCGCTGGTTGCCGAGCTCGCGGCGCAGCTTCTCCCAGTCCTCGTCGGTGAGCTCGTTGACGTTCTTCTTCTCCGCGGCCTGGAGCCAGGGGCCCTCGATGCGGTGGGCCAGGATGGACCAGAACGCCACCAGGTTGGCGTCGATGCCCGAGTGCGGCTGGACGTAGGCGTACTCCGCGCCGAAGAGCTCGCGCGCGTGCTCGGCGGCCAGGCTCTCGACGGTGTCGACGTTCTGGCACCCGGCGTAGAAGCGGTGACCGACCGTGCCCTCGGCGTACTTGTCGCTGAACCACGTGCCCATCGTCAGCAGCACCGCCGGCGAGGCGTAGTTCTCGCTGGCGATGAGCTTGAGGGAGCTGCGCTGGTCGGCGAGCTCGGCCTTCGTGGCCGCGGCGATCCGCGGCTCGACCGAGGCGATGACCTCGAGAGCCTGGTTGTAGGCGCTGCTGGTCAGAGAGTTCAGGTCAGCCATGGCACCAGCCTAGTGAATGGCCCCCCTGGCCACCTATCCGGCGAGGCCGCGCCCGTCAGGTTCGGTGGCCTGTCAGCGATCACCAGCGTGGGAAGCACTCGCAGGCTGTCCGGTGGACTGCGCCATCAAGGGTTCGCGGCGCACCCCTGACGCCTCCGCTGCGGGGGTGGAGTCCACGGTGCGCCTCCAGTACGGCTCTCCCATGTCCATGGTCCAGTAGGACGTGCCTCCGCTACTGAACGCCAGACCCATCCCCACCTCCTGCAACGCACAGTCGACCATCGCGTAGAACGTCGGGTCGTAGTCGTACCAGCCGTCGTACAGCTCGCCAGGATCGGCGTAGCCGCGACCGATGTTCTCCGACCAGCTGTACCAGTCGTAGCCGGCGTCCTCCATCCGCTCCCCCGGGTCTCGACCATCGAGCGACACCGTGGAGAAGTAGAGATTCGCGGCCATGTCCGCGCTGTGGCTGCGGGCCGTCGTCCTCAAGGTCGAGTTGAGAGTGAGGGGATCGCAGCCCCAGTTGTCACGCAGCTCGTTCACCCGGGTGACGACCTCGGACTCGAAGGACGCCACCGTACGCACGACCATCGTGGCGTCGGCTCTGACGACAGAGTCGTTCTCGTCCGTGAACACGAGGCGGAACCGGTACGTGCCAGCCTGTGTCGCCACGCCGCTGATCGCGTAGCCGTCCAGAACCAGACCCGGCGGCAAGGCTGACGTGGCCGGGGCAAGGGCCTCGACCGCCCATACTCCGTCGCGACCGTCGTCCGTGGTCAGCTCCTCGTAGACGCCTTGGCCCACCGCGTGCTCGGGAAAGGACGTCGTCACGATCTCCGGCTTCCCTCCGAACGGGACCACTGACCAACAGCGCTCGAGCAGGCCCAGTGGAACGCTCAGCTCGAAGCCCTCCACGGTCCACTTCTTCACGAAGACGTCGAGATAGGCGTACAGCGTGGCCTTCAGGTCCACCTGCAGCGTGCCGCAAGCCTTGAGTGTCCCGCTCGTCTCCCCGGACACCGAGACCTCTGCGGTCGCCGAGACACCGCCGGAAAGCCCCACTCCCACGCGGTCCAACCACCCGACCTGGACCTCGACGCCGACGTAGGCGGTGAGTCCCAGGGACGCCGAGGCGCCGAAGCTGACCGGATCGGCCGACGATCCCTTGAGCTCACGAATGCTCCCGTCGGGGTTCGAGATGAACCCGGTCATGTGGTACGAGTGCTGCGACAGCCTGACGGTGCCTTTCGCGCCGATCGAGAAGCTCAGCGCCGGGCCGAACGAGAACGAGGCACCGTACGGACCGACGAACACCTTCTTGTGCGTGTTCTGGAAGCTCGCCTTGAGAGAACACTCGGCCTTGCGCTCTCCCGACACCTCGATACCCACGGTCTTCTCGTAGGAGACCCAGGCCGAGACGAACGGGTCGCTGAACAATCCCCCGCCGTCGAAGCGGAAGTACGGTTTGACCTGCGTGAGCTCCATGGTGACCTTGCCTGAGATCTCTGTCTCCTCACCGAGTCCGTTGGTGCAGTCGAAGGAGTCGGCCCCGATGGAGCCGAACCCGAGCTTGGAGGGGACCGCTCGCTCGGCACGACCACCGGGTTGCCGAGGCGAGACCGGCTCTCCCCCCTCGGTGAGGTCGCCGATCGATCCAGCGAACTCGACGTGCGCGCTGTCCAGGATGTCCGCGATCGCACCCGGCTCGACCAGCACCGTGCGCGCACCCCCAGCGGGCCCCTGCACGGACGTGACACGTCCGACCAGTCCCGGGGGGAAGACCGGGCTCCCAGGCTCGAGCACCACACCGTCGCCGGGAACGAGTTGCTCCGCTCCACCGGCCAGCGAGAGCCCCCATCCCTCGGTGGCCCCGGTGCGAGCGACGGCGGAGACCTCGGTCGAGTCCAGGACCACCACCCCTTGGCTCGCCTCGATCGACCCCGTGGAGATCGGGTCCGGCTCGTCGAAGGCGAATCTGGACCGACTCGTGACCGCAGACTCACCCTGACGCGTCCGCACCACCACCGGAGCGTCCTGGGCGTAGGAGACCGGAGTCGTGACGCGCAGGGCACGCGGGGAGAGCCCCTCGATGGAGGCAGCCGGGAGTGCCCCGAAGAGCACCTCCTGCGCCCCGTCCAGGTCACGACCGCGCACGATCACGCTGGTGCCCCCTGTGAGTGGCCCGCGGCTGACCGAGAGGGAGGTGACCACCGGCGCACCCACGAAGCGGTAGCGACTCTTCGCGGTGCTCGACCCTCGCTTGGCCCGAACGCGTACCGGGACGGTGGCCGCCTTGTTGACACGGGGGGTGGTCACCTTGATGAGTCGGGGCGACACCACGCGCACCCGACTGGCCTTCTTCTTCCCGAAAGTGACCGTCCGAACCTTGGAGAAGCCCTTGCCGCGGATCGTGACCACATGGGGGGCCAACGGTCCCTGCACGCGGCTGAGGCTCTTCACCTGTGGCGCCTTCTGCCCCTTCGGTCGCTCGGGCGGCGGGGCGGCGACCACGGGGCTGGAGAGGACCGTCAGCACCAGGGCGACGATCGTGACGACGGCAAACATGAGCCGAGGGATGCCGGGCAGGGTCATGATTCATCGCTTTCGGGGGCGGCGGGGCTGCGACTCAGCGGTGCTCCGGTGACGTCGCCGCATCCTGACAGCGAGGACTGACAGAATCAGCAGATTCCTGGAACGCACGACGCTGAAAACATCGGCACCGACGCTCACGACGTGACATACGCCACGCCCGCCCCTGCCGCACCGCGTAGCCGTCCCATATCGTGAACCACGCGTCTCACATCACGAGATTGACGTTTGTGGGCGCGCTGTCCGACCCGTGAGACTCCACCTCATGGTCACTGCTGACACCTCCGCCTTTCTCGTGGTACGCCGCCACGTGGACCTCGGGCGTACGGGCAGCAGCATGTGTCGGCCCCGCTGAGCCACCTCGACCCGACACGTCCCCCGCGCCTCGCACGCCGGCGCCACCTCAGCGAAGGACCTCCATGCCTGACTTGCGCTTCTCCTCCCAGCCCCCGGCCCACACCGAGATCCCCCGGCCCAAGCGGGCCGAGGGCCAGTGGTCGCTCGGCTACACCGAGCCGCTGAACAAGAACGAGCAGTCGAAGAAGGACGACGACCCGCTCAACGTGCGCGACCGGATCCTCTACACCTACTCCAAGCGCGGCTTCGCCTCGATCGACCCGGCGGACCTGCGCGGACGCTTCCGCTGGATGGGGCTTTACACCCAGCGCGCGCCGGGCTTCGACGGCGGCAAGACCGCGATGCTCGAGGAGGAGGAGCTGGACGACGAGTACTTCATGCTGCGCGTCCGTTCCGACGGTCGACTGCTGTCCCACGAGGCCGTGCGAGCGCTCGGCACCATCGGCGTCGACTTCGCCCGCGACACCGCCGACGTCACCGACCGCGAGAACATCCAGTACCACTGGATCCGCATCGAGGACGTCCCGGAGATCTGGGAGCGCCTCGACGCCGCCGGCCTGAGCAGCCTCGAGGCCTGTGGGGACTCGCCGCGCCCCTTCCTGGGCTCGCCGGTCGCGGGTGTCGCCAAGGACGAGATCATCGACGGCAGCTCCGCGCTCGAGGAGATCTTCGACCGCTTCATCGGCGACCCGGCGTTCTCCAACTTCCCGCGCAAGTTCAAGACCGCGCTGACCGGTCACCCCAGCCACGACGTCTCCCCCGAGACCAACGACGTCTCCTTCGTCGGCACCGTCCACCCCGAGCACGGCCCCGGCTTCGACTGCTGGGTCGGTGGAGGCCTGTCCACCAATCCCCGGCTCGCGGAGAAGATGGGGGTCTGGATCCCGCTCGACGAGGTCGCCGACGTCTGGTCGGCCGTCGCGTCGGTGTTCCGTGACTACGGCTACCGCCGGCTGCGCTCACGGGCTCGTCTGAAGTTCCTCGTCGCCGACTGGGGCATCGAGAAGTTCCGCGAGGTCGTCGAGAAGGAGTACCTGGGTCGCGAGCTCGTCTCCTGCGACTCCCCGCCCTCCCCCACCGGACACCGCGACCACATCGGTGTCCACGAGCAGAAGGACGGCAAGTACTACGTCGGCCTCGCCCCCGTCGCCGGTCGCGTCTCGGGCAGCCTGCTCGTCGCGCTGGCCGACACGATCGAGCAGTACGGCGTCGCCGGCGCGCGGCTCACGCCGTACCAGAAGATCGTGCTCGTCGGCGTCGATGCCGATCGCGTCGAGGACCTCGTCACCCGCCTCGAGGAAATCGGGTTGTCGGCTCGCCCCTCGCAGTGGCGGCGCAACACGATGGCCTGCACTGGCATCGAGTTCTGCAAGCTGGCGATCGTCGACACCAAGGAACGCGCCCGCGACCTCGTCACCGAGCTCGAGAAGCGCTTCCCCGACCTCGACACACCCATCACCGTCAACGTCAACGGATGCCCCAACGCCTGCGCCCGGACCCAGATCGCCGACATCGGCCTCAAGGGTCAGCTCGTCATGCACGAGGGAGAGCAGGTGGAGGGCTTCCAGGTCCACCTCGGAGGTGCGACCGGGCTGCAGGCCAACTTCGGTCGCAAGCTGCGCGCCCACAAGGTGACCAGCGCGGGGCTGGACGACTACATCACCGCCGTGGTCGGCAACTACCTCGTCGACCGGCAGGCCGAGGAGAGCTTCGCGACCTGGGTCGCGCGTGCCGAGGAGGAACTACTTCGCGGAGAGCTGGCGTTGACCACGTCATGAGCACATCCTCAGGCTCGACCGAACGGGCCGTCCCGTTCCACTGCCCCTTCTGCGGCGAGCAGGACCTCTGGCCGCACGAGGTCGTCTCCGATGCCGGCGAGGTCTCCTCCCCGCACGGCTCCTGGGAGTGCCGCGGCTGCCAGCGAGCCTTCTCGCTGAAGATGCTCGGCCTGCTGCGCCGCAGCGCCACCGGGCCCGCGTCCACCGGGGCGGGTGAGGGCCGATGACCACCGCCACCACCAGGTCGGCTCGTGAGTTCCGTGGCGCCACCGTCGAGGGGCGCTCGCCCGAGGAGCTCCGCGAGCTCGTCTCCCACTGGGGCGCCGAGCTCGAGCTGGCTCCCGCCGAGACCATCATCGAGTGGGCCGCGGCCACGTTCGGGGACCGCTTCGCGATCACCTCGTCGATGGGCGACGCCGTGCTCGCCGACGTGGCCTCGAAGGTCGTGCCCGGTATCGACGTCGTCTTCCTCGACACCGGCTACCACTTCGCCGAGACCATCGGCACCCGTGACGCCGTCGCCCACACCCTCGACGTCAACCTGCTCTCGATCACCCCGAAGCAGTCCGTGGCCGAGCAGGACGCGGAGTACGGCAAGGACCTCTACAAGACCGACCCCGACCTGTGCTGCGCCCTGCGCAAGGTCAAGCCCCTTGCCGACACCCTGGCCGACTACGACGCCTGGGCGACCGGTCTGCGGCGCGCCGAGACGCACAACCGCGTCGTCGCGCCGGTCATCGGGTGGGACGCCAAGAAGGGCAAGGTCAAGGTCTCCCCGCTGGCGCGGTGGAGCGACGAGCAGTTCGAGCGCTACATCCAGGACAACGGCGTGCTGGTGAATCCGCTCGTCTACGACGGCTACCCGTCGATCGGGTGCGCCCCGTGCACCCGACGGGTGGCTCCCGGCGACGATCCGCGGAGCGGACGCTGGGCCGGCACGAACAAGACCGAGTGCGGGATCCACACGTGACCCGCCTGTTCGATCACGAGAGGAGGCAGCTCTGATGGCTGCTCCCGCACTGGTTGCCCTGGCTCACGCGAGCCGTGACCCCCGTACGGCGTCGACCGTCACGGACCTCGTCGCCGAGGTCAAGGCCCAACGGCCCGACCTCCGCGTCGAGCGCGCCTTTCTCGAGGACCCGAGCCTCCCGGCCCGCTGCGCCAAGCCGGCCTTCCAGGCCGTCATCGACCGTCTGGTCAAGGCCGGGCACGAGGAGATCGTGATCGTGCCGCTCGCCCTGTCCGAGGTCGAGATCGAGGAGCAGGCGATCACCGCGGCACTCGTCGAGGCGGGCGCACGCCACCCCGGGCTGCAGCTGCGCCGCAGCGCCCTGCTCGGGCTGGAGACCTGCTTCCTGGAGGTCCTCGACGAGCGGCTGCGCGAGGCGCTGCGCTCCTCCCGGGTGCGCGAGCTGGATGCCCTGGTGCTGGCCGCCGCCGGATCGACCGACGCCCTGGCCAACCAGTCCGTCGCCCGGCTCGCCCGGCTCTGGGGGACCCACCACAAGCTGCCCGTCAGCGCGGCGTACGCCGCCAGCGCCCCGCCGGCGACCGGCGAGGCCGTGCGCGCCTTCCGGGGTGAGGGCCGGCGTCACATCGCCGTGGCCTCGCTCTTCATCAGCCCCGGCATCCTCACCGACCGCTCGACGGAGATGGCCCTCGAGGCCGGCGCGGTGGCGGTATCGGAGCCGCTCGGCGCGCACCCCGAGGTCGCCCGGGTCGTGCTGGCGCGCTACGCCGTCGGTGCCGTGGAGCTCGTGCCCGTCTAGTCCCCTCGGGGTCCTCGGGTGGCTACTTCCCGTCGCCCTCCTGCGCCACCGCGAGGTTGCGCTGCAGCGACCTCACCACGGCGTTGACCGCCCGGACGTAGTCCCGGTCGGAGGCGTAGGCGGACGACCCATCGGAGAAGGCGCCACCTCGGTCCAGGGTCGAGTAGTCGAGAGAGATCCGGTAGGGACCCAGCAGGGCGGTGTGCAGCACGATCCCCAGGTCGCTGAACGGCCCGTCGTCGCCGACGATGAAGAGGTCGGCGTCGGTGTCGAGGCGCCGCCCGTCGAAGCCGCCCTTGCGCAGCGCCCGCGCGGCCTTCCTCGCGGAGCCGAAGTAGTCGATGGCGATCGTGATGTCGGTCGTGAGGTCTCCGTACCGCCTGTCGCGGACATGGTGGCGGCGGCACGAGTTCGACGCGCCCTGCTCGGGCTCGATCGCCGAGCCCGGTGGGATGAGGGGGATGTTGAGCCGCTCGATGACCTGGTTGTCCTGCAGCCCGGTGATCTGCCGGAAGACCTGGCGGGACAGCACTGCGCACGGCTCGAGGATCCGGGTCCCCCCGATGGTGTCGGAGGGCCGGGCGACCGTCGGCGACGGGGACTGGCTCAGCTCGGGGTCGCCGACGTGCTCGCGGATGCGCGCGATCGCGTCCATCGCCGTGCGCAGCCGGCGCGCGATCGAGCTGTCCAGCTCCTGGCGCAGGTCGGCGGCGTCCCCGCCCGCCTCGTCGACCAGCTCGTAGGCGACGTCGTCGACGAAGAACCGGAAGGCGTACGCCTCGGACCCGATCGGCTGCACGACCTCGGCGAGGTCCGGCAGCCCGCGCAGCTCCTTGTCCCGGAAGGTCTTGCTGTAGCGCACGCGGGCCTTCGCGACCCGCGCCAGGTCATCCACGAAGGCCACCAGCTCCGGGTCACCATCGGCCCGGGCCGCCTCGCGGTAGAGCCGGACCTTGCCGGGCTGCTCGTCGTCGCGATAGCTCTGCAGCACGTTGCCCAGGCCGAGCTCGCCCAGGTTCGACCCGTCGACGGGCTGCTCCGCGTCCAGCCTCACGATGTCGCGGTACCAGCAGTCGGTGAGCGCGTCGTCGGTGCGGTACTCGTCGACACCGAACGAGCGGTCGAGGAAGCTCTCGGAGACCACGGTGCCGGCCCTCGGCTCGCCGTAGAGCTCGCGCACGTCGTCGAGGGAGAGTGCCTGGCAGGCGCTGACGTAGCGATGGTCGCCCAGCACCAGCTCCCGCTCGGGCTCCAGCCAGTCCCGATAGGCCGGGTACGCCGGGGCGGCGGGCTGCTCGGTCGGGGTCGGGTCATCGGACGGCGTCTGCGTTGCGGCGCCACCGCCCGGGGCGGCGCTCCCCGGGCCTTCTGCGGCCGGTGCGACGCCGTCCTCGCTCGCGCTGGTCGCGACGACCAGCACTCCCGCCACCACCAGGGCGAGTGCTGCGACGGCGCCCACCACGAGCGCGATCCTGCGACCTCGGACGGAACGGCGCTCCCCTCCCGCGGGTCCGGGCGCGGGTGGAGGCGGGGGCGTCCAGCCGGGAGGCGGGCCCTGCGGCGGCGGGGGGAGACTCACGCGCGGGTCCTACCCCGCCTCAGCGGATCGCAACCATGACGCGCCCGTGGTCCGCCTCAGCCCTGCTCACCCGACGAGGTGGTGGAGCAGGTGGTCGAGCTGACGCGCGGGGTCCGAGGCGAGCCCACCGTGCACCGGGCCCGGCTGCAGGACGGTGCTGCGTGGCGCCTTGAGGAAGCCGAAGCGCTGGCTCGTCGTCGCCTCACCTGCCCTCCCGGCCTCGACGGCCCCGTCGCACACGGCGTCCACGAACGTGAGCGCCGCACGGAGCTGGTCGGGGTCGACGAGGGCATCCAACGCACCCAACCGGGCCGAGTCGACACGCCAGGCACACTGGAGGTAGTCGCTCGCGTGGCAGTAGAGGACGACGCCGACGTTGACGAACTCCTCCCGGTCGGCGCGCGGCACGCACCGCAGGACCACGTATTGGTACGCCAGCTGCGAGGGCCGCTGGGAGGCGGTCATCCGCGGCCGCCGGCCTCGGGCAGCCACTGACGCGTCTGCAGGCGAGCGGTGAGGAAGGCGACGTAGGCCTCCCGCACCGCCCCCGGTGTCTCCGCGCCGGGCACCGGCTCGAGCCACACGTCGGGCACCAGGCCCACGACGCTGGCCAGCAGGTCGGGGGTGACGACACGGGTGAGCACCTCGTCGACCTCCTCCAGGGAGTCCGCTCGGTCCAGGAGCACATGGTCGGAGGAGTCCCACGGCTGGGCGGCGAAGCGCTCGGGGTCGGTCAGCCCGCCCGACCAAGCGTGGTGGAAGTACAGCGAGGCACCGTGGTCGATGACCCACAGCGCGTCACCCCACCACAGCAGGTTGGGGTTGCGCCACGAGCGGTCGACGTTGGCGCAGAAGGCGTCCAGCCACACGATCGTGGAGACCACCTCCGGCGGGGACCCCTGGTGGGCGTCGAAGCCGAAGGAGCCCGGCAGGAAGTCGCTGCCGAGGTTCGCCCCGACGCTGGCCGTGAGCAGGTCCTGGACCTCCTCGTCCGCCTCGTAGCGAGCGATCTCGGGGCTGAGGTCGAGCACCACCTGACGCGGGGTGTCCAGGCCGATCCGGCGCGCCAGCTCCCCCACGATGATCTCGGCGGCCAGCACCCGCGGGCCCTGACCCGCTCCGCGGAACTTGCAGACATAGGTGCCGAGGTCGTCGCCCTCGACGAGCCCGGGCAGGCTGCCGCCCTCGCGCAGTGGGGTCAGGTAGCGGGTGACGGTCACCCCCGGAAGGGGTCCGGGGTCGCCGTCGGCGAGGAGCATCACGTCAGCGGCGCCTCGTCGGCCAGACGGCGGCGCTGCTCCTCGACGTCGAAGTCGGCGACCGGCCAGCGCGGGGCCATCCCCCGCAGGGCGTCCAGGAGCAACGAGCCCACGGCGAGGTTGCGGTACCACTTCTTGTCGGCGGGGACGACGTACCACGGTGCGATCTCGGTGTTGGTCCGCTCGAGAGCGATCTCGTAGGCCCGTCGATAGGCGGGCCACTGGGAGCGCTCGTCGATGTCGCCCGGGTTGAACTTCCAGTGCTTCTCCGCGTTGTCCAGCCGAGCGACCAGGCGCTCCTTCTGCTCCTCGGCCGAGACGTGCAGCATGCACTTGACCACCACCGTGCCGGCGGCCACCAGGCGCGCCTCGAAGTCGTTGATGGCCTCGTAGCGGCGCTCGATCTCCTCGGCCGGGGCCAGCTCCCGCACCCGAGCGATCAGGACGTCCTCGTAGTGGGAGCGGTCGAACACCCCGACGCTGCCAGCGCTGGGCAGGGCTCGCTCGATGCGCCACAGGAAGTCGTGCTCGAGCTCGGTGGGGGTCGGCTTCTTGAAGGAGGTGATCTGCACGCCCTGGGGGTCGATCAGCCCGACGGTGTGTCGCAGGGTGCCGCCCTTGCCCGAGGTGTCCATGCCCTGCAGCACCAGCAGGACGCTGCGCTGACCCCCCGAGCGCCCCTCGGCGAAGAGCCGCTCCTGGAGGTCGGCCAGCTCGTCGCCCATCCCGAGCAGAGCCTGCTCACCGTCCTCCTTGTCACCGTCGTAGCCGGGCGAGGCATCGGTGGCCAGGGCGGTCAGGTCGACGGGACCGGCCGCGAGGCGCAGCGCATCAGCGATCGTGGTCATGGGCCAGACCCTAGTGGGCCCCTCGGGCCGCGCGGGCCGCGCGGGGCGCCGGAGGGAGACTCACCCCTCGGCGTCCGGAGCTTGCCGGTCGGCGGCCTCCAGCTCGCTGCGCACCACGGCGTAGGCCATGCTCGAGCCGTAGCCCTTGCGGGCGAGCATCCCCACGAGCCGGCGCGTCGCCCTCACGTCGTCGACCCGACTCAGCGAGCGCAGCTTCCTGCGCACCAGGGTGCGGGCCGCCTGCTCCTCGTCCGCCGGGTCGACCTCGTCGAGAACCTCTCGGGCCGTCTCGTCGTCGACACCCTTGCGACGCAGCTCGTGGGCCAACGCTCGTCGCGCCAGGCCCTTTCCCGGCTGGCGGTGGGACACCCACAACCGTGCGAAGGCCTCGTCGTCGACCAGGCCCACCTCCTCGAAACGGTCGAGCAGGCGCGTGGCGATCTCGTCGGGCACGAGCTTCTTGGCGAGCTTGTCGGCCAGCTCCTTGCGACTGCGAGCCTGACCCGTCAAGGCATCGAGGAGGATCTTGCGGGCCACCGACTCCGGGTCGGCCTCCGGGCCGCCCGCCGCCGGGTCCGGAGGCGGGGAGGCCGGAGGACCCGTCCGGGCGCCCGTCCGTGGAGCCGGAGGTGCCGTACGGGTCCAGGCGTCGACCCCGTCGTGGACGTCTCCACGCCAGGTCTCTCCCGTCACGGGTCCATCGCCTCCCTGCGCTCGCTCGTCATCATCAGCACGTCTGCTGACGACTCCGGGCTAGAAGTCATCGATCCCGATCGGCTTGTCGGACAGCTCCGACAGGTCGTCCGGAACGGTCTCACCGGGGATCACGCCCAGCGTCTCGAGGATCTTCTTCTCCAGCTCGTTGGCCAGGTCGGGGTTGTCCTTCAAGAAGGTACGGGCGTTCTCCTTGCCCTGACCCAGCTGGTCGCCCTCGTAGGTGTACCAAGCGCCGGCCTTGCGGACGAGTCCGGCCTCGACACCCACGTCGATCAGCCCGCCCTCGCGGCTGATCCCCTTGCCGTACATGATGTCGAACTCGGCCTGCTTGAACGGCGGGGCGACCTTGTTCTTGACGACCTTGACCCGGGTGCGGTTGCCGACCATGTCGGTGCCGTCCTTGAGGGTCTCGATGCGGCGCACGTCGAGGCGGACCGAGGAGTAGAACTTCAGCGCCCGACCACCGGTGGTGGTCTCCGGCGAGCCGAACATGACGCCGATCTTCTCGCGCAGCTGGTTGATGAAGATCGCGGTCGTGCCGGCCTGGTTGAGGGCGCTGGTCATCTTGCGCAGCGCCTGGCTCATCAGGCGGGCCTGGAGGCCGACGTGGCTGTCGCCCATCTCGCCCTCGAT
>NZZG01000128.1 GCA_002698575.1 Pimelobacter sp. | reverse complement strand
TGCCGCGAGCCTAGTAGCGAGGCGGAGCCAGGCCGAATGCGGGGCGAGCTCGTCGTCCGGCTCAGCCTGAGTCCACCGCCTTCCCGTTGGCCCCGGTGGTGGCGGTGGTGGTGGCGGTGGCGGGGCCGCGCGCGTAGCCCCCTCGCTGCGCTCGGTGGCGCCGCCCGCGCAAGCGCGGCCCCACCAGTCACACCCGTCACATTCGCTCACCGGTTGGGCAGGAACGACACGAAAATCGGCCGCAACCCTGTCGTTCGTGCCCACTCGACGAGGCGTTGTGGTCTGTGTGACGGGTGTGGCGCCCGCGCATGCGGCGGCGTGGGCGGAGCCCTCGCCGTTGAGCGCGCCGTCAGTCGACCGGGAGAGGCTCGCAGTCAAGGACGGCCGCAGGCCGCCGCGCAGCGGGCGAGCGCAGCGAGCTCCTTGACGGCGAGACCCGGTCGACTAAGCGCGCGGGCGCCACACCCACCACGAAGCACGACCGCCACCGAGGTGCGCGGGCGCCACACCAACCCCGAGGAACACGCCAACCGAGGAGGGGGCGCGGGCGCCACACCCACCCCGAAGAACAGCTGACATCCGGGGCGCGCCACCCGGCACCCCGGCGACGACTCAGAGCGCCGTGAGGGGATGGATCGCCACCTCGCCCGCGAGCAGCGGTCCGGCGACCTCGAAGGCCTTGCCCACGTGAGGTTGTCCCATGTGGGCGTCGAGGTCGGCCTGGCTGGCCCACTCCTCGATCGTCACGAAGGTGCCCGGCGCGGCGGCGGACTCGTAGACCTCGTAGCCCAGGCAACCCGCGTCACCACGCGAAGCGGCGGCGAGCTCGGCGAGGGCAGGGGCGGCCTCGGCGGCGCGCTCGGGGTCGATCGGGATGGTCGCGATGACGCGCAACGTTGCGCTCTGGTCGGTCATGCCCGAACCGTAGTGCCACCGGGTTGGCGCACGGTCGGCCGTTAGGCTCGCGTCGTGAGCATCCTCGATGACGCCCGCGAGGGCATGAACCTCGACATCCGCCCCCAGGACGACCTGTTCGGCCACGTCAACGGACGCTGGCTGGACGAGGTGGAGATCCCCGCCGACCGTTCCAGCTGGGGACCCTTCGTCCAGCTCGCGGACGCGGCCGAGTCGCACGTGCGCGAGATCATCACCGAGCTGGCCGAGCGCACGGCGTCGGGGGATCTGGCCGGTACGGCCGACGCGGAGGACGCCCGCAAGATCGGGGACCTGTACGCCTCCTTCATGGACACCGACGCGATCGACGCCAAGGGCACCGAGCCGCTGCGCCCTCTCGTCGACGCCGTGGCCGGGCTGCGCGACGTACGCGACCTGGCCGCGTTCCTGGGGGAGTTCGAGCGGATCGGTGGGCACGGCATCTTCGGGTCCTACGTCGACACGGACGCGCGCAACTCCGACCGCTACCTGCTGCACCTCTTCCAGGGCGGGCTCGGCCTGCCCGACGAGTCCTACTACCGCGAGGACAAGTTCGCCGAGCAGCGCGACGCCTACGTCGCCTACCTCACGAAGCTGCTCACCCTGGGTGGTCAGCTGGAGGAGGCAGCCGCGTCGGAGGCTGCCGCCACCGTGCTCCGCATCGACACCACGATCGCCGCCGGGCACTGGGAGCGGGCCGAGACCCGGGATGTGCAGAAGACCTACAACCTGATGACGCGCGACGAGCTGGTGGAGCTGTGTCCCACCTTCGACTGGGACGCCTACGCGACCAACCTGGCCGGTCCCGACGTCACCGCGGAGGCGGTGATCGCCGAGGTGATCGTGGGTCAGCCGTCCTTCTTCGCCCACCTCTCCACGGTGCTGGCCGACGTACCGCTCGAGGACCTCAAGTCGTGGCTGCTCAGCCACATCCTGCGCGCCAACGCCGCCTACCTGACCGACGACTTCGTCGAGACCAACTTCGACTTCTACGGCCGCACCCTCAACGGCACCCCCGAGCTGCGCGAGCGGTGGAAGCGCGCGGTCTCGTTCGTGGAGGGTGCGATCGGCGAGGCCGTCGGCAAGGAGTACGTCGCCCGGCACTTCCCGCCCACCTCCAAGGCGCTGATGGACGAGCTGGTCGCCAACCTGCTGGCCGCCTACCGGGTCTCGATCGAGGCCCTCGACTGGATGACCGAGGAGACCAAGGAACGCGCCTACGAGAAGCTCGCGACCTTCCGGCCGAAGATCGGCTACCCCGAGAAGTTCCGGGACTACTCCCGGCTGGCGGTGAGCAGCGACGACCTGCTCGCCAACGTGCACGCGGCCTCGGCGTTCGCCACCGACCGTGAGCTGGCCAAGATCGGCTCGCCGGTCGACCGTGACGAGTGGTTCATGCTGCCGCAGACGGTCAACGCCTACTACAACCCCGGCACCAACGAGATCTGCTTCCCGGCCGGGATCCTGCAGAAGCCCTTCTTCAGCCCCGAGGCGCACCCGGCCGAGAACTACGGCGGCATCGGCGCCGTCATCGGGCACGAGGTCGGGCACGGGTTCGACGACCAGGGCGCGCAGTACGACGGCCAGGGCAACCTCAACGACTGGTGGACCGCCGACGACAAGGCGGCCTTCGAGGTGAAGTCGAAGACCCTGATCGACCAGTACGACGGCTTCTCGCCCCGGGCGCTGCCCGGCGAGCACGTCAACGGCGCCCTGACCGTCGGCGAGAACATCGGCGACCTGGGCGGCCTGACGATCGGCCACAAGGCCTACGTCATCAGCACCGATGGCGCCGCCAGCATCGAGGACCGCGAGAAGCTCTTCCTCAACTGGGCCTTCGTCTGGCGCACCAAGCGGCGCAAGGAGCAGGAGCAGCAGTACCTCACCATCGATCCGCACAGCCCGCCGGAGTTCCGTGCCAACATCGTGCGCAACCTCGACGAGTTCCACGAGGTCTTCGGGACCGCCGAGGGTGACGGGCTGTGGCTGGACCCCAGCGAACGCGTGCGGATCTGGTAGGCGACCCGGCCGGTACGGCATCATCAGCGGGTGAGGACCCGCGATGGTGCGCGCGAGGCAGCCCTGGGTGGGCTGCTCGACGCGATCCTCACGACCGACCTGGAGTCCTGGACGTCCACGGCCCCCGGGCCGGGCGATGCGGCGTACGCGCAGGACCCGGGCTGGTGGGACGGCCTGCACCTGTTCGCCCTGGCGCTGTCGCGTGAGTGGGAGGCCGCACGCGCCCTCCACGAGGATCGCCCGTTGCCGCACGACGACCCGCCCGCCCGGTGGCTCCGGACGGGCGCGCACGCGTGGGCGGCCTCGGGTGACCCGTCGCCGGCAGCGTCGAGTGCACTGGCGTCGCTGACGAGCGACCTGCCGGACACCGACGGCGTGCTCGGTCGCTTCGCCGGCTACCTGTACGTCGAGGGCGCCCTGGCGCACGCCCGGCTCGACGTCGCGCAGCAGGTCATCGACGCGCTCGACGGACGCCCCTGGGAGCCGCTCGTGCTCGACGGGCTGGTCCACGACTTCACGCCCATGGTGGGTGTCTGTCGCGTCCGGCTGCTGGCCTTCCGCGGGGAGGTGGCGGCAGCCGACGAGGTCTACCGGTCGCTGCCGACCCCGGCCCAGCCCGCGGTCGCGGCCGTGTGTGCGGCGACCGGCACCCTGGTGCGGGGCAACGAGGCCGATCAGGCAGAGGTACGACGACTGGCGCGCGTCGTGCGAGGCCTGGCCGGCGAGCCTCGCGACCACTTCACGGCCGGGGCACACCTGCTGGCGGCGTTCGGACTCGTGGCGATCGGCGACGTGGCGGCCGCGGCCAGCAGTGTGCTCCGTGCCGGACGCGACGCCGACCTGGCCGGATGCAACGTGATCGACCGGGCGCTCGGCCTGGAGCTGCTGGTCGCCCTGGCCGCTGCCGAGGACGACCTGGACGCGGCCCTGGCGTGGCTGGACCGCGCCGCACCCCTGCTCTGCTCTCCCATCGCGGACTCGACCGTCGCCCGGACCCACTGCCGCGTCCTGCTGCTCCAGCAGCGCCCTGCCGAGGCGATCGTGTGGGCCGAGCGCGCCGTCGCACGCGCGGACGCGGTCGCGCGGGGCATCGAGGCCGCCGAGGGACGGATCCTGCTCACCAGGGCCCGTCTCGCCGATCGGGGCTCGCACGGGAGGCGCGACGCCCTGGCGGGTCTGAACGCGATGGTCGCCGAGGCGGAGGCACGCGGGCACCGCGCTGCGCGACGGACCGCCGCCCGTGAGCTGCGGCCGCTGGGGCTCCGGCTTCGTCCCCTCGTCGGGTCGGGGTGGGCGGGGCTGAGCGCGCGCGAGGCCGAGGTCGCCCGTTGCGTGGCGGAGGGGGCGACCAACAGGCAGGTCGCCCGTCGCCTGGACCTGTCCGAGCACACGGTGCGCGCCCACGTCTCCCGGGTGCTGGCGGCCTTCGGGGTCGCGACGCGCTCGGGACTCCCGGCCGCCATGCGTCAGGCGCCGGACGGCACGGACGCTGCGGGCTCGTCGTTGCTGGGGTTGACCGCACGGCAGGAGCAGGTCGCGCTGCTCGTCGCTGTCGGGTTGTCCAACCGCGACATCGGCGAGCGCCTCGACCTGAGCGTGCGCACCGTCGAGCGGCACGTCGGCGACATCCTGCAGCGCTGGAGCCTCCCGGGCCGCACGGCGATCGCCAGGGCGGTCGGCGAACGTCCCTCGCCGGACCCGGTCGGCTGAGACAGACACCACCGAAGCGCCCGGACTCCACCTGCAGTGCCGGCGACGGAGGCTGTGGAGGAGTGGACCGGCTCGTCGGTGCGCACTGGTAGACAGGCGGCATGAGCGTCACCAGCCACCTCCCCAGCACCCCGACCGAGGTGCGCCGGCGAGCCGAGCAGCACCTGCGGGCCCTCGTCGGCCACGACGGGGCCACCCTGCGCGAGGACCAGTGGACCGCCATCGAGGCCCTGGCCGTCGCGCGTCGCCGCGCCCTCGTCGTGCAGCGCACGGGGTGGGGCAAGTCGGCGGTCTACTTCGTGGCGACCCTGCTGCTGCGCGAGCGGGGCGCCGGCCCGACGGTGATCGTCTCGCCGCTGCTCGCCCTGATGCGCAACCAGATCGAGGCAGCCCAGCGGGCGGGGATCCGGGCGGTGACGATCAACTCCACCAACCTCGAGCAGTGGGAGGAGACGCACCGGGCGATCAACGCCGGGGAGGTCGACGTCCTGCTGGTGAGCCCGGAGCGGCTCAACAACCCCGGGTTCCGCGACGAGGTCCTGCCGCGGTTGGCCGCCACGTGCGGCCTGCTCGTGGTCGACGAGGCGCACTGCATCAGCGACTGGGGCCACGACTTCCGTCCCGACTACCGCCGGATCCGGACCCTCCTGGGCGAGCTGCCCGACGGGATCCCGGTGCTGGCGACGACGGCGACCGCCAACACCCGGGTGACGACCGACGTGTCGGAGCAGATGGGCTCCGACACCCTGGTCCTGCGCGGTTCCCTCGACCGGGAGTCCCTGCGCCTGGGGGTCGTCCGCCTCACGACCGCGCAGCAACGGCTCGCCTGGCTCGCCGACCACCTCGCCGAGCAGCCCGGCTCCGGCATCGTCTACTGCCTCACGGTCGCCGCGACCCAGGAGGTCGCCGACTACCTCCGCTCCCGAGGTCACGAGGTGGCGGCCTACTCGGGCCAGACCGAGACGACCGAGCGGCAGGCGCTCGAGGGCGCGTTGATCCGCGGCGAGGTGAAGGCCCTGGTGGCGACCAGCGCCCTCGGGATGGGCTTCGACGCCACGCTCGGCTTCGTGGTCAACCTGGGGGCTCCGGGCTCCCCGGTCTCCTACTACCAGCAGGTCGGCCGTGCCGGCCGCGGTGTCGACCCCGACCCGGGGGCGACGGTGGTCCTGCTGCCCGCGATCGAGGACCGCGACATCTGGGCCTACTTCGGCTCCCTGGCCTTCCCGGCCGAGGAGCAGGTGCGCCAGACGTTGGAGGTGCTGGCGACCGAGGGACGGGCGATGAGCACCGCCACCCTGGAGACCCACGTCGAGCTCAGCCGCACCCGGCTGGAGCAGATGCTCAAGGTCCTCGACGTCGACGGCGCCGTACGCCGGGTCCGCGGCGGGTGGGAGGCCACGGGTCGTCCGTGGTCCTACGATGCCGAGCGCTATGCGCGCGTGCGCGAGGCCCGCGAGCGCGAGCAGCAGGCGATGCTCGACTACCTCGGCACCAGCACCTGCCGGATGCGCTACCTGCGCGAGCAGCTCGACGACCCCGACGCCGTCGACTGCGGACGGTGCGACAACTGCGGCGGGCTGACCCTGGACACGACGGTCTCGGAGGCGGCCGTGAGCGAGGCCACAGAACGGCTGGGACGCCCCGGCGTCGTCATCGACCCGCGCAAGATGTGGCCCAGCGGGCTCTCGTCGCTGGGCATCGGCCTGAGTGGCAAGATCAAGGCCGGCGCGAGCGAGGGCCGCGCCGTGGCGCGGCTGACGGACCTCGGCCACGGCCAGGCGCTGCGCGAGCTCTTCCGGGACTCCACCCCCGACGGTCCGGTTCCCACCGGACTGGTCCGCGCCGTCGTCGAGGTGCTCGGCGACTGGCGCCCGCGCGTCGACGGGATCGTGGTGGTGGAGTCCGAGCGCCGAGGCACGCTGACCGCCGACTTCGCCGAGGGTCTCTCGCGCTACCTCACGAAGCCGGTGCTCGGCCGCTACGCCATCGTCGACCCCGACGTCGCCCCCGGACGAGGCGCGATGAACTCCGCCCAGCGCGTGGCCGCCGTCGGGCGCCGCTGCTCGCTCGTGCTCGACGAGGACGTCGCGGGGCTGTCCGTGCTGCTCGTCGACGACCAGGTCGTCACCGGGTGGACGATGACCCGGGCCGCCCATGGTCTGCGCGAGGCCGGGGCCGAGGCCGTCCTGCCGCTCGCGCTGGCGACCCAGTCCTGACCCGTCCGCAGCGCCACTAGGGTCGCCTCATGCGCTTCGGCATCACGATCCTCACCGACCAGCCCTGGACCGAGGCCCGCCCCCGGTGGGAGTCGGCCGAGGAGATGGGCTTCGACCACGCCTGGACCTACGACCACCTGGTGTGGGGTGGCCTGCCCGAGGCACCGTGGACCACGGCCACCCCCGTGCTCGGCGCAGCAGCCGCCGTCACGTCGCGGATCGGGCTCGGCACCTTCGTGGCCTCACCGAACTTCCGCCACCCCTACCTGCTCTTCCGCGACGCGCAGGCGCTGGAGTCCATCAGCGACGGCCGGCTCCTGCTCGGCCTCGGCACCGGAGGCAACCTCGACGCCGACCTGCTGGCCACCGAGTCGCTGAGCCTGCGGGAGCGGGTCGACCGGTTCCAGGAGTTCGTCGACCTCCTCACGCGCCTGCGCGAGGAGGACCACGTCACCGCCGAGGGGCGCTGGTTCTCCACCGCCGGGGCCCGCACCCTGCCGCCGCTGCGCCGCACGCCCTACCTCGTCGCCGCCAACGGCCCGCGGTCGCTGCGCTACGCGGCTCGGGTGGGGGACGGCTGGGTGACCACCGGGCCGACGACGGACAGCGTGGACGCGTGGTTCGACGGGTTGGCCGAGGCCCGCACGACCTTCGAGACCGAGCTGGTGGCGCAGGGGCGGGAGCCGGGCGCCGTGCCGCGCTACCTCAACCTCGACTCGGCCCCGCACCTCTCGGGTGCCGGCCGGGTGTCGCTGGCCAGCGTCGACTTCTTCACCGACCTCGTGGGCCGGGCCGCAGGGCTGGGCTTCACCGACGTGGTGACGCACTGGCCGCGCGAGGAGTCGCCGTACGCCGCCTCGACCGCGGTCCTCGAGACCGTCGCCCGCGACGTGATGCCGGCGCTGCGCTCCGGCTGAGCACCGGGAGAAGCAGAGCACCCCGGATCCGGCCTGCCCCCATGACGGGCCGGATGCGGGGTGACGTCCGCGTGCTGGGCCAGTGCTCCGGCCTGCCCCCATGACGGGCCGGTTGCGTCCTCCCCTGCGGGGTGGTGGCTTCGAGGTGGTCAACGAGCCTGCCGGGGGAGGGTTACGGGCCGTTTCCGGCGTTCTCGCCGGCCGCTGGCGGCAGGTCGGCTGCCGAGCACCGACCGAGACGCACGACGGCCCCCGACCGCGCAGGTCGGGGGCCGTCGTGCTGACGTGGATCAGTTCAGCGCATCGACCGCCGCCACCACGTCGACCAGGCCGTAGCCCTTGTCGTAGGACGTGGTGCCGAGCGGGCCCGGCTCGTAGGCCGCGCCGTCGGCGTACTTGTAGGCCGACGACTTCAGCGCGGCCTCGACCTCGGCGGGGGTGGCGTCGGGGTCGGCCTGGAAGAGCTGGGCGACGATCCCGGCGATGTGCGGAGCGGCCATCGACGTACCGCTGATCGTGTTGAACGTGCCGAGGTCCACGGCACCCGGACCGTTGCGCGGGTCGAGCCCGGTCGCGCAGATCGGCAGGTAGAGGCGGCACGAGGACGTGATGCCGTCACCCGGGGCGGAGAGGTCGGGGTAGGTCGACTGCGTCCCGTCGAGGCCGCGCGAGGAGAACGTCGAGACGGTGCCGTCGCGGGTCCCGGAGTCCTGGTCGTTGTAGGAGGCCACGGAGATGACGCCACCCGTGGGGTCCTGGCCGGGAGGGTTGGAGAGGTTCTCGGAGCCGTCCCCGCCGTCGTTGCCGTTGGCCCACACCGTCACGACTCCCTCGGCGGCCAGCGCCTGCTGGAGCTTGGCGGTCGCCGACTGCGGGTCGAACTCCCCGCCGCCGGTCGGTCCGTAGGAGTTGTTGGTGACCTTGATCGGCGGGCACTCCAGCGCCGACACGCCGGCACCGCACGGCGCCTCGTGGTTCTCCAGGACCCAGTTGAGGGCGGAGTCGGCACCGAGGATGAGCAGCACGGCCCCGGTCGAGATCGAGACGAGCTTGGCGCCGGGCGCGGCGCCCTGCAGGGTCTCGCCCGACGACAGGGTGGTCGGCCGGCCGGCCACGATCCCGCTGACGTGGGTGCCGTGGCCGCCGAGGGCCGTGGTGTCGGTGTCCACGAAGTCAGGCAGGGCCTGCACGGTGCACAGCGTGGTGGCGGGCACGCAGACGGTCTTGAGGTTGGCCACGACGGCGCTGCTGCCGTCGGCCTCGGCGAAGTACGGGTGGGTCGGGTCGACGCCCGAGTCGATCACGGCGACCGAGACGCCGCTGCCGTCCAGGGCGCCGCCGTCGGCCCCGGTGCGGGTCGCGATCGCCTCCTTGCCGCGGGTCGCGGTGTTGGACGTGTCGTTGAACAGCTCGATGGGGGCGTTGCCCTCGACGTAGGAGATCCCGCGCATCGCCCGGACCGCCATGATCTGCGCCCTGGTGCCGCTGGCGGCGACCACGCCGATCTTGTCGAAGCTGGTCGAGCGGGTCATCCCGCTCAGTCGCACGGCGCGCTCGGCATCGGCGAGCCGGTCACCGTGGATCAGCACCGTCGAGCGGCCGGTCAGCGAGGGCAGCAGGCCGTTGAGGTACGGCGAGACGGGCGCGAGCAGCGAGCCCAGGCCCAGCGCCGACGACGGGGAGGCGGTCCCGCCGAGCGCCGGCGTCCCACCGGCAGCCTGGCCCGGGGCGATCATGGCGGCGCCGCTCAGCAGGGCGGCGGCTCCGAGGGCGATGGATGTGCGGATGCGACGTGGCCTCACGCGGTTCTCCTGGGGTCGGTGCTCAGGGATCGTCGACCCCGGCGGTGCCACCCGAAGGCACCGATGAGCAGATGGGGTCTCAACGAGCGACCCGCGCCGGGGTCACGTCGAGGCCGTGGCCCGACCGTCCGCGGCGGCGGCGGCGCCGTCGGCCGGGCCTCGGTCCTCCCCGTCGAGGTGCGCGTAGTAGTCCCGCGGGGTCCCGTCCCGCTCGAGGGTGCGCAGCATCCGCAGCCCGGCGGCCTCGACCGTGTGGGCGCTGAGCCAGGCGAGCGCGACGGTCGGCACGACCACCAGCACCGCGGTCAGCAGGAACCACGGCCCCAGGCGCGGCTCGGGGAGCACACCCCACGACCCGAGGGCCCGCATGACGGGCTCGTGGATCAGGTAGACGCCGTAGCCCAGTCCGCCGACCCAGGCCAGCGGCTTGTGGTCGAGGGCGCGGGGCCACGGTCCGTCGTGCAGCACGATCGCGGCCAGCGCCAGGGCGATGGTGGCGGCGTAGAGCGGGTGCCAGACCTCCCCGACCACGCTGGTCAGCGGTCGCTCGAGGACGAGGACGGCGGTCGCGGCGACGCCGACGACGGCCAGCGTGCCGCGGGTCGGTCGGCCCAGCCGCACCCCGGCCGCGCTCAGCAGCGCCAGGCCCATCCCGATGCCGAAGTCCGCGGCACGCGAGAGCGGGCTGAACCACACCGACCAGTCGGTGTGCGGCGCAGGGTCGACGACCAGCGCCCACGTGTAGTACGCCGCGGTGACCAGCACGCACAGCACGGGCAGCACGGCCGCCACCGCCAGTCGTCCGGCCCGACCACGCGCGCGTCGCACGCCGGCGTTCACCAGCGGCACGGACAGGGCCATCAGGACGTAGAAGTGGAACTCGACGGCCAGCGACCAGGCCGGACCGTTGGTCCAGAAGATGTAGGTGTCGCTGTAGATGTGGGTGAACGTCAGGTGCAGGGCCAGGTCGCGCCAGTGCCCGGGGAACGTCGGGTTGGTCCACGCCCAGACCAGCAGCACGACCACGAGGTAGAGCGGCAGCAGCCGGGCGAGGCGGCGGTAGAGCAGGAGCCGTCCGGTCCGTCCGGTCTCGCCGGTGGCGGCGGCGTGCGCGATCGGCAGCCACAGGACGATGCCCGAGAGCACGAAGAACATGTCGACGAACAGGTCGGTACCGGTCATCAGCTGGTGCCCGACCCCGGACATCGGCCACTCCCAGCCCGGCGCGGTGCGCTGGTACTGGTAGGCGTGGAAGAGCACCACGCTCAGCGCCGCGACCCCGCGCAGCCACCCGAGCGGGTACGTCGTGCGCGGGGGCGTCGCGGGGGCGGTCCCGGTGGTCGGCGTCCTCATGCCGCCTCCCCGGTCGCGCTGCCGGCGTTGCGCGGCGTCACGACCCACTGGTGCTCGCCGCGCAGCTGCTTGAGGTGGGCGACGCGGTTCACGACGTTCTTGGCCTCGGTGTAGCAGAGCACGTTGGCCACCGCGGCCCCGACGAACCACCAGCCGTGCCGGCGTACCTCGGGGCAGGCCAGGCGCCAGGCGGCGTAGGTCTGCAGCGGGCCGGAGACCGTGACGAACAGGGTGGCCAGCAGGAAGATCGGCGAGCTCAGGTCGAGGCCGCCGTCGCGCCAGGCGAGGAAGCAGAACAGCGGCCAGGCGAGCACGGCGAGCCAGGGGTACACCTCGCGCCAGCCGAGCAGGTAGGTGGCGCCGAGCTTCTGGCGCACCGACAGGTCGTCGCTGCCGAGGATCGGCCGCAGGTGGCGGGTCGAGACCTGGAACCAGCCCTGGGCCCAGCGCATCCGCTGCTTCCACAGGGCGGACGGCGTCAGCGGCGCCAGCTCGCGACTGACCAGGCCCGGGTCGTTGACGATCCGGCCGCCGGCGGCCAGGACGCGCATCGACGCCTCGATGTCCTCGGTGAGGAAGGAGCCGCGCAACCGGATCCGCTCGAGGGCCTCCGAGCGCCAGTAGCCGTTGGAGCCGCCGAAGATCCCGAAGCCGTGCAGGCGGGCCCGGCCGGGGTGCGAGACGGCGTAGATCTGCTCGAACTCCACGGCGACCAGCTTGGCCAGGGCCGAGTCGGCGCCGTTGCGGATGACGCAGTGGCCCTGGACGACGTCGGCCACCCGGCCGTCCTCACCGGGCTCGGCCAGCCACCGCCAGGCTCGCTCGAACGCACCGGGCATCGGGTGGTGGTCGGCGTCGAAGATGCCGACGAACTCACCGTGCGCGACGTGCAGGGCGGCGTTGACGTTCTGCGCCTTCGAGGTGCTGTCCGGCACCTTGAGCACCGTCAGCGCCGGGTAGGCCTCGGCCAGGTGGGCGAGCTCGGCCTCGACCGGCAGGGGGTACGGCGTGTTGTAGGCCAGGACCACCTGCAGACCGCCCGGGTAGTGCTGGGCGAGGAAGACCTCCAGGGTCTCCACGATGGTCTCGGCCTCGTTGGGCAGGTACGCCGCGATCACCGCCGAGGCGGGCGGTGCCGGCCGGTCGGTCTCGGGCGGGAGCTCGGGGTCCAGCGCCTGGGAGCACTCGGCCCAGATCGTCGCGGCCGTCACGCCGAAGGCGCCGACCAGCGTCCAGTAGAGGACGCTCGAGACGTCCAGCCCCACGGCGTACAGGGCCACGAGGGTGAGGAACGGCACGAGCGCCGCGCCGAGGGTGGCCGCGAGGACCTGCTGCCCGGCGGACCAGCGCCCGATCCGGGGCTGACGCGTGCGCAGGTGTCGTCCCCTCTGGCGAGGTTGCAGGTCACGCTGGACCAGGGACTCCTCGGCGGCCAGCGAGGCGTGCTGCTCGGCCTCGGCCGGTCCCTGCCGGAAGGTGATCGGTGCCCAGCCGACGCCGAGGTCGATCACGGGGCGCTCCGGGCCGGTGCGGACCTCGGGCCCGGGCACCGTCGAGGACGCTGCGACCGACTCGAAGGCCTCGATCGCGTGGTAGCCCATCTCCTGGAGGCGGACCGGGCGCACGGCCTTGTCCTCGCGCAGCAGGCGCAGGCGCAGGCGCCCGTCGACGGTGGGCGCGACGACCTCCCCCGGCCGCAGGTGCCGGGTCAGGCGGGCAGCCGCCGCGGCTACCGTGGCGTGGGTGGCATGGACCGAGCGGGTCGGATCGTCGCGGCGTGACCAGACGGGTTCGAGGACGGCGACGATCTCGCGGCGCCGGCGGGGGAGACGGCTGGCGACCTGGGCGGTCGTCAGCACCTCGTGCGCGGCGACCAGGTCGCCGGCGCCGGTCTCGCGGGTCTCGCGGGTCTCGCGGGTCTCGCGGGTCGCGGGTGGGGAGTCGGCGGGGTCGGACGGGTCGGCGGGAGGGACGGGCGGGCGGGGGAGCACGGACATGCGAGGGCCTTCCGGGTGGCGGCGGTGACGGACTGCGGGCAGTGCCGGTGGGCGAGGCGGGACTCGCGCTCGGCGGCGCCCCGGCGAGGGGGCGGCGCGGCTGATCCGGCTGGACGCGGTCCGGGCGCTGCGTGAGGCCCGGCCTGTGCTCCACCTTGGAGGGGGGCCGCGACGCGGTTCAAGCCGTGCTGCCGTGGTGCCGATCACGTCGCGGGGCCGCCACGCTCAGCGACCCGCGGATTCTCAGGAGTCGCTCATCGACCCCTCATCGTCCTGTCACCCGATGGACCGGAACTAGAACGTGTTCTAGCATCCGGGCATGTCGTCGACAGCTCCCGCGCCGTTGCGAGTCATCCAGTGGACCACCGGCAACATCGGTCGCCGCTCGCTGCGTGCGCTCATCGAACGCCCCGAGATCGAGCTGGTCGGGGTCTACGCCCACGGTCAGGACAAGGTCGGCACGGATGCCGCCGACCTGTGCGGCCTCGCCGAGCCGCCTGCTGCCACGGGGGTCCTGGCCACCGACGACATCGACGCACTGATCGCGCTGCGCCCCGACGCCTGCTGCTACAACCCGCTGTGGCCCGACATCGACCACCTGGTCCGGTTGCTCGAGGCGGGCGTCAACGTCTGCTCCAGCGCGGCGTGGATCACCGGGGGCAAGCAGTCCTCCGCCGACCTCGAACGGATCCGTACGGCGTGCGAGGCGGGCGGCTCGACGATGTTCGGCTCCGGCGCCCACCCCGGGATGACCAACTCGGTCGCGATGGTGCTCAGCGGCTCGTGCGAGCGGGTCGACGAGATCCGGATCACCGAGTCGGTCGACTGCTCGACCTACGAGTCGGCCGGGACCCAGATCGCGATGGGCTTCTCCCAGGACCCCGAGACCCCGGGTCTCGCTGAGTCGGTGCGGCGCGAGAGCGAGGTGTTCGCCGAGTCCGCCGCGATGATGGCCGACGCCCTCGGGGTGAGTCTGGACCGGATGAGCTTCGACGTCACCTTCACCCCGGCCACCGCCGACTCCGACCTCGGCTTCATGACGATCCCGGCCGGCACCGTCGGCGGTGTGATGGGCTGGCACCGCGGCTGGGTGGGGGAGCGCAACGTGGTCAGCGTCGGCTTCAACTGGACCATGGGCCCGCACGTCACCCCGCCCAAGCCGCTGCAGCACGGCCACGTCATCCAGGTCTTCGGCCTGCCGAACATGCGCACCGTGCTGCATTGCCTTCCGCCGGCCGACTGGACCGAGGAGGGCTTCATGGGACTCGGGATGATCTACACGGCGATGCCCGTCACCAACGCGATCGCCCACGTGGTCGCGGCGCCCCCCGGGATCGTCACGCTCGCCGACCTGCCGCCGATCACGGGCCGCGTCGCGACCTGAGCAGCCCGGACCCGACCTGAGCCTGACCTGAGCCTGACCGGACCGAGCCCGGCTCCGGGAACGAGGTCGACCGGCGAGCCGGGCCCGTGGGTGGAAGACTGCCCCGCATGGTCCGGCGCGTCTTCCTGCACATCGGCGCCCCCAAGACCGGCACCACGGCCCTCCAGACGCGCCTGCAGCGCAACGCCGCCACGCTCTCCGAGCACGGCGTGCTGGTGCCGATGGGCGAGCAGGGCAGTGGCAGGCGCCCGGCCGGCCTGGTGCTGCGCGCCGCCCTCGAGCTGACCGGGGTCACCCTGGGACAGCGCCCCGAGACGCTGGTCGGCGAGTGGCGCAGGCTGGTCGAGCAGGTCACCGCGTCGCCGTACGAGACGACGATCATCAGCCACGAGGCCTTCGTGCGCTGTGACGCAGAGAGCGCCGCGAGGGCCGTGCGGGACCTGGGGGTCGGCGCCGAGGTCCACGTCGTCTACACGGCGCGCGACCTCGGTCGCCAGCTCGTCTCGGGCTGGCTGGAGGGCCTCAAGAACGGTGGCGACGACGACCTGACCACGCACCTCGCGCGAGCTCGCAGCGGCGACCTCCCGCTGCGCAACGCCTTCGACATCCCGCAGGTGCTCGGGCGCTGGCTCGACCACGTGCCCGCGGAGCGGATCCACCTGGTCACGGTGCCGCCGCCGGGGGGCGACCGCGACCTGCTGTGGCGGCGCTTCGCCGACCTGGTCGGCCTCGAGGATGCGTGGGCGCCGCAGGCCGCGGGGCGGACCAACGAGTCGGTGGGCGTGCCCGAGGCCCAGGTGCTCCTGGCCCTCAACCGAGCCCTCGAGGGCTCCAGCAGGCGGGGACGCCCGCACCACAAGCTCGTCCGACGTCACGTCGCCCGCGTCCTGGTCGGCCGCGACAGCCCCCGGGTGGAGGCGCCACCCCGGGACGCGGACTGGTTGAGCGCCCAGGTCGACGAGTGGATCTCGTGGACGGCCGGGAGCGGTGTCGACGTCGTCGGCGACCTCGACGAGCTCCGGCCCGAGCCCACCGACCCGCGGACCTGGACCGATCCCGACGTCCCGCACCCCGGGCTGACCGAGGCTGCCGTCGAGGCGTTGGCCTCGGTCGTCGCCGAGGTGGCCGGGCCGGACCGTTGAGTCGCGGCGTGTCGGCCGATGTCGGTACGGCGGGCTAGGTTCGACCCCATGCGAGGGCGTCCGTGAGCTTCGTCCCGGTCACCGGCTCCGCCACCCTGCGCGCCGCCGACCCGCCGCGCGAGAGCGTGGTGGCCTTCAGCGACGACCGGCGGACCGTCGAGCTGCCGATCAAGGCTGCCCTGCCGGTGCTCACCAAGGCGCGAGGTCGCGACGACGTGCACCCCAGCGTGGGCCTGCTCTCGGGTGCGGTGATGCTGGGCATGCGGCTGGTCGCGGCCGGCAAGTTCGAGCCGGCCGCCGGTGGGGGCAGCTGGCGGGTCGCGCCGCTGGACGCCGACGACGACGAGCGCGTGACCCTGCTCGCCGCCTCCCGCGCCCACGAGGGTCTCGACGCGGCCGCGGCCGAGGAGCTGGTCCGCCGCGTGCTCGACGCCGTCGCCGACGCGATGCCCCGCAGCGCGCCGGTGACCACGCGCCGCACGGCGTCCCGGGCGACGACACCCGACCGCGGCGGCACCGGGGACGACCCGCCCGGCTCGCGGTTCGCCGAGCGTCTCCAGGCCCGGATCCGGCACCATCGCTCGGCCGCGGCGTCGCTGGGCGGTGCGGCGAGTGCCCCGGGCACGCAGCCGGTGGCGGATGACGACCTCCCGCAGCTCGTCCGGCTCTCCCTGCGGGTGGAGGCCGACGAGGAGGAGCTGGTCGCAGGCTCCGTGCGCATCGTCCTGCAGGCCCACGACGAGCTCGACCCGCTGCATGTCTGCGACGCCGCCCTGCTCTACACCGAATCGTCAGGCTCGTCAGGCTCGTCGGGGTCAGCGGGGTCAGCCGGGCACGGCTTCGGATCCCGGGCCCGCACCCACGCCGGCATCGCCCTGCGCGCGGCGGCCGACGCCTGGCCGGTCCTCGACCGCCTCCTGGCGCTGCGGGTGCCCGACGAGATCACCCTCGACGCCGACGAGCTGGTCGGCCTCCTCGACGGCGGTGTCGAGGCGCTCAAGCGGATCGGGGTCGACGTCCTGTGGCCCCGCAGCCTCGGTCGCGACCTGACCTCGACGGCCGTCCTCGACTCCCACCGCCCCGACCGGAGGCGCGAGCCCGGGGCGGCCGCCCTGGGGGCGGTCCGGGAGGAGCCGCTGCAGGAGCCGCTGCTCGGCAGCGACGCGCTGTTCAGCTTCCGCTGGCAGCTGGCGCTGCACGGCGAGGACCTGACCGCCGAGGAGATGGAGCAGCTGGCCCGAGCGGCATCGCCGGTCCTCAAGCTGCGCGGCAGCTGGATGGTGGTCGACCCGGCCACGGCGCGCAAGGCGAAGAAGCGACTGATCCGCACCGTGAAGCCGGCGCAGGCGATCGCGGCGGCGCTGACCGGGGCCGTCGAGCTGGCCGGCCCCGGCGACGGTGCCCCCACCGAGCACGCCGTGGTGGTCGGAGCGTCCTTGCTGAAGGTGCGCGAGCGCCTGCTCGAGGCCGCCACCCGGGACCCGGTGGAGCCACCCGAGGGACTGCACGCCCACCTGCGCGACTACCAGCGCCACGGCCTGACCTGGCTCGCCGACCTCACCGACCTCGGGCTGGGTGCCTGCCTGGCCGACGACATGGGGCTGGGCAAGACGATCACGGTGATCGCCCTGCACCTGCACCGTGCCGCAGCGGCCGTCGCGGGCGGGGGGCCGGCGCGGCCCACCCTGGTCGTGTGTCCAGCGAGCCTGCTGGGCAACTGGGAGGCCGAGATCCGACGCTTCGCCCCCGGCGTCGACGTACGCCGCATCCACGGCACCCGACGCGACCTCGGCGACCTCCTCGGACCCGAGGAGCCGGCGCTGCTCGACCTCGGTGCGGGTGAGGACCCGGGCTTCGTGCTCACCACCTACGGCACGATGCGCGTCGACAAGGAGTCCCTGGCCCGGGTGGGCTGGGGGCTGGTCGTGGCCGACGAGGCGCAGCACGTCAAGAACCCGGCCTCCTCGACCGCCCGGGCGCTGCGGGCCATCCCGGGTGCGGCCCGGGTCGCCCTGACCGGCACCCCGGTGGAGAACAACCTCACCGAGCTGTGGGCGATCCTGGACTGGGCCATCCCGGGGCTCCTCGGCAGCCGCAACGCCTTCCGCAAGGTGTGGGCGGGGCCGATCGAGTCCGGTCTCGAGCCCACCAAGGCCCGCCAGTTCGCCGACCTGATCGAGCCGTTCCTGCTGCGTCGTCGCAAGTCCGACCCCGGCATCGCCCCCGAGCTGCCGGCGAAGACCGAGACCGACCACCCGTTGAGCCTGACCCGCGAGCAGACGGTGCTCTACGAGGCCTTCGTGCGCGAGACGATGGAGCGCATCGAACGCTCCGACCCGGACGCCCGACGCGGCCTGGTGCTGGCGCTGCTCACCGGTCTGAAGCAGATCTGCAACCACCCGGCCCAGTTCCTCAAGCAGTCCGGCGCCGTGCGGCTGGGTGGTCGCTCGGAGAAGCTCGACCTCCTCGACGAGATCCTGAGCACGGTGGTGACCGAGGACGGCGCCGCTCTGGTCTTCACCCAGTATGTCGCGATGGGGCGCCTGCTCTCCGACCACTTCGCCGCGGCCGGCATCGCCCACCAGTTCCTGCACGGCTCCACGCCGGTGCGCGAGCGGGAGGCGATGGTGGCCCGGTTCCAGCAGTCCGGCCAGGACGGCGCGGCCGCGGTGCCGGTCTTCCTGCTCTCCCTCAAGGCCGGCGGCACCGGGCTCAACCTCACCCGCGCCGACCACGTCATCCACGTCGACCGCTGGTGGAACCCGGCCGTCGAGGAACAGGCCACCGACCGCGCCTACCGGATCGGTCAGACCCGACCGGTCCAGGTGCACCGGATGATCATGCGCGGCACGATCGAGGAGAAGGTCGCCGAGCTGCTCGGCCGCAAGCGCGCGCTGGCCGACGCCGTCCTCGGCAGCGGCGAGGCGGCGCTGACGGAGCTGAGCAACGACGAGCTGCGCGACCTGGTGACCCTGCGCCGCGAGCCCGACGGCCCACGTGGCGCGGGATCGGGCGGGGGCCCGGGCAGGTGAGCGCCGCGCAGCACGTCGAGGTGATCTCCCACCCGCCGATCGCGGTCCGCCGCGGCGCCGCGCGCGCGAGGACCTGGTGGGGCAAGGCATGGGTGCGCGCGGTGGAGGAGGCGGCGTATGCCGACACCGACCTGCGCGCCGCGCGGGCCCTGTCCCGGCAGGCGGCGGTGGGTGGCATCTCCCTGGACCGCGGACGACTGGTGGCGGCGGTCGCCGACGGTCACGGACTGTGGACCGTCGACTGCCGGATCCCGGTCGTGGACCCGGTCGCGACCGAGGCCCTCGTCGAGGTCGTGGCGGCGGAGTCGGGTCGGATCGGCGCCCTGCTCGCCGACGACCTGCCCCACTCCCTGGTCGAGCACGCCGACGAGGCCGGGGTCGAGCTGCTGCCCTTCGGGGGCGAGCTCGAGGCCTCGTGCACCTGCCAGGCGTGGGTCGACCCGTGTCCCCACGCCCTGGCGGTGCTCTACCAGACGGCCTGGCTCGTCGACGCCACGCCGCTGCTCCTGCTGCACCTGCGCGGGCTCCCTCGCGACGAGCTGCTGGCCCGGCTCCACGCGCGCACGGTCGCAACGGCCGGCGCGGGACCGGTGGACGGGCCGCACGGCGCCCAGGCCGAGGCCGCAGCCCTCGACAGCGCCGAGGACGCGGCGCGACGGGCAGCCCTGCTCCTGCGCCACCTGGACGTGGACAACGAGGACGACGAGGGCGACGAGGGCGGGTCGGCCGACCCCGGCGGGTCCTACGACCACCTGTGGTGAGGCACGCCCTACGAGGGCGCGCCCCGGTCGTCGGCAGGCAGGCCGAGCGCGCGGACGGCCATCTGCGCCAGCAACGTGCGCATCCGGGCCTCGGGAAGCAGACCGCTGTGCGGGGTGGAGTTGATCAGCCCGAACGTCGCGTGCGCCCGCGCCTGCGAGTCGGCGACGCCCACGCCCGGGTCGAGCAGGCGCAGCTGGTCGGCCCAGAGGTCGACGTACTCGCGCTGCAGCGTGCGTACCCGGTCGCGCGCCGCGTCGGGCAGGCTCGACCAGTCGCGGTCCTGCACGATGATCAGCGCCTGGTGGTGCACCGCGAAGTCGACGTGCCAGTCGACCAGACGCCGTACGGCGTCCGCCGGCCCGGAGGCAGCGCGCACCCGGTCCTGCCCGACCGTGAGGAGGCGCTCGCTGATCGAGACCAGCATCTCGGCGAGGATCTGGCCCTTGCCGGTGAAGTGCTTGTAGAGGGCCGGACCGGAGATGCCGCAGGCCGCTCCGATGTCGACCACGGAGACGCCGTGGAAGCCACGTCGCGCGAACAGGGTCGCGGCCGTCCCCAGGATCTGCTCGCGCCGGGTCACGGCCTCGGCCTCGGCTCCCGTCATCCGCCCAGGTTAGCGAGCGTTAACCCTCGGCCGGAAGGCAGTGGTGAGGGTCGGGAAGGAGCGGTGAAGGTAAAGGTTGGGATCGATTGCCCCGAGACGGTTCCGGTCAGGGCGGGGTGTCCCTAGGTTCGAGGACTATGACAACCACCAGGACCACCCCCGGCCTTGTCCGTGCCCGACGCACCGCCGGTCTGATGACCGCCTGCGGTGCCCTGCTGGTGGGGGGTCTCAGCGCCGCTCCCGAGGCTCGCGCCGTCGCGACCGAGGCAGAGTGGGAGCTCGAGCTCGACGCGTACAGCTACAACCCGACGACCTGGGACAACTGCACCATCGTCGGCGACGAGTCCAGCGAGGACGGGGCACTCGAGCCGGGCACGCTGGTGTCCCGGTCGGCGAGCGGCTCCTTCGGCATCACCAACCCGGACGACCCCACCGACACCCAGACCTTCTCCGGCGCCATGGCGTCGCGGTGGAAGGTGCGCGATGCCGAGGGGTCCTTCCGGGACTACGAGTTCTCGTCCCAGGGTTCCCTCGAGGGCGAGGCCGCGCTCGGCGCGGCGAGCCAGTGCCAGACCTCCGTCGACGTCACCTCGTACGGCGAGGCCGTGGGCGACGTGCCGGCGGCCGGGTTCCTGGAGATGAGCCTCCAGACCACGCAGGACATGTCGGCCGCCATGGCCTTCGACCAACGCGGGGTCGGCGGCGCCTCGGTCTCCTCCGGACCTGGGGGCCTCTTCAAGCGCTCCGGCGGCACCGGGTCGGTTCGCGCCTTCGTCGAGGCCGGGGAGTTCTTCCTGTACTCCTACACCGAGCTGCGTGCCGAGATCTACCACGACGAGGAGGGCGGCATGGAGATGCGCCGCGCCGCCGACGCGACGTCGGTCGCAGGCACGGCGACGGGCACGCTGACCTTCATCGAGGCGGGCTCCCCGGTCGCAGCCGCGAGCGGGTCGGCGAAGAGGTACGTCGCGCTGAACGCGCGCACGTGCGGCAACGACAAGGTGGTCACCAAGCTGAAGAAGAAGGCCAAGAAGGCCGCCAAGGTGACCTACACCGTCAACGGCGAGCGCGCCAAGGTCGTCACCAAGCCGAAGAAGGGCACCGTCAAGCTCGGCGGCCTCGACCCGGCCGCCGAGGTGAGCGTCAAGGCCGCGGTCAAGCTCACGAAGGGCGGCACGAAGACCGTCACCCGCAGCTACGTGGCCTGCACCGGCTGACCCGGGACCGCCCGGCGGGGACCGACCGGGGGGAGGCGCTCGTCGTCACCCCCGGCAGGCGACGTAGTCACGCGAGGTGGTGAGGACCTTGCCGTTCTTGCGGGTGATGATCGCCCGGGCCGCGACGGCCTCGGTGGCGGGCAGCCTGCGCACGACGACCTTCGTGCCCTTCCGGGGGCGCTTGACGGTGACCGGCCGCTTGCCGTCGACCTGGACGACGACCTGCCGTGCCGTGCGTGCCTTGCGCTTCAGCTTGGCGGTCAGCCTCGCCGAGGAGCAGGAGCGGGACCCGGGCAGCTTCACGGTGGACCGCCCGTTGCCGGTGGCCTTCCCCAGGGAGCCGCCGAGCCGGGCGTAGGTCCCGACGACGTCGACCGTGCCGACCGCACGCGTGGGCGAGCCGGCGTCCTGCGGGCGTTCCACCGTCGCCTCCACCTGCAGGTCGACACGGTGCTCACCGGGCTCGAGGTGGACGTCGTAGGTCAGCAGACCCGCGGGGCTGTTGCCCAGCAGCACGTCGCCGGAGGGGCCGCGCATGGTGACCAGGTGGAAGAGGCCTGCCGGGGAGTCGACCGTGAGCCGCAGGAAGCCGCGCTGGTAGCGACCGGTGAAGGACGTCGCGGCCCGGCTGAGCGCCTGGTAGTCGCAGTCGCCGGCGGCACCCTTGGTGGAGGTGCTGGTCGTGCTGACGGCACCCTCGAACCAGAAGGAGCGGACGGCACCGGCCGCCTGCTTCACCGCCGCAGTGCCCTTGCTGCGCAGGGTGAAGTCGGCGGTGTCGGAGGGGTCGGTCGGCGAGGTGAGCCCGACCCGGGCGGAGTTGACCACCGAGACCCGGCTGCCGTCGGCGCTCAGCGGTGTGGTCTCGGAGAACGACCCGCCCACCGCCTCACAGGGCTCGCCGGTCGAGTCCGCGTCGCCGCGGGCCAGCACGTCGGCGAAGAGGAAACCCTCGGTGCCCGCTGCGGCGGAGG
>NZZG01000127.1 GCA_002698575.1 Pimelobacter sp. | reverse complement strand
TGCGCTGCTGTGCCGCCGGCACCACCGCACCAAGACCTTCAGCCCCTGGACCTACGACACCCCCCAACCCGGCGTCTACGACTGGACCAGCCCCACCGGCAAACGATTCCGCGTCACCCGCAGCCGACGCCACGGCCGCCTTCCCATCACCACCCAGATCGACCAGGTCCCACCCGACTCCGAGCCCTGAACACCGAGCCCCGCCACCCCGCCCACCCCGGCGGGGCCAACGGCATGTCCAGCCGCTGATCATCGTCTCGCCGGGCCTCGAGGCTCGTCGCTGGCGCTCCTCACACCTCGACCACCTCGACCACCGTCCCGCCCGCGGGGCGCCGGTCACTGATAGCTCACGAACCGCACCCGGGGCCGGACCTTGAGCACCCGCGCGGGTGACATCAGCCCGATGTCCTCGTCGTAGAACAGCTTGAACCCGGGGTGGAACCTCTGCGGGCGCAGCACGGCGTCGTACGTGGCCATCTTCTGCTGCTCGGTGCCGAAGCCGTCGACGTGCTGGACGGTGGCCAGGCGACGGCGTACGGCGACCCGGTCGATGCGCTCGATCATGCTGGTGCGGAACTGGTGCAGGACGAAGAGCTTCTGCGGCAACCGCTCGCGACGCACGAGGTTGGCCAACCACAGCGACGTCTGGTTGACCTCGGCGGCGTCGACCGAGCCGATCACCCGGCCCGGGACCTCGCCTCGCGCCATCCGCCATTCCGGGTCGAGGGCGAGGCCGACCCGAGGATCCTTGAGCGCCCACTCCCACCGCTGGGCCACCTCGGGGAAGGAGGCCCGACCGGGCTGGATGTCGAGCAACAGCATGGCGTCGTGACGGCGAGCCGCCCTCAGGTAGCGCTCGACGTCACGGCGGGGCACGTCGTGGCTGTAGTCGCCGTCGGGGCCCGGGGTGGCGTCCGCGACCGTCACGATCAGCTCGTAGACGATCTGCACCGGTCGGTCGGGGCGCTCGAACGCACGAGCGGCCTTCTCCAACCGTCCGATCTCACGGTTGGGCGGACCCTCGCCCAGCACCCCGAGGGCGCCGGTCCCGGCAGCACCGTAGTAGGCGACCAGGGTGCGGTTGCGCCCGAAGATGCCTTCACCGACAGCCGGTGGCGGGTTGGGTGCACGCCGCGCCGGGTCCTCCCCGGCGTCACCGGCCTCACCGGGCTCGCTTCCCGGTGCCGGCCCGGGCGAACGGTTCTGCGTCCCCGCCGAGGGGTCGGTCGGCCCGGACGAGTCCTCGAACAGCCCGACGCCGGCGGCCAGCACCAGCAGCGCGACCACCCCCACCACCGCGAGCGCGGCACCCCGGGAGCGGGCGGCCAGTGCCGCCCTCATGCGGGCTTCACCCGGTCCTCCCGCGGTCCGGCCACGGCCCTGACCGGGCGCTCAGCCGGTCACCGCACCGTGCGCGGCCGACGCCACGGTGCGGGCGTACTTGCCGAGCACTCCCTTGGTGTACTTCGGGGGCTGGGGCTCCCAGCCGACCTTGCGGGCCTCCCAGGCCTCGGAGCCGTCCGCCGGCTCGACCTCGAGCGACCGGTTGAGCACGTCGAGGGTGATCTGGTCACCGTCGCGCACGAACGCGACGGGCCCGCCGTCGGCCGCCTCGGGAGCGATGTGGCCGACGCACAGGCCCGTCGTACCGCCGGAGAAACGACCGTCGGTCAGGAGCAGGACGTCCTTGCCGAGGCCGGCACCCTTGATGGCGCCGGTGATCGCGAGCATCTCGCGCATCCCCGGGCCACCCTTGGGGCCCTCGTAGCGGATGACGACGACGTCGCCGGCGCCGATCTTGTTCTCGGTCAGGGCATCCATCGCAGCCCGCTCCCCGTCGAAGACACGCGCCGTGCCGGTGAAGACCGACTCGTCGAAGCCGGCCGACTTCACGACCGCACCCTCGGGAGCCAGCGACCCCGTGAGGATGGTCAGTCCGCCGGTGGCGTGGATCGGACGGTCGAGCTTGCGGATGACGTCGTCGTCGAGCGCCGGCGGCGCCAGGGCCTCGAGGTTCTCGGCCATCGTCCTGCCCGTCACCGTCAGGCAGTCTCCGTGCATCAGGCCGGCGTCCAGCAGCGCCTTCATCACGACCGGGATGCCGCCGATCTTGTCGACGTCGTTCATCACGTAGCGGCCGAAGGGCTTCAGGTCCGCCAGGTGCGGGACCTTGTCTCCGACCCGGTTGAAGTCGTCGAGGGTGAGGTCGACCTCGGCCTCGCGCGCCATCGCCAACAGGTGCAGCACGGCGTTGGTCGAGCCGCCGAGCGCCATCACCACGGTGATGGCGTTCTCGAAGGCCGGCTTGGTCATGATCTGACGCGCGGTGATCCCCTGGCGCAGCATCTCGACGACCGCCTCGCCGGAGCGGTGCGCGAACCCGTCGCGGCGACGGTCGACGGCGGGCGGTGCGGCGCTGCCGGGCAGGGACATGCCGATCGCCTCGGCGACCGCGGCCATCGTGTTGGCGGTGTACATCCCGCCGCAGGCGCCCTCGCCCGGGCAGATCGCGCGCTCGATCCGGTCGACCTCCTCGCGGGTGATCTTGCCCGCCAGGCAGGCGCCGACGGCCTCGAAGGCGTCGATGATCGTCACGTCGTTGCCGTCGACCTGGCCCGGCATCGTCGAGCCGGCGTACAGGAAGACCGAGGCGAGGTCGAGTCGGGCCGCGGCCATCATCATCCCCGGCAGCGACTTGTCGCAGCCGGCCAGCAGCACCGAGCCGTCGAGGCGCTCGGCCATCATCACGGTCTCGACCGAGTCGGCGATGACCTCGCGCGAGACCAGGGAGAAGTGCATGCCCTCGTGACCCATCGAGATCCCGTCGGAGACCGAGATCGTCCCGAACTCGAGCGGGTAGCCGCCCGCGGCGTGCACGCCGTTCTTGACGGCCTTGGCCAACCGGTCGAGCGACAGGTTGCACGGGGTGATCTCGTTCCAGCTCGACGCGACTCCGATCTGGGGCTTGGCGAAGTCGTCGTCGCCCATCCCGACGGCACGGAGCATCCCGCGCGCCGCGGCCCGCTCGAGGCCGTCGGTGACGTCGCGCGAACGTGGCTTGATGTCGTGCTGTCCGCTGGTCGGGCCGGGTGCGTCGCTCATGGGCTCAGGATAGGACGCCGGGCCGACGGGAGCGCAGGTGCGTTCAGGCCTCGACCACCGGCCGCCAGAGGTGACGAGCCGTCACTAGCGACGCCTCGCCGATCGTCGGTGCCCGGTCTCCTACGATCGGGCGGTGCGTCCCCCGTCCCCTGTCGTCCTCGTGCTGATCGGCATCGTGTCGGTCCAGGCGGGAGCAGGCGTCGCCAAGTCCCTCTTCGACGAGGTCTCCCCCACCGTGATCGTGTGGCTGCGCCTCGTCACCAGTGCTGCGGTGCTCGCGGCGTACGCGCGCCCGCACCTGCGCCGCCGTACGGCGAGCGACTGGGTGGTGGTGCTGGGCTTCGGCGCCAGCCTTGGGTTGATGAACCTCGCCATCTACCAGTCGTTCGCCCGGATCCCACTGGGCATCGCGGTGACGATCGAGTTCATCGGACCACTGACCCTCGCCGTGGTCGGGTCCCGGCGAGCGCGCGACCTCGTCTGGGTCGGCCTGGCCGGTCTCGGTGTCGCGCTGCTCGGCCTCGAGCGCAGCGACCTGGACCTCGTGGGGGTGCTGTGGGCGCTGCTCGCCGGGGCCATGTGGGCCTCCTACATCCTCCTGAGCGGCGCCACCGGTCGACGGTGGGAGGGGCTGGACGGGCTGGCGATGGCCAGCGTCGTCGCGGCCGCGCTCCTGACCCCGCTGCTCGCGCTGAACGGGACGGCCCTCGCCCAGAGCCTGGGCAGCCCGCACGTGCTGCTGCTCGGCGCCGCCGTCGGCCTGCTCAGCTCGGTGGTGCCGTACAGCTGCGAGCTGGTCGCCCTGCGGCGCCTGCGCGCGGCCACGTTCGGCATCCTGATGAGCCTGGAGCCCGCCGCAGCGGCACTGGTCGGCATCGTGGTGCTCAGCGAGTTCCTCAGCCCGGTGCAGTGGGTGGCGGTGGTCTGCGTGATCGTCGCGAGCATCGGCGCCACCCGGCAGTCGGGGACCATCGCCGAACCGGTGCCAGCCTGAGAGAAGCGTGTGAGTTCACCCAACTGTCACGCTCGAGTGATGACGGGCGTGCTCGCGAGGACTAGCGTCATGTCCATGCTCGGAACCCAGCCGTTCGTCAGCCCGCTCTCGGGGCTCCTGACACGCCTGCGCGACTGGCCCGTCGCGGCCCAGCAGCAGGCTCGCCGCAACGCGATGGTGGCCGCCACCGCGTGCGCCCAGCGCCGGATCGAGCGCGAGGAGGTGGCCGACTTCCTCGCCTCGCGCCGCCGACCATCGGCCGGATCCGTCGACTCCCCGGCTTCGCCGGAGCAGGCCGGACAGACCCCGCCCGCCACGGCTCACGGCTGATACGGAGGCCGGGATCGCCCCGCTGCGGGGGTGGACGGCCGTGATCGTTCCTGACCGTCCGGGTCCGGGACGCCGACCGCTCGGGCACAATCGGCGCATGCCTCTGTCTGCTGCGCGCGCCGACGTGACGTCCATGCTCGAGTTCCGCGACATCCTCTCCGACGACGGGACCACGCTGCGCGCCTGGACGAACGATCCCGACGGCGTCATCGACGGGCCGACCGTCGTGCTCTGCAACGGTCTGGGCACCAACGCCTTCTGCTGGCCGGCGCTGCTGGACCCCGACTGCGGTGTGCGGATCGTCTCGTGGAACCACCGTGGGGTGGGCGGGTCGGACCGACCGGCGGACCCCACCCACGTGGAGATCGAGAACTTCGTCGAGGACGGGCTCTCGGTGATGGACCACTTCGGGATCGATGCCGCGGTGCTGATGGGGTGGTCGATGGGCGTCAACACGATGTTCGAGCTCGCCTCGCGTCACCCCGAGCGGGTGCGCGGGCTCTTCGCCGTGGCCGGAGTTCCGGGGGACACCTTCTCGACCATGCTGGCGCCCCTGCACCTGCCGCACGTCGTGGCCCACGCCGTCACCGTCAACCTGGCCCGCACGATGACGATCGCCGGCAAGGCGCTGAGCCCGATCGCGCGGCGACTGCCCGTCGGCCCGAAGGTGATCGCGGCCCTGTCCCACTCGGGCTTCATGTTCCCCGTGCGCGACCCGGAGCTCGCCGAGGTCGCCGTCAAGGAGTTCCTCACCACGCCCCTCGACTGGTACTTCCACCTGGCCCTCAGCACGTCTCGCCACGCCCGCGTGCGACTGAGCAGCATCACCGCGCCCGCGCTCTTCGTGGCCGCCACCTTCGACGTGCTGGCCGGCGCCCGTGACATGGCCACCGCCGCGGCCCGGGTCAGCGAGGGGACCTACGTCGAGCTCCGCGGCTCGCACTTCATCCAGATGGAGCAGCCCGAGGTCGTGCACCAGCTGCTGCTCGACTTCCTCGACCGGATCGGCTGACGCCGTGGCGATCTCGGGTCCCCGCCGTCGACGCGTGGCCGGAGCAGCGGCACTGCCGCTCGTCCTGGCCCTCGCCGTCTCCGGCTGCGACCAGGGCGGCAACGAGAGCACCGTGTCCCTGACCGGCACGGCTCCACCGACTCCGCAGGGCTCCGGGGTGCCCCAGGCGCCCAGCACGGCCCCGACCCCGAGCGACGACCCGTCAGCGGGTCGGGGCGACGGTGGGAGGAAGGAGAAGGCACCGAAGGTCCTCGAGACGATCGCGAGCGGCCTGGCCGCCCCGTGGGGCCTCGACTTCTTCCCCGACGGCGACGCGATCGTCACCGAGCGCGACACCCAGCGCGTGCTGCGCATCAGCAGCGGTCGTCGCCACCAGGTGAGCGTGCTCGGCGTGCTCGACGCTGCGGCTCCCGAGGGTGAGGGAGGCCTGCTCGGCGTCGCGGTCTCCCCGGACTTCGAGTCCGACCGGACGATCTACCTCTACCTGACGACCGGCGAGGACAACCGCGTCGTCCGCACGCAGGTCGTCAACGGCGGGCTCACGCCCCTCGAGGTGGTCCTGGACGGCATCCCCAACGGCTTCATCCACGACGGCGGTCGCCTCGAGTTCGGCCCCGACGGTCTGCTCTACGTGTCCACCGGCGAGTCCGGCACGCCCGCGCTGGCGCAGGACCGGGACTCCCTCGGCGGCAAGATCCTGCGGATCACCACCGACGGCGAGCCGGCGCCCGACAACCCGTCGGACTCGCCCATCTGGACCCTCGGCCACCGCAACGTCCAGGGGCTCGCCTTCGACGAGCGCGGCAACCTGTGGGCCTCGGAGTTCGGTCAGGACGCCTTCGACGAGCTCAACAAGATCACCGCCGGCGCCAACTACGGCTGGCCGGAGGTCGAGGGCACCGGTGGCCCCGACGCCCCTCGCCGCTTCACCGACCCGCAGCAGACCTGGGACGTCGCCGAGGCCTCCCCGTCCGGGCTGGCCTACGCCGACGGCTTCCTCTGGATGGCCGCGCTGCGCGGCGAGCGCCTCTGGCGCGTCAAGCTCAAGGGAGGACGCGCGGTGAACCAGACGCCGTACTTCGTCGGCGACTACGGACGGATGCGCACCATCGCGCGTGCGCCGGACGGCACCCTGTGGCTGACGACGAGCAACCGCGACGGGCGCGGCGACCCGGCCGAGGAGGACGACCGGATCCTCCGGGTCCGGCCCTGAGCGGGTCACCCGGCTGGGTGGATAGCCCAGAGGCCTCCCGTTCGTTGTCCAGGTGTAGGCGGAGCCTCGGAGCCCTGCCTTGTCATCAGGGAGGGTGATCGCATGTCGTACGGAGTCGTGGCCACGAAGTCGGGTCAGGTCCAGGTCGAGACCATCGTGTCGCCGGGAGAGCGCAGCTACGACCGGGCACGCGAGCGCTTCCGTGCGCCGGTGGCGGGCCCGTGGGCAGCCGGTCGGCTCACGCTGACCGGGCTCCACCTGGCCTTCATGCCGACGCGCTCGGGGCGAGGCGTCCGGTCGATGACGATCAACCTCGCCGACATCACCTCGGTCGAGGCCAGTCCTGGACGGCTGAGCAAGACCGTGAGCTTCCGTACCGAGACCATGGTCGTCCACGCCCGGGTCAACGGGGCGATGGCCTTCGCCAAGCGGGTGGCGATCTCGGTCGAGGCCACCCGTCGGCGCGGCGCCGCGAACGCCGCCCGCGAGCAGTCCGCCGGCCGGGCACCCTCCACCCCGTAGCGCGGGTGAGACGCGCGTCACGTGATGCACGCGCCGGTGTCCGGGATTCGTCCGGGGTCGCCGCTGAGCGGGCGTCTCGCTCGGCTCCGCGTGCGTCGTCCGCGACCATGGTGGGCGTAGTTCCCTTGCCGAGAGCCGCTGCTCCCGGTACGTCACTCGGAGGCGGTTCACCCATGTCGTACGGCGTCGTCGGCTCGAAGGCAGCCAACGTCCAGGTCGAGCGCCCCGTGCCCGCGGAGCAGCGCGGGCACGACGCGGTGCGCGAACGCTTCCGCCCTCCGGTGGCCACCCCCTGGGTCAACGGACGCCTCACCCTGACCGCCCTCCACCTCAGCTTCGTCCCGACCCGTCGGTCGTCCAACGCGGGCGCGCTGACCCTCTCGTTGGTCGACATCGTGGGTGTCGAGGCGACGCCGGGCAGGATCAACAAGGTGATCTCGTTCCGGACCGCGGATCTCGTGGTCCACGCTCGTGTCACCGGCGCGATGGCCTTCGCCAAGCAGGTGGCGGTGGCGGCCGAGGCCGCCCGCAGACGGCTCAGCTGACGTCGACGACCGCGCGGCGCGAAGCGCGCCGCAGGGTGGTGAGCACACTGGGGCCGAGGACGACCAGGGCGATCGCGGTCGTGATGGCGCGACCGGTGTCGAAGCTGCTGGTGGAGGTCAGCAGGGTGTAGACCGCGAAGGTCTGCAGGTTCTCCAGCAGTGGCGCGCCGGCGACGTACGACAGGTTGCCCTCGTGACCGGGCACGGCGACGCCGAGCAGGAACGGCCAGCCCGACAGGTTCATCAGCAGGCCGAAGACGTAGGCCGCCACCACGCCGTAGGCCGCCAGCATCGCGATCTCCCAGCATCCGGTGACCCGTCGAGGCAACAGCCCGGCGCCCATGCCGATCCAGGCCGCGCACATCATCTGGAACGGCAGCCACGGCCCCACGCCGGCAGTGAGCAGGGCGGAGGCGAACAGCGAGCTCACCCCGAGCACGAAGCCGAACCCGGCGCCGAAGACGCGCCCGGACAGGATCAGCAGGAAGAAGACCAGCTCCACGCCGGCGGTGCCGGCCGAGAGCAGGCGCATCAGCGCGTTGATCGCGCTCAGGACGCCGAGGATCGCCAGGACCCGGGAGTCCATGCCGCCCTCGCTCATCTCGGCGATCACCACGGCGATCACCAGCGGCAGCAGGAGCAGGAAGAGGAACGGCGGGTCGGTGCGGCCGCCACCGTCGGCCGGCACCTGCACGAGCAGCGGCCAGCAGAGCATCAGCAGCCCGGCGAGCGAGGCGATCGCCAGCACCACCCGGGAGCGCAGCGCCAGCGGCACCGCCCGCTGGTCGAGCAGCGTGGTCATGCCGACTCCCCGCGCGGCGCCAGGGCCCGGACCACCTCGTCGACCCGCAGCCACGGAGCACCGAGGACCTTGGTGACCTGCGGCGCGAAGGCCGGCGACTCGGCGACCACCCGTCGTACGGGCCCGGCCGAGACGACCTCGCCGTCGGCCAGGACCACGACGTCGTCGGCGGCGGAGGCGACGAACTCGACGTCGTGGGTGGCGACCATGACCGCGTGTCCCTCCGCGGCGAGGTCGCGCAGGATCGCGGCGAGGGCGCGCTTGGCGGCGTAGTCGAGGCCGCGCGTGGGTTCGTCGAGCAGGAGGACCTGCGGTCGCGCGGCGAGGACGAGCGCCAGGGCGAGCGCGAGCCGCTGTCCCTCGGAGAGGTCCCGTGGGTGGGACCGGTCGTCGATGCCCGGCACCAGCCGGTCGAGCAGCGCGCGGGTCTCCCCACCGCCGGCCCGGCACTCCTCGGCGACGGTCTCGAGGTAGAGCAGGTCACCGGCGGTCTGGGGCAGCAGTCCGACGACCCCACGGCGTCCGGCGGGCTCGAGTGCGGCCGGGTCCTGCCCGGCCACCGTGACCGCCCCGCCCCGACGCTTGCGGGTGCCCTGCAGGGCCCACAGCAACGTCGACTTGCCGGCGCCGTTGCGCCCCATCAGGGCCGTCACGCGGCCTCGGGACAGGGACACGTCGACCTCGCGGAGCGCCACGTGGGACCCGTGGGCGACCGAGAGGCGCGAGCTGGTGAGCAGCACGTCGGCCGGGGTGTCGCTCTCGGGCTCCGGGTCGGGGGCGACGAGGTCGAGGCCGCGTGCCGCACGGCGGGCCTCGCGGACCGTGAGCGGCAGCGGCGACCACCCGGCCGCGCGACCCAGCTCGACGATGGGCGGTACGACGGGCGAGACGGCGAGCAGGTCGGCCGGCGAGCCGACCTGGACGTGAGCGTCGCCGGTGAAGAGCGCCATCCGGTCGGCGAACGGCACCACGCGCTCGAGGCGGTGCTCGGCGAGCAGCACGGAGACGCCCAGGTCGTGGACCAGACGCGTGAGGGTGGCGAGCACGTCCTCGGCGGCGGTCGGGTCGAGCGCGGACGTCGGCTCGTCGAGCACGAGCAGCCGGGGGTGCATGGTGAGCACCGAGCCGATCGCCACGCGCTGCTGCTCACCGCCGGACAGGGTGTGCAGGTCGCGCTGGCGCAGGTCGGCGATGCCGAGCAGGTCGAGCGTCTCCTCGACGCGACGACGCATCGTCTCCGGCGGCAGCCCGAGCTGCTCCATCCCGTAGGCGAGCTCCTCCTCGGCGGTGTCGGTGACGAACCCGGCGGCCGGGTCCTGGCCGACGTACCCGATAGCGTGGGCCCGGTCGCGCGGCGGCGTGTCGATGATGCTGGTGCCGTCGAGCAGGACGTCACCGCTGAGCACTCCCCCGCTGAACCGTGGGACCAGTCCGGTGACGACGCCCAGCAGCGTGGACTTGCCGACGCCCGTAGGTCCCGAGACCAGCATCAGCTCGCCCTCCTCGACGGTGAGGTCGACGCGGTCGAGGATGCGCGTGTCGTCGTAGGCGAGGCTGATCCCGCGCAGCTCCATCATCGCGCGCTCCTGGCGGGCGGTGGGCTCACCAGCGCGGCGAGCACGCCGAGGGTGACCGCGCAGAGCGCCGCGAGGCTCACCTGCGGCATCACGCTCAGGTCGGGGTAGGCGATCGCGATCTGCTCGCTGTTGACCCACCAGCCGATCACGCCGGCCGTCAGGCCCAGGGTGGCGACCGCGATCTCGGGAGCCCGCCACCGGTCGGGCCGGTAGCGGGTGCGCTCGACGCGGCGCCCGGACACGACGAGGCCGGCGAGGGCCACGACGAGACCGACGGCCAGCATCGGTCCGGCCAGGATGCGTGGCGCTGTCTGGTCGAGCAGCGCGTAGACACCGACGACGACGCCGCACAGCCCGCCGATCATGAGGGCTCCGGTGGTACGGCGCTCGGCGCTGGTCGCCGTACCGGTGCGGCCGTAGCCGCGGGTGTCCATGCCTGCCGCGAGGGCCAGGGAGCGCTCGAACGTGTCCTCCAGGACCGGCACCAGGTAGCGCCGCAGCCGTCGCACCCGCCCGGTCTCACCCGCCCGCAGCGCCTGGGCTGCCCGGACGCGTTTGATGCTCTCGGTGAACTGCGGGAGCACGGTCACCGCGACCACCAGGGCCGTGCCGAGCTCGTAGAGGGCGGCGGGCAGGGAGCGGAGCAGCCGCTTGGGGTTGGCCAGGGAGTTGGCGGCCCCGACGCAGATGATGATCGCGGCCAGCCGGAGGCCGTCGTAGAGCCCGGACAGGAGGGACTCCCGCGTCAGGGGGCCGAGCAGGCTGATCCCCTGGACGACGTCCGGCAGCGGGATCTGGGGCAGGTCGAGCACGACCGTGCCCGGGTAGCCGCCACCCAGCACGACGCGGAACAGCACCCGCAGGACGACCGCGGCCACCCCGAGCCAGACGTAGAAGCGGAACGACTTCGCCCACGGGTGGTCGCTGCGCCGGGCGCTCACCACGACCCCGACGACGCCGATGATCATCAACAGGATCAGCGGGTTGGTGGTGAGGGAGGCCGCCGCGGCGAGCCCGACCGCCCACAGCCACCAGGCCACGGGGTGCAGGTCGCGGGGCAGGCTCCTCACGCGCGCCTCACGGCTCGACCGGGCTCCGGCGCCGGACCCACCAAGCGACCGCGGCGCCGCCGAAGAGGAGCACGATCAGGGTGGGCGCCACGAAGCCGGGCAGCCCCTCCGAGTCGGCCTGGCCCGCCTCGGTCTCGGGGTCGAGCTCCGGGTCGGTGGTGGAGACCTCGGGGACCTCCTCGGCCTCTGTGGTCGCGTCGGCGGTGGGCTCCGCGTCGCCGTCCTCGACCGCACCGCGCTGCTTCTTGGGGCGCTTCGTCTCCTGGGCGCCCTGTCCGGCCGTCTCGCTCGGGGTCGCCGACTCCTCAGGCGTCGGCTCCTCGGTCCCCTCGGGTGCCTGGGGAGCCGGGGTGGGCGCCGCCGGGGCGGAACCGTCGCCGGGGCCCGACTGGTTACCGCCGTTGCTGCCGTTGCCGCCGTTGCCACCACCTGAGCCACCCGTGGCCGGGGCCGGCGTCGGGGCCGGAGTGGGGCTGGGCGAGGGTGCGACCGGGCGGCTGGCCGACGCGCTCGGCCTCTCGTCGCCGTCGACCTGGTCCCACGACAGCGCCACGAGTCCGCCCGCCGGGACCTTGAGCGAGTAGGCGCCGAGCGTCGAGTAGGTCCAGCTGCTCCCGGGTCCGCCGTCGGACCACCACAGACCCCAGTAGGCGGTCTCGGGGGACGCGTTGACGCACGGGTCATCGGCCGGCTTGCCCGCGACGCGGCAGACGAAGCCCTGCTGACGCTTGGCCTGGGTGAGGGGCTGACCGGCAGCCTCGAACAAGGTGGCGGCGGTCTTGCCGCCGCCGTCGCTCACGCAGACGGTGGGCACACCACCGCCGAGCTGGTTGAAGTCGGCGACGACCGTGACCCCGCTGGACGCGCAGTCCGCCGCCCGCGCGGGCGCGGCACCGCCGAGCGCACCGACCAGCCCCGCCGCCGCGGTCACCAGGACCGCGGCGGTGAGGCTCGTCGTACGACGCCCGGAGAGGCGTGACCCGAGGGTCATCGACCCTTGACGCGGAACTTCTCGGCGGCCTTGCGGTTGCCGAACTCGCCGCGGACCTTGACCTTCTGCTTGCCGGGGTTCTTGCCGACCTTGAACGTCGTGACGAAGCGGCCCTTGCCGCCGGCCGTCCCGTCGTCCTTGACCTTGCCCTTGTAGAGGACGCGGACGCTCTCGCCGGTGGCGAGGCCCTTGACGACGACCTTCTGCTTCTTCTTCGTGGCGACCTTGGCCTTCTTGAGGTTCAGGTCGAGCCTCTTGGCGTCCAGTGCCCGGTAGGTGATGGTCCCGATGACGCCGTCGGTGAGGCCGGTGCGGTAGACACGTCGTCCCGAACCCTCCGGCAGCACGACCAAGCCGACGGCCAGGCCGTCCGCGTCGGCGTGCACGAAGTCCTGCGAGGCGTTGCGCGCGAAGCAGACCGTCTGGCCGGGGGCCACGTCGAGGGCAGCGACGTCCTGCGTCGAGCCGGCGCGCACGAAGCCGTCGACGACGACGTCGGCGTACGTCGGGTCGCCCGCCGGGGCCCACAGGAGGGCGGGCAGCGCCTGCGCCGTGCCGCGCCGGAACTGGTCCTGCACGGTGACGTCGAGGCCCTCGCTGCGACCGGTGCTCAGCGCAGCGTCGTCGTAGGCGATGGCACCGGTGTCGCCGGACAGGCCTGTCGTGCACGGACCGAAGTCGTCCGCCTGGTGCTGGCGCAGCCACACGGCGGCCGCGGTGGCGGCGTCGTCGGCCTCACCGGTGTCACCCAGGGCCCAGCCGGCCAGGCCGGTGCTGTTCGCGTTGGGTGTGGTGATCTCACCGTCGCTGCCGAACGAGCCGTCGGCGCCCTGGGCGGCGACGAGCCAGTCGATGGCCGCGGCCTTGGCGTCCTCGACCCCGGTCGAGTAGCCGCCCAGCGCCGTGAGGTTGAGCAGCGCCAGCGCGGTGACGTCGGTGCTGGGAGCGGAGCCCGCGTCGTCGTCGCAGCCCTGCTCGGCGGCGTCGGCGGGCGCGAACGACAGCCGGAAGAAGCCCTCCTCGCACTGCTGGGCGAGCAGGAAGTCGACGGCGCTGTCGGTCAGCTCGGAGTCCTCGGCGTGCAGCGCCCGGGCGGCGAAGGCCTGACCCAGGGTGTTGGAGAAGTCGGCCTCGAAAGGCTCGTCGGGGAAGAAGACGTCGCCGATCCGGCCCTCGGTGCCGGGCTCGGTGCTGACGCGGTCCTCCAGCTCGGCGACCAGGTCGTGCCCACCGAAGTCGGTGGGGTCGTCGCCGGCGGCATCGACGAAGGCCGCAGCCTTGGCGAGCGAGCCCGCGCTGACATGGGTGCCGACGAGCTGGCCCTCACTGTTCGCGACGTCGTAGGTGTAGTACTCGGTGATCCGGGGCGCGAGCGCGTCGGAGATGTCCCCGGCGGTGTCGCTCTCGTCCAGGTAGGCCATCGCGAGCCCGGTGTCGGTGGTCAGACCGAGGTCGTCGAAGCCGAACTGGTCGTTGTGCATCAGCCCGTCGGTGAGCTGGCCCGCAAGCCAGTCGGCACCGTGCGAGACGGGCGTCGGGTCCGGCTCGGCGGCCGAGGCGGGGGTGGCCGGCACGAAGGCCAGGGTGGACAGGGCCAGGGCCGGTACGGAGACCAGCGAGAGGCGACGGAGATGACTCATGGTTCCTTCCCGCTGCAACACAGACGGGAGGACCGGTCAGGGTCACCCGCTGCTTGTCCGCGACAGCGATGTGATCAGGACGCGTCGTGCCAGGTGCTCCGGCTCGCCTGCCCCGCCGAGATCGGGACCGGCCTACGGTTGCGGGTCAGCGCCGGACTTGGACCGGCTTCCCCCACCACGGGCGTGATGAATGATTCGGCGTGAGCGTACCTCTCCTCGTGGCCGGGTGCCGAGTCGGCGTCCAGCGTCGTGACGGTCATCGGTGTGGCTTCGGGGCTGGTCCTGGTGGTCGTCGTAGTGGGGCCGCGCGCGTAGCCGACCTGCTCCCGCCGTCAAGGATCGCCTGCGGCGCCCGCTTCGCGGCGGCCTGCGGCCGTCCTTGACTGCGG
>NZZG01000126.1 GCA_002698575.1 Pimelobacter sp. | reverse complement strand
CGCCGTCCCCGTCGCCGAGCCCGTCGCCGTCCCCGTCGCCGAGCCCGTCGCCGTCCCCGACGCCCACGCCGTCGCCCACGCCGTCGCCGTCGCCCACGCCGTCGCCGTCCCCGTCCCCGTCGCCGACGCCGACGCCGACCCCGTCGCCGTCCCCGTCGCCGACGCCGTCGCCGACGCCGTCGCCGTCCCCGTCGCCGACGCCGTCGCCCACGCCGACGCCGTCCCCGTCCCCGACGCCGTCGCCCACGCCGACGCCGACCCCGTCGCCGTCGCCGTCGCCCACGCCGACCCCGACGCCGACGCCGGCCCCGTCGCCGTCCCCCACGCCGTCCCCGACGCCGACCCCGACCCCGACGCCCACGCCGACGGACGACCCCACGACGGAGCCGCCCCCGGCGGAGAACCGCGCACCGGTGGTCCGCAAGGTGAAGGTCAAGGGCCGGAAGGGCCCCTACCGCGTCGGACGGTCGTTGCGGGCACAGGTGCGCGCCGACGACCTGGACGGTGACCCGCTGGTCTACCGGTTCATCTTCGGCGACGGCACCGCGCAGGTGACGGACAAGAAGCGCCTGCGCCACACCTACAGCGAGGCCGGTCGCTACCGCGTGACCGTCATCGCCTACGACGGCGAGCTGATCGACCGGCAGTCGGTCGTCATCAAGGTGAAGCGGGCGAAGAAGCGCTGACCTGACGGATCAGCCGTCGGACGACGGCTGATCGCGGGTTGATCTCCTGGGCTCGGCGCAGGTCGACGAGAGCATCGTCGACCTCGCCGAGCCCGGCTCGCGCGATCGCCCGCTGCACGTAGGCGTCGGGTCGTCGCGGCGCGAGGGCTGCGGCACGGTCGAGCACGTCGCGCGACTCGTCGAGGCGACCCTGCGCCGAGAGGTTCACCGCGAGCGCGACCAGGGCCTCGTAGCTGCCGGGCACCCGGGCCAGGGCATCGCGAGCGAAGGCCTCGCCGCTCGCGGCGGCCTCCGGGCCGCCGGCGGCTGCCTGCTCGGCGAGGATCCTGGCCGGGATCAGGCGCGCTGCGACGTCCCAGGCGCGCCACCGTGCTGCCCGGTCGAACTCGCCCGTGGCGTCGTCGACCGCCCGTTGGTCCGCAGCCACCAGGCCACGTTGCAGGGCGCGGTCCCCCAGGCAGGCAGCAGCCAGGGCCACCGCCAGCCCGGCAGCCACCACGGCCACCGGCAGGTGGAGCCGGAACCGCTCGCGCTCCTCGGGTCTGACCGCCAGGACGGTGCCCAGCAGGAACGCGGCCAGGCACGTCGGCCCGGCGGTCGTGAAGTTCACGCAGGCCAGCACCAGGTAGCCGGCCACCGCCACCGCCGCCGGTCGAACCTCCGGGTGGTCGAGGAGCGCCTCGCGCGCCCGACGGGCGACCACGACGACGCCCAGCAGGGTGGCCACGAGGAGGAGCAGCCCTCCGGCCACCAGGACCTGGAGGATCACCGAGTGCGGCGAGTCCGCCAACCGCTGGGGGCCGGTGAAGTCCACGAACACCGTGTCCTCGTAGGCGGGGAAGGCGTCGACGTACCGGTTGGCCCCGATCCCCAGCAGGGGGTGGTCGAGCACCAGGTCGAGCGTGAGGCGCCACTGGTGCAGCCGACCCTCGGCGGTGCCCAGCCCGAGCAGTCTGTCGCGGGTGCTCGGCACGACCAGCGCGAGGAGCACGAGGGCGAGGATCGAGGCCGACCCGCCCAGCGGGGCGAGGAGCCGCGACCGTGCGGCGGTCGGCCCGTGCGCCCGACGGTCCGAGGCGTTGTCGCGCACCTGGAGCACGACCGTGGCGAGGAGACCGAGCAGGGTCAGTCCGAGTGCGGTGCGTGAGCCGGAGATCGCGACCGTGGTCACGGCAGCCACCAGCCCGGTGACCTCGTAGCCGCGCACGCGGCTGCCGTGGTCCGCCGGGCGCAGGGCTGGTCCGGCGAGCACCAGCGCGGCCAGCATCGCCACCGCCCCTTGGTCGGTGGCGTTGCCGAGCACGGAGCCGGTGCGCGCCTCGGTGCTCGGCCCGAGCGGGCTGACGCCGAGGGCGTCGAGGACCGAGAGCACCGCGAGGGCCAGCGCCAGCGACCCCACGGCGTACGACAGCCGGGCGCGGCCAGCCTCGCCGCGACCCACGACGCGGGCTCCCGCCCAGCAGCTGGCGCCGTAGAGGGCCAGGACCGGAAGCCCCTCGTAGCGGGGCCAGCGACCCAGGAGCGAGGCGTACGGCGTGTCGCCGGCCAGGCCGGCCAAGGTGAAGACCGCTGCCCAGGCGACGCCGGCCAGCACGAGGGCGCGGGGGAGGGCTCCTCGCGGGGTGGTCAGTGCCGCGGCCAGCACGGCCAGGGCGGAGAGGAGCAGCTTGGCCAGGACGAAGCGGGAGAAGCCGCCGGGGATCCAGCACAGGGGAGCGAGGGCAGCGAGCCAGAGCCCGAGCGCGGGGAGCACGTCCGGACGGTCCTGCGGCATGGCCCGTCCGGGCCATTTCACTCGGGTTGTCGCCACAAGGGTCGAGTCTCGCACTAGCGTCGATGCTCGCGCCCGCGAACGGGTGCCGTCGTCCGCCCCACAGGAGACCCGATGCGCCACCTCCGCGCTGCTCTGCCCGCTGCCGTCACCGCCCTCGTGGTGGCCCTGATCGCCTCGTTCGTGGCGCTTGCCGGAGCGGGTCCGGCGACCTCGGCGGCCGCCGGGTCGGCTCCGCAGCGACCCGGCACGGACCTGCTCGCCGGCAGCTACCAGGCCGAGTTCGCTCGCCTCAGCGTCGCCGGCAAGCCGACGATCTCGAGCAGGAGGTCGCCGGCGATCTCAGGCAAGGCGCGCGTGGGGCGCACCGTCACGGTCTCCAGTGGCGCGTGGAAGCCGGCCAAGGTCAAGGTCGGCTACCGGTGGTACGTGGGGACGAAGAAGGTCAAGGGTGCCAAGGCGGCGACGTACTCCCCCACGGCCGACGACGCGGGCCAGGTCCTCAGCGTCCTGGTGACCGCGACGAAGAAGGGCTACCGCAGCGCGGCGGTCCTCGAGTCGGCCGGCACCGTCAAGGGCGGCAAGATCGTCTCGACCTCCAAGCCGGTGCTCAAGGGCAAGGCCGTGGTGGGCAAGAAGCTGAAGGCCACCGCCGGCGACTGGTCGGTGGCGGGCGTGGAGCTGGGCTACTCCTGGCTGCAGGGCAAGAAGGAGCTGTCCACGGCCAGGAAGTACCGCGTGCGGCCCTCCGACGCCGGCAAGCGGCTGAAGGTCGTGGTCACGGCCGGCAAGCCCGGCTTCAGGTCGGCCAGCGTGCGCGTGCGCACGGATCGCATCCAGGCCGGCTGAGCACGCCCGTCCGGGACGTCCCGGCCGGACGTCAGGACTCGCCGGCGCCGTGCAGCGCCGCGCCGATGATCCCCGCCTTGTTGAGCAGCAGGGCCGGGATGATCGGGGTGTCCAGCTCGACCATCGGCAGGAACGATGCCGCGTGCTTGCTCACTCCGCCCCCCACGACGATCAGGTCGGGGGAGAACAGCCGCTCCACCCTCTGGTAGTACGACGTGAGCCGCTGGGCCCACGTCGACCAGGACAGGTCCTCGGACTCACGGGCGCTGTTGGCGGCCCGCTTCTCGGCCACGTGGCCGTCGATCTCGAGGTGACCGAGCTCCGAGTTGGGCACGAGCACCCCGTCGTGGACCAGCGCGGAGCCGATGCCGGTGCCGAGGGTGGTGACGATGACCAGACCGGTCTGGCCGCGCGCGGCACCGAACCGCACCTCGGCCAGGCCGGCGGCGTCGGCGTCGTTGAGCACGCGGACCGAGCGCCCCGTCGCGCGGGTGAAGAGGTCGTCGGCGTTCGTGCCGATCCAGGCCTGGTCGATGTTGGCCGCGCTGCCGACGACGCCGTGTCGCACGACGCCGGGCACGGTCACGCCGACGGGCCCGTCCTCGCCGTCCTCGGCCAGGGCCGCGAGCAGCTCCGCGAAGACCGCGGCGACCGCTTCCGGGGTCGCCGGGTCAGGTGTCTTGATCCGCGTGCGGTCACCGGCGAAGTCGCCGGCCGCGAGGTCGACGGCGGCCGCCTTGATGCCGCTGCCGCCGAAGTCGATGCCGATCGGGTGTGCGTCCGGGCCTCCGCTGCTCACGCGACCATCAGATCACGTCGCAGACGTCCCGTCAGGAGCTCGGCACCTGGCAACATGGCCGCATGGATGCAGCCCCGGACCCCGAGACGGCCCCCCAAGTGGCCCCAGCCCTGGACCTCGGGAGGCTGCGCTCGGCCTTCCCCGCGCTGCACAGCGGTCCGAGCTCCGGGCTCGTCCGCCTCGACGGGCCCGGCGGGTCGCTGGTGCCCCAGGAGGTCGCCGACGCGGTCGCGGCGGCGATGACGGCCGGGATGTGCCAGCGAGGCGCCCTCACGTCGGTCGAGCAGCTCACCGAGGCCACGACGACCGGGGCCCGCGCCGCGATGGGCGACCTGCTCGGCACCGATCCCCGCGGCGTCGTCTTCGGCCGCTCGATGACGGCGCTCACCTTCGACCTCGCGCGCTGCTTCGGCGCCGACTGGGGGCCGGGCGACGAGGTGGTGGTGACCCGGCTCGACCACGACGCCAACATCCGGCCGTGGGTCACGGCCGCCGCGCGCAGCGGTGCCACCGTGCGATGGCTGGACTTCGACCCCGAGACCACCGAGCTGCACGACGTCGCGGGCGTGCTCAGCGAGCGCACCCGCGTGGTGGCGCTCACCGCTGCCTCGAACCTCTTCGGCACCCGGCCCGACGTCGCCGCGATCGCGGCTGCCGCGCACGAGGTCGGTGCGTTGGTGCACGTCGACGCGGTCCACCTGGCCGCGCACGACACGGTCGACCGGGCCGCCCTCGGCGCCGACCTGATCAGCTGCTCGCCGTACAAGTTCTTCGGCCCGCACCTCGGCGTCCTCGCCGCGGACCCGGACCTGCTCGAGACCCTGCACCCCGACAAGCTGCTGCCCTCGACGGAGGCGGTCCCCGAGCGCTTCGAGCTCGGCACGCTGCCCTACGAGCAGCTCGCGGGGGTCACCGGCGCCGTCGACTTCATCGCCTCCTTCGCCCCCGGCGGGGCCGGTGGGACGCGGCGCGAGCGCCTGGTCGCGGCGATGGGAGCCATCGCCGCCCACGAGCAGGCCCTGCTGTCGAGGTTGCTGATCGGGCTCGACCGGCTCACCCACGTCCGCGTCCACGGCAGCCCGGCGGCACGCACGCCGACCCTGCTGCTGCAGGTCGACGGGGTCGAGCCCCGAGCGGTCCACGAGCACCTGGTCGGCCACGGGGTGATCGCTCCCGCCGGCAGCTTCTACGCGCTCGAGGCCTCCCGGCACGCCGGGCTGGGCGACACCGGTGGCGTGCGCGTCGGGCTGTCGCCGTACACGAGCCACGACGACCTGGACCGGCTGGTCGTCGGCCTGGGACGACTCGGCTGCTGACCCCGAGCCGGCGCGGCTCGGGGTCGGACGGGCTCAGCGCAGCCGCGCCAGGGTGAGCGCGAAGTCGTCGGCCGGGTCGGTCCAGATGTGCTCGACCTCGAAGCCGGCGGCGCCCAGCTCGGCACGGATCCCCTCGGGCCGGAACTTCGTCGAGATCTCCACCCGGATCTCCTCGCCGCTGGCGAGGTCGACCTCGAGGTCGGCTCCGGGGATCGAGACCCGTTGCGGCGCCTCGGAGCGCAGACGCAGGTCCATCCGCTCCATGTGGGCGTCCCAGAAGGGCACGTAGGAGTAGGCATCGAGGTCGAAGTCGGCGCCGAGCTCACGGTTCAGCACGGCCAGGGAGTTGGCGACGAAGGCGGACGTCACGCCCTGGGAGTCGTTGTACGCCGCGATCAGCCGGTCGCTGCTCTTGACCAGGTCGGTGCCGATCAGCAACCAGTCGCCCGGCTCGAGGGAGTCGGCCAGGGCGCCGAGGAAGGCGCCGCGCTCCTCCACGTACAGGTTGCCGATGGTGCCGCCGAGGAACGCGACCAGGCGACGGTCGCCACCGGGCAGGTCGCCGAGGTGCAGGGTGAAGTCGCCGACCACGGCCTCGATCGCGACGTCGGGGTAGCGCCGGTCCAGCATGTCGGCCGCAGCGCGCAACGTCGCCTCGGAGACGTCGACCGGCACGAAGCGCCGCAGCCGGCCGGTGGCGTCGAAGGCGTCGAGCAGCACCCGCGTCTTGTCGCTGGTGCCGCTGCCGAGCTCGACGAGCGTGGAGGCGTCGCAGGCCGCCGCGATGTCGGCGCCGTGCAGGTCGAGGATCGCCCGCTCCGCCTCGGTCGGGTAGTACTCCGGCAGCCGGGTGATCAGGTCGAACAGGCGCGACCCCTCGTCGTCGTAGAGCCACTTGGGCGGCAGTCGCAGCGGCTTGGCGCCGAGACCGCGACGTACGTCGTCAACCAGGCTGCCGGCGGCCCAGTCGGGGTCGAGGAGCACGGAGACGACGGGTGCGGGGCTGCTCATGGGCTCTCCAGGTCGGAGTCGGAGGGACGCGGAGCGCCACCGTCGGCGAGACGGACCCCGGACAGGGCCCAGCGTGAGGCGTGGGGGAAGAAGTTGCGGTACGTGGCGCGGGCGTGGCCCGGCGGGGTCAGCGCGCACCCGCCGCGGAGCACCATCTGGTTGGACATGAACTTGCCGTTGTACTCGCCGATCGCGCCCTCCGGCGGGTGGAAGCCGGGGTAGGGATGGTACGCCGAGGAGGTCCACTCCCAGCAGTCGCCGTAGACCTGGCGCAGCCGCGGGGTGCTCTGCTCGTGCGGCGTCGCGGCGGTGGGGTGGTACGTCGTGGTGTCGGCGAGGTTGACCACGCCGCCACCGTGGGGCGTACCGCCCGCCGCGCCTCCCTGCCCGTCGCTCACGACGGCGTGCTCCCACTCGGCCTCGCTGGGCAGCCGCTTGCCGGCCCAGGTGGCGAAGGCCTCGGCCTCGTAGAAGCTGACGTGGCTGACCGGCAGGCCGGGGTTGACCGGTGCGGTGCCGTTGAGGGTGTGCTCGAGCCAGACCCCGTCGTGCTCGCTCCAGTAGAACGGCGCCCGCCACTGCTCGGCGTTGACCTTGGCCCAGCCGTCGGAGAGCCACAGCTCGTGGCGGCGGTAGCCGCCGTCCTCCATGAACGCGCGCCACTCGCCGTTGGTCACGAGTCGGTCGGCGATGCGGTAGGGCTCCAGCCACTGGCGGTGGCGCGGTAGCTCGTTGTCGAAGCTGAAGCCGTCGCCTCGGTGACCGACCTCGACGAGGCCGCCCTCGACCTCGACCCAGCCGAGGTCGTCCGGCTCGCACCGCGCGCTCGCGGTGCCGGCGTACACGGGCTGGAGGGGGTTGCGCGAGAGCACGTGCTTGATGTCCATGAGCAGCAGCTCCTGGTGCTGCTGCTCGTGGTGGAAACCGAGCTCGATCGTGGCGCTCAGCTTGTCGAGGCTGCCCTGGTCCGTCCGGCCCAGGGTGGTGACCAGGTCGCGCATCCGGTCGTCGACCTGACGTCGGTAGACGCCCACGTCGTGGGCGCCGGGACGGGTGATGAACCCGCGGTCGGCGCGGGAGTAGCGGGCGCCCAGGGTCTCGTAGTAGCTGTTGAACAGGAACCAGTACTGGTCCTGGAACGGCGCGAAGTCGCGCTCGTGCTCGGCGAGGACGAAGGTCTCGAAGAACCACGTCACGTGGGCACGGTGCCACTTGGTGGGGGACACGTCCGGCATCGACTGGACGGTCTGGTCCTCCGGCGAGAGCGGAGCCGCGAGCGACTCGGTGTGGGCGCGGACCTCGGTGAAGCGGTCGACCAGGGACTCGGCGTCCCAGCCGGGTGGCGCTGTCGGTGTCGCCGTCATGTGCTCGGCCTGCCTTTCGAAGGGTGAGTGGCCTGTCACGGTGTTCGTCGGTCGGTGGTGCCCGTCCACCATGACCCACGGCGCCGACGTCGTCGTCACCCCGGAGTGGGACGTCACCAGTTCGTAAGTTCCCCGACCCGACCGGGTCACCTGCGGTTGTCCCCAGGCGGCGTAACCCGCGCCCCCTGCGCGTCGTTGGCCAGCTACCCCTTCCTCCTCCACGATCGGAAGCCCGATGAAGTCGCACCCAGCCGTACGCCGCCTGCTCGTCGCCGTGAGCGGCCTGGCCCTGGCCGGGGCCGGTGTCCTCGCCCCGACGGCGCCCGTCGAGGCGGCCCCACCGGGTGCGGTCACGGTCGCGAGCGCCGCTGGGGTGGCCACCGTCTCGTCGTCGCGGGACCGCCTGGCGAACAAGAAGCGCAAGCGCTCGGCGCGTCACTCGGACTGGGCCGCAGCCGGCCAGGCCACGATCACCCCCGGCGTGATGATGTACACGGCGGGGGCACAGTGCACCGCCAACTTCGTCTTCACCGATGCGGTCGGCAACGTGTTCGTCGGCTACGCCGCACACTGCGCCGGTAAGGGCGAGGCCACCGACACCAACGGTTGTCAGGTCTCCTCGCAGCCGCTCGGCACCCGGGTGGACTTCGTCAGCGGGGGCAGCGTCGTCAGCGGCGGCACCACGTTGGGCCGCGGCACGCTGGTCTACTCGTCGTGGCTGGCCATGGACGAGGCCGGCACCACCGACGGCCCGACGTGCGAGTACAACGACTTCGCCCTGGTCAAGGTGCGCGCTCGCGACATCGGCAAGGTCAACCCGTCGGTGCCTTTCTACGGGGGACCGACCGGCATCGACAAGAACGGCACCAGCCTCGGCGACCGCGTCTACAGCTACGGCAACTCCAGCCTGCGCGGCGGGCTCGAGCTGCTCTCGCCCAAGCTCGGCATCGCGCTCGGGGACACGGCCTCCGACGATGGCTGGAACCACCAGGTCTACACCCTCACCCCGGGGATCCCGGGCGACTCGGGCTCCGGCTTCATGAACCGGGCCGGCAAGGCCGTGGGCACCTTGTCGACGGTCGCCATCGCGCCGCTTCCCCTGGCCAACGGCACGGGGGACCTGTTGCGCGAGCTCAGGTTCGCCAAGGCCACCTCGGTGATCAAGGGTCTGCGGCTGGCCAAGGGCACCGAGGCGTTCTCGAGCGCCCTCTGAGCCCCAGCTCACCGGCGGTCCGCCAGACTGGGGTCGACCAGACCGGCCCACCCGCGCTCGCTGTGACCGACGAAGAGGACCTGACATGTCTGCTGCGCCGCCCCTGCCCGATCTGACCGGCTCCACCTACGTGGTGACCGGGGCCAACTCCGGCATCGGTCTCGAGGCCGCCAAGAAGCTCGCCGGCGCCGGGGGCAAGGCCGTCCTGGCGGTGCGCGACGTCGCCAAGGGGGAGGCCGCCGCTGCCCAGATCGCCGGCCGGACCGACGTACGCCGGCTCGACCTGGCCGACCTCGCGTCGGTGCACGCCTTCGCGGGCGCCTGGGACGAGCCGATCACGACGCTGGTGAACAACGCCGGGATCATGATGGTCGCCGAGGGGCGCACCGTCGACGGCTTCGAGCGGCAGATCGGCACCAACCACCTCGGCCACTTCGCGCTGACCAACCTGTTGCTGCCGCACATCACCGACCGGGTCGTCTCGGTCTCCTCGGGCCTGCACAACGGTCCCCAGGTCGACCTCGACAACCTGGACCTCGAGGGTGCCTACAAGCCGACGCGTGCCTACCAGCAGTCCAAGCTGGCCAACCTCCTGTTCACCGCCGAGCTGCAGCGCCGTCTCACCGAGGCGGGGTCCTCGGTGACCGCGCACGCTGCTCACCCCGGCTACTCGGCGACCAACCTGCAGACCCACCACGCCAACCCGCTGATGAACAAGCTGATGTGGGTGGGCAACAAGCTCGTCGCGACCAGCGCCGAGTTCGGGGCACGGCCGACCGTGCACGCCGTGGTGGCCGACCTGCCGGCCAACAGCTACATCGGGCCCAGCGGCTTCCAGGGGTTGCGCGGCGCGCCCGGCCCCAACCCGCGCTCGAAGCAGGCCCAGGACGCCGAGGTGGCCCGGCGGCTGTGGGACCTCTCCGAGCAGCGCACCGCGGTCTCCTGGGGTCTGTGACCGGTCCTCCGTACGGCGGACCCGTCGGCCGCCGTGCGCCACGGGCTGCTAGACATGAGCCATGGCCACTACTGCACTCGGGGGCAACCCCGTCACCACCGTCGGCGACCTCCCCGCGGTCGGTTCCGCCGCCCCTGCCTTCAGCCTCACCGGCTCCGACTTCAGCGACGTGACGCTGGGTGCGGGCACCCGCACCGTGCTGAACATCTTCCCGAGCGTCGACACCGGCGTGTGCGCGGCGAGCGTGAAGAAGTTCAACGAGCTCGCCGCCGGCCTCGACAACACCGTCGTGGTGTGTGTCTCCAACGACCTCCCCTTCGCCCAGGCCCGCTTCTGCGGCGCCGAGGGCATCGAGAACGTCACCGCCGCCTCCGGCTTCAAGTCCAGCTTCGGCCAGGACTACGGCGTGGCCATGGTCGACGGCAAGTTCGAGGGGCTGCTGGCCCGCTCGGTCGTCGTCGTCGACGCCGACGGCTCGGTGCTCCACACCGAGCTGGTCCCCGAGATCGCTCAGGAGCCCGACTACGACGCGGCGGTCGCCGCGCTCGGCTGACCTCTCGGGGTTGGCCTCGCTGGTCCCCGGTGGTGGGGCCGCTCCGTTGCGGCTGCGCCCTTCGGGCTGGCCCTGGTGGTTGCGGTGGTGGGGCCGCGCGCGTAGCCGACCTGCTCCCGCCGTCAAGGATCGAGCTGCGCTCGCCCGCTTCGCGGCGGCCTGCGGCCGTCCTTGACTGCGGGACCCGGTAGGTCGGCTTGTACGGCGCACGGGGCGGAGCCCCCTCGCTGCGCTCGGTGGCGCCACCCGCGCAAGCGCGGCCCCACCCGTCACATGAGTCACAGTCGCTCATCGGTTGGGCAGAAACGACACGAAAATCGGCCGCAACCCTGTCGTTCGTGCCCACTCGGCACGAGGTTGTGAGCCATGTGACGGGTGTGGCGCCCGCGCATGCGGCGGCGTGGGCGGAGCCCTCGCTGTTGAGCGCGCCGCCCGTCGACCGGGAGAGGCTCGCAGTCAACGGATGCCGCAGGCACCGCGAAGCGGGTGCCGCAGGCGATCCTTGACGGCGAGACCCGGTCGACTACGCGCGCGGGCGCCACACCAACCACGAAGAGGGGTCGACTAAGCGCGCGGGCGCCACACCCAACCCGAGGAACGCCGGTCGACCATGCGCGCGGGCGCCACACCGACCACGAGGGACGCCGGTCGACCACGCTCGCGGCCACACCCTCCCTGCGGAACATCACCGGGGTTACCCAGAACTTACGAGCCGAGCAGCGCTTCGTATTCCACCCGCAACCATTCGGAAACACCGCGGCCGTGGACTGGGTCGCATGCTCAGGACGCCGACCCACGACGCTCACCGCCACATCGGCGTGCTGCCGGCGTACCCCTTCTACGGCGGGCCGGCCATCACCGCCGACCTCAGCGCCACGGCGACGGTCGCCGACTTCCTGGCCTCGCTCGACGCGGAGGGCGTGGAGCGGACGCTCGTGCTGCCCAACTACGGCGTCCCCGACCCCCAGGTGTCCTTCGACCTCAACCACCTGGCCCTCGAGGCCGCGCAGCAGGACGATCGCGTCCGGTGCGGTCTCTGGGTCTCGCCCAAGGCGAGCGACGCAGAGCGCAACGAGGCGGCTCTGCGCCTCGCGGTCGAGGACGGCGTCGCGGCACTCAAGACGAGCTTCCTGCTGGGGGGTAGCCCTACGGACCCCGACTGTGCCGAGCAGATCGACCGGATCTTCACCACCGCGGCCGATCTCGGTCTCGTGGTCCACGTCCACACCTCGCCGGGCGCAGCCTCGGACGTCGACCAGATCGGCACCCTCGTCGAGCGCTACGGCGACGACACGAAGATCCACCTGGTCCACCTGGGCGGCGGGATGAGCGGGCACATGAAGCTCATCGGCAGCCGGCTCTTCGACTGGATCGAGGCCGGAAAGCAGGTCTACACCGACACCAGCTGGGCGATCGGCTTCGCGCCGGCGTGGCTGGTCGCCGAGATCGAGGAGCGCGGCATCGGGCACGACCGGATCCTCTTCGCCACCGACACGCCCTGGGGTGACTACGCCGGTGAGCACGCACGTCTGGCAGCGGTCGCCGGCGACGGCGAGCTGGCGAAGGGTTTCTTCACCACGAATTTCGAGGCCCTCTACGGCTGAGAGAGCACCACCAGTCCAGCACTGTCCAGCACCGTCCAGCCCAGCACTGTCCAGCACCGCCCAACCGAGGAGACACCACATGTCCGTGTATGACGATGAGATCCTCGCCGCGATGGCGAAGTCCACGGCGGAGATCCCGCACCCGAGCCAGGCCAAGGGCACCAATCTCTACGGCTCCACCAAGCTCTTCCCCGACTACCAGGCCAGCGAGGGCCAGGCCTGGCTCACGCTGGTGCACGGCATCCCGCACGAGAGCTCGGTGTCGTTCGTCGCGGTCCTCCAGACCACGCGGGCGCTGCGCAAGGGCTTCGACGCCACGCTCTACTTCTACGGTCCCGGCGCCCTGGCCTGCGCCGACACCCGAGGCTTCCCGACGACCGGCGACGTGGCGTTCCCGGGCAACCAGAACATGAACGACGCCATCAAGACGTTCATCGGTGAGGGCGGCACCGTGCTGTGCTGCCGCTTCGGCATGGCGCTGCACGGCCAGCGCGAGGAGGACCTGATCGAAGGCGTCATCCCCTGCCACCCGCTCGACGTGCAGGACGCGGTCATCCACTTCGCCAACAAGGGCGCCATCATCAACTCCGTCTACAACCTCTGAGGGCTGGGCGACATGAGTGAGATGGCCGCCCCGAGCCCCGGGCCACTGCCCGGGCCGACGCCCAGCAGCACGCGCGTCGACGTCGCGATCCAGGGGATCCGGCTGCTCGACGCCCCGGTCTCGCGCAGGTCCGGTGCCGGGCCGAGCGACGACGGGCACGTCCTCCTGGACGGTGTCGGTGCGGCCATCCCGCTCAACCCTCGCAGCCCGTACTCGGTCCGGGGCGGCAAGCTGCTGCTCGACGGCGCCGACACGGGCATGGGGGTCGAGAGCGTGGCCAGGCCACGCTTCTACGACCTCACCACGGCCGACGGCGTCTCCTACGAGCAGATCGCCCGCCTGCACTCCTCCAGCGTGCTCGCCACCACGGTCGTGCAGACCTGTGTGCGCTACGACGTCGCGCAACGCTGTCGCTTCTGCGCGATCGAGGAGTCGCTCAGCGCCGGTGCGACCGTCGCGGTGAAGTCGCCGGCCCAGATCGCCGAGGTCGCGCGCGCGGCCTACGACCTTGACGGCATCACCCAGATGGTGATGACCACCGGGACCTCCAACGGTCGCGACCGGGGTGCGACCCACCTCGCGCGCTGCGTGCGCGCGGTGCGCGAGGTGCTCCCCGACCTTCCGATCCAGGTGCAGTGCGAGCCACCGGGCGACCTGCGGACGATCCAGGACCTGTACGACGCCGGAGCCCGCTCGATCGGCATCCACGTCGAGTCGCTCGACGACGACGTACGCGCGCGGTGGATGCCGGGCAAGGGCTCGGTCCCGATGACGGAGTACCGCGCGGCCTGGACCGAGGCGGTGCGCGTCTTCGGCTGGAACCAGGTCTCCACCTACCTGCTCGTCGGCCTCGGCGAGGATCCCGACGAGCTGGTCGCGGGAGCCGAGGAGCTCATCGCGATGGGCGTCTACCCGTTCGTCGTGCCGTTCCGGCCGCTGGCCGGCACCCTCGCCACCGACGTCGACGGGGTCGGCGCTCCGCCGCGTGACGTCACCTACGACGTGACCAGCCGGGTCGCCGCCGCCCTGCGGCGGCACGGGATGCTGGGCTCCGGCCAGGCCGCCGGGTGCGCCGCCTGCGGCGCGTGCTCGGCGCTGGGCTCCTGCTCGGAATCAGCATGACCAGCCACCTGCTCGACGACGTCGTCCTGCTCGGTGCGCGCCGGGCTGCGGCGGTCGGGGGCGAGAGCTTCGTCGTCGTCCGCGCCGCCTCTCGCGCCGAGATCGAGGACTACCACCGCTTGCGTCGCGACGTGTTCGTCGCCGAGCAGGGGCTGTTCGCGGGCTCCGACCTCGACGACCACGACGACGATCCCCGGACCATCGTGCTGGTGGCGAGGACCTCGACGGGGGAGGTGCTCGGCGGCGTGCGACTCCACCCGGCCCCCGCCGCGCTCGGTGGCCCCGACGGCCATGACCTCGGCTGGTGGCGCGGGAGCCGTCTGGTCGTGGCCAGCGACGCACGCCTGCTCCTCGGCGTGGGCGCCGCCCTCGTGCGGGCGGCCTGCGCCACCGCCGAGTCGGTCGGCGCCCTGCGCTTCGACGCCACCGTGCAGGCCGGCAACGAGCCGCTCTTCCGTCGCCTCGGCTGGGTCCCGCGCGAGCGGGTGCACCTGCACGGGCGCGCCCATGTGCTCGTCGACTGGCCCATCGCGCGGGTGCAGCGCCTGGCCGAGGCGACCAAGGCCGCGCTCGGTGAGCTGCTCTCCGGCCTCCAGCAGCAGCCGTACGGCGGCGGAGGTCCGGGCTTCATCGGCGACGACGGGGCCCCGGTGCCCGGCACCGACGTGATCGCCGCCTGCGACGCCATCCTGCCCTCGATGGTCGAGCGCGACCCCGAGTGGGCGGGCTGGTGCGCGGTGCTGGTCAACCTCAACGACCTGTCGGCGATGGGGGCGAGCCCCGTCGGGATGCTCGACGCCGTCGGGGCCCGCGACGCCTCCTTCGCGCGTCGTGTCCTGCGAGGGCTGAGCGAGGCCTCGCAGGCCTGGGGGGTCCCGGTCCTCGGCGGCCACACCCAGCTCGGCGTACCGGCTGCGCTCTCGGTCACGGCACTGGGTCGCACCGGTGCGCCCGTCCCGGGAGGCGGCGGCAGCCCCGGCGAGAGCCTGCGGGTCACCGCCGACCTCACCGGCGGCTGGCGGCCGGGCTACACCGGCTCCCAGTGGGACTCCTCCTCCCACCACACCGCTGCCGAGCTGCGCTCTCTCGCGGCCGTCGTGCCGGCGCTCCGACCCACGGCCGCCAAGGACGTGTCGATGAGCGGGCTGGTCGGCACCGCCGGGATGCTGGCCGAGGCGAGCGGGTGCCGGGCGGTGCTCGACGTGGCCGCGATCCCGACCCCCGTCGGCGCGTCGTACGGCGACTGGCTGACCTGCTTCCCGGGCTTCGCGATGGTCACCGCAGAGCGCGCCCCCAGTGGCGCCGTACCCGGGAGCGGGCTGCCCGGCTTCCTCACCACCGCCTCGTGCGGTGAGCTCACCGATGGCGTCGGGGTCGGCCTGCGCTGGCCCGACGGCGTCGTCACCGAGGCGATCTCCTCCACCGTCACCGGACTCACGAACGGACGACCCTGATGACCCACCCGATCACGATGGCCGCCGTCGGCGGCAGCTTCGGCCGCGACGTCGAGGACAACCTCGCCCGGATCGGCTCCCTCATCCAGGACGCCCGCGCCCGTGGGGTCTCGCTGCTGGCGCTGCCCGAGGCCTGCCTCGGCGGGTACCTGTCGGTGCTCGGCAGCGGTCGGGACGGCACCCACGACGAGCGTCCCGACGACCTCCCGCCGGTGATGGACCTCGGTGGCCCCGAGCTGGCTGGCATCGCCGCGATGGCCCGCGAGATGACCGTGGTCGTGGGATTCTGCGAGGGCGGCGGCAGCGACGGGGAGCGCTTCAACTCGGCCGCGGCCGTCACCGGCGACGGGGTGCTCGGCGTCTACCGCAAGGTCCACCAGCCCCTGGGGGAGAGCCTCTACTACAGCGCCGGGCAGGAGTTCCGCGCCTTCGACTCCCCGGTCGGGCGGATGGGTCTGCTCATCTGCTACGACAAGGCCTTCCCCGAGGCGGCGCGGGCACTCGCCCTGGACGACGCCGAGGTCGTGGCCTGCATCTCGGCCTGGCCGGCCTCGCGCACCGCGGGCGCGGCCTCGCTGGCCGAGGACCGCTGGACCCATCGGTTCAACATCTTCGACCAGGCGCGGGCCCTGGAGAACCAGATCGTCTGGCTGGCTGCCAACCAGACCGGCACCTTCGGGTCGCTGCGATTCGTCGGCAACGCGAAGGTCGTCGGGCCCGGCGGCGACATCGTGGCCACCACCGGGGTGCAGGAGGGGATGGCGGTCGCCTCCATCGACCTCGGCCAGGCCCTCGACACCGCGCGGCGCTCGATGTTCCACCTGCGCGACCGGAGGCCGGAGCTGTACGACGTCGAGAGCCGGAGCATCCATGCCTGAGATGACCTTCTCGGTGCGGTGGCCCGACGGCCGCGTCGAGCACTGCTACTCGCCCTCGCTGGTGATGCACGACCACCTCAGCGCCGAGACGACGTACACCGTCGAGGACTTCTTGCGTCGCAGCACGACGGCCCTCGAGGTCGCCAGCGCCCGGGTGAAGGAGAAGTTCGGCTTCGCGTGCACCTCGGCCGTCGCCACCACCGACACGCTGACCCGCTCCGCGGCCCACTACCGTGCGGACGACCTCGTCGAGGTCGTCCGGATGTGGCCGCCGCTTCCCGGCACGGAGGTTCGGTGATGTCCCACCACCCGCCCTCTCACGTGCTCCCCGTCGCCGTGGTCGGCGGTGGTCAGGCCGGTCTCTCGGTGAGCTGGCACCTCAAGCGCTCCGGCGTCGAGCACGTGGTCCTCGAGGCCGTCACCGCCGCGCACGAGTGGGCCGACACCCGCTGGGACAACTTCACCCTGGTCACGCCCAACTGGCACTGCCGGCTCCCCGGTTACGTCTACGACGGGGACGACCCGGACGGCTTCATGACCCGCGACGAGGTGGTCGACTGGCTGGGCGGCTATGCCGCCACCTTCGACCCGCCCCTGCTCGAGCACACCCGGGTCACCCGGCTGACCGAGCGCGCGGGCGGGGGCTTCGTCCTGACCACCGACGGCGCTCGCGGACCGGAGACCTGGGAGGCCGACCACGTGGTCCTGGCGACCGGCGGGTACCACGTGCCCATCGTCCCGCCCTGGGCTCCCGCTCTCGACCCGGCGATCACCCAGCTCGAGTCGGCGGCGTACCGGAACCCCGAGGAGCTCGCCGACGGTGCCGTGCTCGTCGTCGGCTCCGGTCAGTCCGGAGCGCAGATCGCCGAGGACCTCCACCTCGCCGGACGCACCGTCCACCTCGCTCTCGGCGACGCCCCTCGGGTCGCGCGCAGCTACCGTGGCCGCGACTCGATGACCTGGCTCTCCGACATGGGTCTCTACGACACCCCGGTCGCGCAGTACCCGGGTGGGGCCACCGCGCGCGAGAAGACCAACCACTACGTGACCGGTCGCGATGGCGGTCGCGACATCGACCTGCGCCAGTTCGCCGCCGAGGGGATGCGCCTCTACGGGATGCTGGACCACGGACGCGGCACCGACCTCACCTTCCTCCCGACCCTCACCGAGGCGCTCGACCACGCCGACGCCGTGTACAACTCGATCTGTCGCGACATCGACCGGCACATCGCGGCCAGCGGGGTCGAGGCCCCGCCCGGATCGCCGTACGAGCCGACCTGGGTGCCGCAGGCGGACCCGGTCTCGCTCGACCTGGCCGCCGAGCAGGTCACCACCGTCATCTGGGCGATCGGCTACCGAGCCGACTACCGCTTCGCCCAGGTGGGCGTCTTCGACGGCACCGGCCGGCCGATGCACACCCGCGGGGTCACGTCCGCCCCCGGGCTCTACGTGCTCGGGCTGCCGTGGCTGCACACCTGGGGCTCCGGCCGGTTCCTGGGCATCGCCCGCGACGCCGAGCACGTGGCCGGGTGCATCACCGGGTCGGCACACCAGCGTCCGTCACCCGAGTCCGCCGGCGCGACCGGCTAGGGCGGCAGCGGATGGGACTGGTGCGGATCGGCGCGGTCGCGGCCCACTTCGGTCGTGACCTCGACCGGGCGCTGGCCAAGCTGGAGGGCATCGTCGCGGACGCCCGCGCAGCGGGCGTCGACCTGCTCGTGCTGCCCGACGCCACCCTGGGTGGCTACCTGTCGGACCTGCGCCGTCCCGACCCGACGGCCCTGCCGCCGGCATTGACGGAGGACTCCTTCGAGGTCGGCCGCGTCATCGCGATGGCCGGGCCGATGGTGATCTGCTTCGGGTACGCCGAGGAGGACGGGGCGCGCCTCTACAACTCCGCCCTGTGCGTGAGCGGGGACGGGATCCTCGGCCGGCACCGGAAGGTGCACCAGCCTGCCGGCGAGTCGTTGGTCTACGCCGCGGGCGACGGCTTCGCGGCCTTCGAGACTCCCGTCGGTCGGGTCGGCATGCTGATCGACTACGACAAGACCTTCCCCGAGGCCGCGCGCTCCCTGGCGCTCGACGGCGCCACGGTCCTGGCCTGCCTGTCCGCCTGGCCGGCGTCGGTGACCGACCGGGCCTCTCGCCTGCCCCAGGACCGGCAGTCCCGCTTGTTCGACCTCTACGACTGCGCACGGGCCGCCGAGAACCAGGTCGTCTGGGTCTCCTCCAACCAGACCGGCGTGATGGGCGGACTGCGCTTCCTCGGGCAGGCGAAGGTCGTGGGCCCCGGAGGCGACATCCTGGCGCGCACCACGTCCAAGGGCGGCCTCGCTGTCGCCGAGATCGACGTCGAGACCGAGGTGACGCGCTCGCGGCGGGTGCTGCACCACCTGCAGGAGCTCTCGCCGGACGCCTACGGGCGACGCCGATGAGGCTGGCGCTGCTCACCTACTCGACCCGCCCGCGCGGCGGCGTCGTGCACACCTTGGCGCTCGCCGAGGCCCTCGCGACGCTGGGGGTGGACGTCGACGTCTGGACGCTGGGCCGCGGCGGCGACACCACGTTCTTCCGCCCCGTCGCGGACTCGGTGACCGTGCGGGCGGTTCCCTTCGCGGACCTCGGCGACGGCGAGTCGGTCGGGGCGCGGATATTGCGCTCGATCGACGTGCTCGGCCGCGCGTTCTCGTCCGAGCGCGCGTCGTACGACGTCGTGCACGCCCAGGACTGCATCAGTGCGAACGCCGCCATGGCGTCCGGTGGGTGCGTGCGCACGATCCACCACCTCGACACCTTCACGACGCCGGAGCTGGTCGCCTGCCACGAACGAGCGGTCGTGGGCCCCACCGACCGGATCTGCGTCTCGGCCGCGGTCGCCCGGGAGGTGGACGACGGCTGGGGCTTGCGGCCGACCGTGATCCCCAACGGGGTCGACGCCGCGCGCTTCGAGGCCGGTGCCGCGGACGGCGCGGGACGGGCTCGGTGGGCGGAGCGGTTCGGTGCCTATGTCCTCGCGCTCGGGGGCATCGAGCCGCGCAAGGGCAGCATCGACCTCCTCGAGGCCTTCGCGCTGCTCCGCGCCACGCGTCCCGGGCTGCGCCTGGTCCTCGGCGGCGGGGAGACGCTCTTCGACTACCGCGACTACCGTGCGGCGTTCGAGCGGCGCGCGGTCGAGCTCGGCATCGTCCCCGACATCGTCGGCACCGTCGGGGAGGACGACCTGCCGAGCCTGGTCGCCCAGGCCGCGGCCCTCGCGATGGTCTCGACCAAGGAGGGCTTCGGACTCGCGGCGCTCGAGGCGCTGACGGCCGGCGTCCCGGTCGTGGCCCGCGACCTCCCGGTGCTGCGCGAGGTCTTCGGCGAGACGGTCTCCTACGCCACCGACCCCGTCACCATCGCGCAGCGGCTGGACACGGTGCTGTCCTCCCCGCCGGCGGCCGCCGCGGGCCGGGAGCTGGCACGTGGCTTCACCTGGGGTGCCGCGGCGCGGGCGCACCTGGAGGTCTACGAGTCGCTGGCGCTCTCGGGCACGCGCTGATCGGCGGGTCGGGTCGACTGGAAGATCGACACGGCCTCGATCTGGTCGGCGGCGTCCCGGTAGAGGTCGACGGTCAGCGGGCACCTGACGTCGTCGAGGTCCGTGGAGCCCACGATCGAGAAGCGCAGCGACTCCCGGTCCTCGTAGGAGGCGGGCAGGGCGACCCCGCACGGGAGGGGGAGGGGCAGGGCCATCGACACGTCCAGGCGCGGCATCGCGCTGCGCGTGCCGACCACCTGGGTCGCGGCGCGCTCGATCAGCACGAGGGGCTCGGTCCACGACCGGGAGTCGGCCGCGTCGCGTCCGCTCAGCAGCGCCAACGGCTCCCCGTCGAGGTACACGGTCACCACGGCGGCGAAGGCGGGGGCCTCCCCGCCGCGGACGAACCCCACGAACTCCCAGGCGGCCGCGCGGGCGTCGTGATCGGCCAGGCAGCGGGGATCGTTCGGCGCCGAGGAGCTGAGCGTCACGGTCCGCCCCGGACGCACCCGGGTGCCGGGGACCGGGTCGGCGGCGAGGACCAGCCCGCGAGGCTCGCAGGACTCCTCGGCCAGGGTCACCACGTCGTACCCGGCGTCGCTGAGAACCCGAGTGGCCGTGGCTGCGTCGTAGCCGAACAGCGACGGCAACGGCGGTGGCTCGCGGGGGCGCCACAGGACCACCGCGGCGGCGACCAGCACCAGCACCACGCCCACCGCCGCGTAGGACGCCAGCGACGTGCGGGGCTCGGGCTCACCGGCGATGTGCCGGGCCAACGCCTCCCGCACGCCCGGGTCCGGGTCGTCGGCCTTGGCGATGTGACGGCGCTGCTCCTCCAGGACCCAGTCGACCTGGTCGACCGCGACCTTCTCCGGGCACCCCAGCTCGGCGGCGTACTCGAGCAGGCGCCCGTAGCGCGCAGCGACGTACTCGTCGTGGTCCATCCGGCCTCCGCCCCTCAATGTACGCCGTGGGTGGCGGCGCGGAGGCGGAGTCGGGCGACGCGGACGTCGCCCGACCACGGCTCAGAGGTCGAACAGGGATCCGGCCTCGCTGATGTCGGCGTCCGTGCGGGGCTGGTGGGCCTCACCGTTGTTCGTCGGTGCGGGCGCGGCCTTCGGCTTCTCGTCCGGCTCCGGCTCCGGCTCCGGCTCCGGCTCCGGCTCGGGCTCCGGCTCCTGCTCGGACTCGGCCTCCGCGTCGGACGCGGCCGCGGGCTCCAGTGCCGGCGCTGCCTCGGCCTCGGGCTCGGACTCGGGCTCGGACTCGGACTCGGCCGTGGAGGCAGCCGCGGTCGCGGCCGCACTGACAGCGGCACCACCCGACGGTGCCTCGGGCTCGGACGACTCAGCCTCGGGCTCCGCGTTCGTCTCGGCGGCCGGCTCGCTGGGAGCCGCCTTCTCGGGGGCGGCCTTCTCGGGGGCAGCGGTGGACTCGGCCGCCTCCGGGGCGGCGATGTCGAACAGGGACCCGCCCGACGACAGGTCGGCCACGGGCGCGCTCTGCGTCGCTGCCTCGGGCTCGGCTGCCTCCTCAGCAACGTCGGCGGCGTCGCCGGCTTCGGTCTGGGACGCCGACGGGGTGGCCGACGGGGCCGCCTGGGCTGCCGGCGGCTCGGCCGCAGCGATGTCGAACAGCGACCCCCCGGCGTTGAGGTCGACCGCAGGTGCCGGCTCCGCTGCCGGCTCGGGAGTCTCGGGAGCCTGGGCAGCCTCGGGCTCGGGCTCCTCGGCCGCCGGCTCCGGCGCTGTCTTGGTCTCGGGCTCGGCAGCCGCCTTCGGCTCCGGCTCCGCCGGTGCTGGGAGGTCGAACAGCGAGCCGCCCGACCCGAGGTCGGTGCTCGGCTCCGCCGGCGCGGACTTCTCCGCCGGCGCGGACTTCTCGGCCGGCGCAGCCTCGGAGGCGGGCGTCGACGTGGCCTCCGCGGCGTCCTCCGCCTTCTCGTCCGCCTTCTCGTCTGCCTTGTCGTCCGCCTTCCCGTCGGGCGTCGGCTCGGGCGCCGGGGTCTCGGGCTCGTCGCCACCCAGGTCGAACAGCGATCCGCTGCCGAGTCCGTCGGACTCGTCGGCGACCTTCGTCGCCGCGGGCTCGCTCTTCTCGGCCGGTGCTGCGGACTCCGTCGTCGCGGCGGGCTCGTCCTGGACGTCGTCGTCGCCGCCCACGTCGAAGAGCGACCCGCCCGACGACGCCGGCTTGGCTGCCTGGGCCTCCTCGGCGGGAGCCTTGTCCTGGTCGGCGGTCTCGGCGGGGGTGTCGGCGGCATCGTCGAACAGCGACGACCCTCCCGAGGCCTTGGCCGCCGGGCCGGCGTCGGCCGTCTCGGTGACGGTGCTCTCGGGCTCCTCGGTCGTGACGTCACCGGCCTCCGGCTCCGCCTTGGTCTCGACCGGCTTCTCCGGGGCGGCCTTCTTGGCCGCCGGGGCGGCCGCGGCGCCCTCCCCGGGCGCGAGCTTGGTGGCCTGCTCGCCCTTGACCGAGGCGAGGAGCATCTGCGCGACGTCGAGGATCTCGACCTCCTCGCGGGCCTCGCCCTTGCTCTGCTGCATGGTCAGCCCGTCGGAGAGCATCACCCGGCAGAAGGGGCAGCCGACCGCGATCTGGTCCGCGCCGGTGCCGACGGCCTCCTTGGTGCGGTTGACGTTGATCCGCTCGCCGATGTTCTCCTCCATCCACATGCGCGCGCCACCGGCGCCGCAGCAGAAGGATCGCTCGGAGTTGCGCTCCATCTCGACGAACTCGGCGCCGGGGAGGATCTCGAGCAGCTCGCGGGGTGGGGTGTAGACGCCGTTGTGGCGACCGATGTAGCACGGGTCGTGGTAGGTGATCGAGCGCTTGTGGGCGCCGGCGCCGTCCTTGACCGGCGTCAGCTTGCCCTCGCGCACGAGGCGGTTGAGCAGCTGGGTGTGGTGCACGACCTCGAGCTCGATGCCGAACTCGGAGTACTCGTTCTTGAGCGTGTTGAAGCAGTGGGCGCAGGTCGAGACGACCTTCTTGACCTTGTACTCCTTCATCGTCTCGACGTTCTGCTGGGCGAGGCCCTGGAAGACGAACTCGTTGCCGGCGCGGCGAGCCGGGTCGCCGGTGCAGGTCTCGCCGTTGCCGAGCACGCCGAAGGAGATGCCGGCGATGTTGAGCAGCTCGGCGACCGCGCGGGTGGTCTTCTTGGCACGGTCCTCGTAGGCGCCGGCGCAGCCGACCCAGAAGAGCCAGTCGACGGACTCCAGCGACTCCAGGTCCTCACCCACGACCGGCACGTCGAAGTCGAGTCCCTTGGCCCAGTCCATCCGGGCCGAGGCCGACATGTTCCAGGGGTTGCCCTTGTTCTCCAGGCCCTTGAAGAGACCGTTGAGCTCGGAGGGGAAGTTCGACTCCACCAGGATCGCGTGCCGGCGCATGTCGATGATGTGGTCGACGTGCTCGATGTCGACCGGGCACTGCTGCACGCAGGCGCCGCAGGAGGTGCAGTTCCACAGCACCTCGGGATCGATCACCGCGGAGCCGTTGGTGGGGTTGTAGAACCACTCGCCGTCGTCGATGCCGTCCATCCGGCCTCCGGTGTCGCCGATGAGCGGACGCTCGACCTCGGTCTTCAGCGCGGTGTCGCCCTCGAGCAGTGCCTCGCGCTCTGCCTCGGGTGCCGTCAGGTAGGGGGCCTTGGCGTACGTCGCGTCGCGCAGCGCGGTGATCAGGAGCTTGGGGGAGAGCGGCTTGTCGGTGTTCCACGCGGGGCACTGCGACTGGCAGCGTCCGCACTCGGTGCACGTGGTGAAGTCGAGGATGCCCTTCCACGAGAAGTCCTCCACGGCACCGACGCCGAGCTTGGAGTCCTCGTCGAGGTCGTCGATGTCGTCGAGGGTGATCGGCTTGCCGTCGGAGGTGAGCGGCTTGACGGCACCCAGCGCCGTACGGCCGGAGGACTCGCGCTTGAACCAGATGTTGGGCCAGGCGGTGAAGCGGTGCCAGGCGACACCCATCGTGATGTTCCGGGCGATCACCAGCAGCCAGATCATCGCCAACACGATCTTGAACAGCGCGATCGCGTAGATGGTGTTCTCGAGGGTGCCGATGTTGCTGGAGAACAGGGCGTCGCCGAAGTAGGAGCTCACCGGGAAGTGCACCCGGCTGCCGTGCTCGCCGCCCTCGGCGGCGATCAGGTTGTACTCGGCGCCGCGGATGAAGAGGATCGCGCTGCCCTCGAGGAGGACGAACGCCTCCACGAAGTAGGCCTGCCAGGCCGTCGAGCCGAAGAAGCGGCTTTTGCGGCCGAGGCTGCGCGGGTGGTGCTTCTGGCGGTAGATCGCCAGGAAGACGATGCCGACGGTGCCGAGCACCCCGAGCGCCTCGTAGAGCCACTCCAGCGGGTACCAGTGACCGATGATCGGCAGCACGAAGTCGGCCTTGAAGAGCTGCACGTAGCCGGTGGCCACCGCGGTGCTCAGCACGATGAACGCCAGGTAGACGAACCAGTGCATGATCCCGACCCAGGTCCACTGGAGCATCCGGGTGTGACCGAACGTCTCCTTGACCATCGTGATGGTCCGCTTCACCGGCTCGTCGGTGCGTCCGACGGCCGGCTGCCCCACGCGCATGGTCGCCGTCATCCGGCGGACGGTCAGGGTCACGGCCACGACGGCCCACGCGGTGAGGGCCAGCGAGAGGACGATGGCGATGATCTGGAACATGCAGTGGACTCCCGGGTCGAACGAGCGCCGCGTGGCTCCGCGGACGAGGCGAGCCTAGGGGTCCCCGCGTCTCGCGTCAGGCTTCCCCTGGGGTGAGAAGGATCCTACCCGCAGGTAACTTCACCTGCGGGTAGGCATGCGACGGGACCCGGGCTCAGGCGCGGACCCGGGTCACGACGCCCTTGGCCGAGAAGTCGATCATCGCCAGGCTCTCCGCGTCGCCGCCGCGCACGCACACGCCGTACGACGTGCCGAGCCGCTGGAAGGGCTGGCCGACCGCCCGCATCACCTGCGTGGTCGTCATCCCGCGCTTGACCACTGAGCGCAGCCGCTGGGTGGTCATCCGCAGGTCGGGGTTGCGGCAGGAGTCGGGGGCGATGCCGTAGGCACGCTCCCACATCTGCAGGTAGGCCTCGGGCCCGCGCGACATGTCGTCGAAGATCGCCTCGCCGTCGGCCTTGCCGCCGCTGGCGCCGGCGACCTTGGTCAGGTCCTCGATCCAGTCCGGGTAGAGGCCGTACTGCGCGACTCCGTCGGCGTTGATGTCGTAGACCCGCTTGCCGGCGCGCTGCTTCTTGATGGTGATGCCGCCGATCCCCGTGATCGGGTAGTCGACCTTGTTGGCCACGTTGGTGCCGCGCGGGTCGCCCTGGGCGCCGAGGCCGTTGATGTCGGCGCCGAACCCGATGCCCCAGTAGTAGCGCTCGTCGGCCCAGCCGATGTGGGTGCGCCACTTGTCGACGAAGCCCGTGGAGTCGCCGGCGTACGGCGTGATGAAGCCGCCGTCCTCGTAGATCCGGGTGTAGGCGTCCGGCGTCGACCACGAGTGGCTGGAGATGACGCCCTGGTAGCCGAGGTCGTCGATCACGTCGAGCGCCGTCGAGCGCGACCTCACGCTGAGGTGGTCGGGGTCGAAGATCATCGCGCGCTCGGCGAGCTCGCGGATCGTGTGCTCGCCGAGCGACGTCAGGTCGCGCTGGTTGCAGTGCGCCGGCGGCGGGTACAGCGGGATTGCGGGCAGCACGCCGCCGAAGACGGCACCGATGGCCCCGAAGAGCGCGTCCTGCTGCTCGGCGGAGATCTCGGGGAAGGCCACCTGCGGGTTGTCGGAGTCGACCGTGTCGGCCGGGTCGCAGGTCTCCATGTCCCAGAAGGTGCCGGTCTCGAGGAAGTTGGCGCCGTTGATCACGATGCCGGTCGGACCGGCGTCTCCGGCCACTCCGCCGAGGGCGTTGTCGAACTTGTTGACCAGCTCCATCTGGCGCACGCCCAGGGCGTGCATCTCGTCGATCTGGTCGGTGATCTGCTGGGCCGTGCAGGCGTCGATGTCGCTGCCCCCGACGTACTTGAAGGTGCAGCCGAAGGGGACGCTGGTCTCGATGCCCATGACGACGGCGAGCTTGCCCTCGTTGATGACCTCGCGCGCCTCCCACGGGGACTTCACGATCCGGTAGAAGCCCTTGCCCGGGCCGCCCCACTGGGCGTCGATGTAGTCCTGGAAGGCGTACATGTCCTTGGCCTGCAGCCGGATGGAGTCCATGTCGTCGCAGCTGTTGCGCTTGAGGGGGTAGACCTCGCAGAGCTTGTTGTTCTCCACGAGGAGGTTGACGAAGAGGCGTTGGCCGCCGCGCCAGGCCCGCTCCATCCACTTGTAGTAGGTGCCCTCGTGGGTCAGCGAGTTGGGTGCCGGCCAGTCCTTGAAGGTCGGCCAGCCCACCGGGTCGTGGCTCGGCTCGCCGGACAGGAAGGTCTCGAGGGCGGCGCCGTTGCCGCCGGTGAGGGTGTGGTCGACGCAGTCGCGCATGGCGAAGGTCACGCCCCACTTGTGCCAGGGGCGACCGCAGTGGACGTTGCCGCCGAGGAACTCGAAGGCCATGCCGTGGGTGTGGGCGTCGACGAACCCACGGACCTCCTGGAAGCTGGAGACGCCGGCGTGCGGCTTGCCCTTGACGTTGACCTGGGACTCGGGGAACCTCGCGCACCCCTTGCCCTTGACGCGCTCGAGCACGAACGGCTTGGCGGTCTCGGAGGTGACCAGGCGACCCTTCAGGGCGCTGAGGGCGCGACCACCGCGCAGGCTGAAGGTGTAGCGCTTGCCCTTCTTGCCGGCCCGCCGGGCGGTCCAGTCGGCGGTGCGGCTGGGCTCGGAGTCGTTGACCGCGTCCCCGGAGTCCCCGGCGAGGAAGACCCCGCCGGTGCCGTAGATCAGGTAGGACCCGAGACGGGTGGCCTTGAAGGTGTAGCGCGCCGCCGTGCGGCGCTTGCCCTTGCCGAGCACGAGGTCGTCGCCGGAGCCTCGGACGTAGGCGCCGCGGACGGTGCGCAGCGTGTAGCAGCCGCCGGCCATGTCGTAGCGGTTCACCGGGACGCGAGCGCGCTGGCGCTTGATCGCCAGGCCGGTGAGCTCGGGGTCGGGCAGGGCGCGCTCCGAGGCGACGTACGACGCCGCGTCGCGCGCCTGCGCCGCCGTCGTGGGATCGGCGCTGGCAGCCGAGACCGCCTCGCCGCCACGCGACACCTCGTTCTTGAACCGGGGGTCGTGGGTGTGCAGCGGGGTGCCGGCCGGGTCGACGTGCGGCAGCCCCTTGTCGGCCTTGATGAGCTCGTTCTCCTCACGCAGGCTCAGCGTGGGGCCCAGGTCCGCGGACGGAAGGGCGAGCGCCGCGGCCACGAGGGCTGCGGTCAGGGCGAGGGGCAGGGCGATCCGGAGACCGACCCGGACGGGCCGCCGGGCGCGGCCTACCTCTTCGGAACGGATGAGCGGGGACGACACGAGGCCTCCAGGTCACAGCGGGGTGGGAGCACATCAGGGGCGCGGCTCGCGAGAGCCACGTCACAATGTCAGCACTGTAAGCCTGGGCGCCGACGCTTGTCCGCCGGTCGGTCCCGATCGACAGGGATGCGTCACCATGACGAGGTGACGAACCCACCCCCTCCCCCACGCCCTGCCCCGCGCCCCGTCCTGCCGCCCACCCCGCCACCGGCCGTCGAGCTCACGCCGGGACCGGTCTCCTTCGGCGACGTCGTCGCCGTGGCCCGCGACGGCGCCCCGGTGGTCCTCAGCGCGGAGGCCCTGGCGGGCATCGACCGGGCCCGCGGTGTCGTCGAGGCACTCGCGGCGGCCGAGACCCCGACGTACGGCGTCTCGACCGGGTTCGGGGCGCTCGCGACCCGCCACATCCCCACCGAGATGCGCGCGCAGCTGCAGCGCTCGCTGGTGCGCTCGCACGCCGCGGGGTCGGGTCCGGAGGTGGAGCGCGAGGTGGTGCGTGCGCTGATGCTGCTGCGCCTGTCCACGCTGGCGACCGGCCACACCGGCGTACGGCGTGAGGTCGCCCAGCTGCTCGCGGCGCTGCTGAGGCACGGCATCACCCCCGTGGTCCACGAGTACGGCTCGCTCGGCTGCTCGGGGGACCTGGCCCCGCTCTCGCACTGCGCCCTCGCGCTGATGGGGGAGGGCCCGGTCCGCGACGCCACCGGCGAGCTGGTGCCGGCGGCCGACGCGTTGGCCGCGGCCGGCCTGGCTCCCGTCGAGCTGCGCGCCAAGGAGGGACTGGCGCTGATCAACGGCACCGACGGGATGCTCGGGATGCTGGTGCTCGCGCTCGAGGACCTGGGGATGCTGCTGCGCACCGCCGACGTGGCGGCGGCGCTGTCGGTCGAGGCGCTGCTCGGCACCGACCGCGTCTTCGCCGCCGAGCTCGCGGCCCTGCGCCCGCACCCGGGGATCGCCGCCTCGGCAGCCAACCTGACCCGGATCCTGGCCGAGTCCGGTGTCGTGGCCTCGCACCGCGGCCCCGACTGCAACCGGGTCCAGGACGCCTACTCCCTGCGCTGCGCGCCCGCGGTGCACGGCGCTGCGCGCGACACGGTGGAGCACGCCGCGAGGGTCGCCGAGCGCGAGCTGTCCTCGGCGATCGACAACCCGGTGGTGGTGGGGGACCGCGTGGAGAGCAACGGCAACTTCCACGGCGCCCCGGTCGGCTACGTGCTCGACTTCCTGGCGATCGCCGCCGCCGACGTGGCCTCGATGAGTGAGCGCCGTACCGACCGGTCGCTGGACAGGGCCCGCAACCACGGGCTCCCGCCGTTCCTGGCCGACGACCCGGGGGTGGACAGCGGCCACATGATCGCGCAGTACACCCAGGCCGCGATCGTCTCGGAGCTCAAGCGGCTCGCGGTCCCCGCCTCGGTCGACTCGATCCCGTCCTCGGCGATGCAGGAGGACCACGTGGCGATGGGGTGGTCTGCGGCCCGCAAGCTGCGGCGCTCGGTCGACGGGCTGACGCGCGTCGTCGCGATCGAGGTGCTCACCGCCGCGCGCGCTCTCGACCTGCGGGCGCCGTTGACCCCGTCGCCCGCGACGGGTGCCGTGGTGCGTCTGCTGCGCGAGGCCGGGATCGCCGGCCCCGGCCCCGACCGGCACCTGGCTCCCGAGATCGAGACGGCCGTGGGGCTGGTCGCCTCGGGTGCGGTGGTGGAGGCTGTCCAGGACACGATCGGAGAGCTCCAGTGACTGATGACGCGACCAACCCCCGTCTGCCGATCCGTGCCGCGCGCGGCACCGAGCTCACCGCGCGGTCGTGGCAGACCGAGGCGCCGCTGCGGATGCTGATGAACAACCTCGACCCCGACAACGCGGAGAACCCCGCGGACCTCGTCGTCTACGGCGGCACCGGCAAGGCGGCGCGCGACTGGCCGTCGTACGACGCGTTGGTGCGCACCCTGACCACGCTCGCGGACGACGAGACGATGCTCGTGCAGTCGGGTCGTCCGGTCGGGGTGATGCGGACGCACACGTGGGCGCCGCGGGTGCTGATCGCCAACTCCAACCTGGTCGGCGACTGGGCCAACTGGGAGGAGTTCCGGCGCCTGGAGGACCTGGGCCTGACGATGTACGGCCAGATGACGGCAGGCTCGTGGATCTACATCGGCACCCAGGGCATCCTGCAGGGCACGTTCGAGACCTTCGCCGCGGTCGCGGACAAGCTCGCTGCCTCTGGCAGGCATGAGCACTGCGGCGGCACGCTCGCGGGCACCATCACCCTCACCGCCGGCCTGGGCGGGATGGGCGGCGCCCAACCGCTCGCCGTGACAATGAACGACGGCGTGGCGATCTGCGTCGACGTCGACCAGGCACGCATCACCCGCCGGATCGAGCACCGCTACCTCGACGTCCAGGCCGCCTCGGTCGAGGAGGCGGTGAGGCTCGCGGTGGAGGCGCGCGACGCCAGGCGGCCGCTGTCGATCGGTGTGCTCGGCAACGCCGCCGAGGTGTTCCCACTGCTCCTGGAGACCCGGGCGCCCATCGACATCGTCACCGACCAGACCTCCGCCCACGACCCGCTCTCCTACCTGCCGGTGGGAGTCGCCTTCGACGACTGGCACGAGGCTGCCCGGCGCGATCCGGATGGTTTCACCAAGGACGCCCAGGCCTCGATGGCCGCTCACGTGCGGGCGATGGTGGAGTTCCAGGACGCGGGCGCCGAGGTCTTCGACTACGGCAACTCGATCCGCGACGAGGCCCGCAAGGGTGGATACGACCGGGCGTTCTCGTTCCCCGGGTTCGTCCCGGCCTACATCCGACCGCTCTTCTGCGAGGGCCGCGGACCGTTCCGGTGGGCGGCCCTGTCCGGGGACCCGGCCGACATCGCCGCCACCGACCGCGCGATCCTCGAGCTCTTCCCCGCCGCGGAGTCGGCGCAGAACGAGCGCCTGCACAAGTGGATCGCCATGGCAGGTGAGCGGGTCGCCTTCCAAGGCCTCCCGGCGCGGATCTGCTGGCTCGGGTACGGCGAGCGTCACCTGGCGGGGCTGAAGTTCAACGAGATGGTGGCCTCCGGCGAGCTGTCCGCGCCCGTCGTGATCGGTCGCGACCACCTGGACTGCGGCTCGGTGGCTTCGCCGTACCGCGAGACCGAGGCGATGCTCGACGGCTCCGACGCGATCGCCGACTGGGCGATCCTCAACGCGCTGGTCAACACCGCCTCCGGGGCGTCCTGGGTGTCGTTCCACCACGGCGGCGGCGTCGGCATGGGGCGCTCCCTGCACGCGGGGCAGGTGTGCGTCGCCGACGGCACCGCCCTCGCCGCGGAGAAGATCGAGCGCGTCCTGACCAACGACCCCGGCATGGGCGTCATCCGCCACGTCGACGCCGGCTACGACCGGGCGGCCGAGGTCGCTGCCGAGCGGGATGTGCGGATCCCGATGTCCGAGGGGAGCTGACGGGCGGGGTCGAACTCTTTTCCGGGGTGAAGGTGGCGCCCGCCCTTCGTGGGTGGGTTGTGCTTCGTGGTGGGTGTGGCGCCCGATCTTCGGGGTCTGGACCTGGTCTTCGGGGTGGGTGTGGCGCCCGCGCGCGTAGTCGACCGGGTCTCGCCGTCAAGGATCGCCTGCGGCGCCCGCT
>NZZG01000125.1 GCA_002698575.1 Pimelobacter sp. | reverse complement strand
TCACCGAGGCAGAGATCAAGCAGCAGACTCCTGATTGGCTCGCGGAGCGCAACATCTTCATCGCTGCCAAGGATCTGATCACCGCGTGAACCGTGGGCCGGTGCCTCTGGAGCTTGACGCTGAGCGGATGCGGGCACTCCTAGCCGAACTGCACGAACGCCTGAAGGTGCGCGACGTCAAAGCAAGCATCTACCTCGTTGGCGGGGCCGCCATGACCCTCGAGTACGGCCGCGATGGACTCACCCCCGATATCGACGCAGTCATCAGTCACAATGCTGTCATCGAGGAAGCGCGAGTGATTGCGGCCCACCACGGCCTTCCTATGAGCTGGTTGAACGGCAACGCCAGCTGATGGGTTCCGCCTCGGCCGGGATGGGCGCGACGCCGCCCGACGGAGTTCGGCCTGACGGTGCACGTCGCGCCACCGGAGCATGTCCTGGCGATGAAGCTTGTCGCCGCCCGCCGAAAAGACCGGCCAGACATCCGGCTCCTGATCCAGCGTTGCGGCATGGTCGAGGCCACCGCTGAGGGGTACGCGGACCTACTCGAACGGATCTACGCGGGGGAGGGTCTCCTGGCTCAGATGCTCGCGATCTCCGGCGATGAGGAAGCCGTCCGTCGAGAGGCCGTTCTGATCGGGGAGTGGGCACGTGAGTTTGCGGCAGACCTGCGCTCGTGACGGCGACAGCCTGTGCGGCGTCTACTACTTGTACGTAGCCAAACGATGTCCCCGGACCCAAAGCCAGGCGGCACTCCCTTCCGTGACACGCACGCTGTGAACCTGCCCGACGGCTCCCTGCAAGTAGGCGACAAGGTGTACGAGAGTCCATCAGGTGCCGCTCGAGCCGTGCGAAAGCGGAATACCAACGGTTGGACGTTCTGGGAAGTAGATGCCGAGAGTGGAACCCGTCTAGATGACATCCGGGCCCAGTACTCCGCTCAGGTCGGCGTCGAAGTCGACGGCGCCGAGGATGACGAGGATGAGTCGGGCGTAGATCCCCTCGCGTAGCGTCCGCACCCTGATCGGTCCTGTCAGCAGCGGAACTGTGGAGTTCGGGCAACTCAAGTCGCCATCTAGCCTTACGCTGCACTCGGCCGTCTACGAACGCGATGGTCGACAGCCCGGAATTCGGTCCCGCGTTGTGGCAAGACGGGTGCCGGCGGCGGAGGGGCAGGGCTGTGAGGGGATCACCTAGTAGTAGCGGCATCGCCCGCAAGCCGCGATACGAGACGAAGACGGTGCGGACTCGGCGCGGCCAGGCGGCAGCGACTTTGGCTGAATGGCGGACCCAGGGCTGGGAGCTTGAAGCCCAAAGCCGAGGCCGACTCCGGACCACGCTGATTTTCCGCCGGGTGCGGCCGGAGAGACGTCGAGGCATCTTGGCTGTTGCGATTGGCGCTGTAGTCCTAGTCCTGGTCGGGACGGTCGTCGCGTACGTCTCGATTTCGGAGAACGAGTTGCCCGCGGCGAAGAAGCCGCTGGGAGCACCACTCGATACGGACCGCGATGGAATTTCCGATCTGGACGAAACCCGCGGCTGGCTGACCGTTGACGGAGTCACCTATGTCACCGACCCGGAGAGCCCGGACACCGACGGAGATGGTCTGACAGACGGGGACGAGGCCGGCCCTCGTGCGATGGTCGGTGAGTCGAAGTTCGTTGGGTTGTTCGACCCAACGAAAGCCGACAGTGATGACGACGGACTCTCCGATGCGGTCGAAACCGGCGACACGTCAGCGGTTGTGATTGAAGTTCCTCTCCGCGCAGTCACCTATGCGGTCTCGAACCCCATGGTGCCCGATTCGGATGGCGACGGGATCGGCGATGGCGACGAGTACTTCCTCGACATGGACCCGTTACTGGCGGATACCGACAGTGACGGGCTCCTGGACAATGTGGAGTTGGATTTCGGCTCGGACCCATCCTTGGCGAATCCGGATGGCGACAGCTACACCGACGCTGAGGAGTACGAACTAGCTACCAACCCACTTTCCTACGACCTCACCGGCGACGAACGGCTCGCGGCGAGCGCGGCGGGGGCGAAGTACGGCGATTGTGATGAGTGCGCAATCGACGCCGGCCTGAAGGTTGAGCAGATTGAGTCAGTCGAGTATCTGGTCGGACACGTCGCTAGCGGTCTCGCGTTGTATGGCGACGCTCGAGACCTGGCGCTGAACCTATGGAAAGGGAAGTTCCTCGCGGCCGGGGCCTCCGGTCTGGGACTCCTTCCTCTTGTTGGCGACGCCAGCAAGACAGTCCTGATGCTCACCAACTTCGCCAAGCGTGGTGATCGGGCCGAGACCGCGGTGAGAGCGGCGACTGACAAGCTGCCGCTTTCGGCGTCTGTCAAACAGAAAATCCTCGGACTTCTTCCCAGTACCGCGGGGAAGCTCCCCGTTGAACTGGCGGGGGGTCCCAAGATCTACTCCGTCTACAAGGGTACTGACTACGTGGGGATCACGAAGAGCTTCAGTACCCGCGAGGCGCAGCACCTCCGGGCAGGTCGTACCTTCACACCGACGCCTATCCAAGGCGCCAGCAACCTGTCATACGGTGAGGCCCGCGCCATCGAGCAAGCCTGTATTGAGCTAGGTGGCCTCGCAACGCGCGGTGGCGCGCTCCAGAACAGAATCAACAGCATCAGCCCGACGCTGAGCTATCAACCGCAAGCGGTGGCCTTCGGGCAGGCATTGCTGCAAAAAGTTGGTGGATCCTGCCCTGTGTGAGTCTTGCCCCTTGCCCTCGCGAAGTCCGGGCTGGACGGCGGGGAGTCCGCAGACAGCAACACGAAAGCCGCTTGATGGATGCCATACATTCGGCCCGATCCGCAGTTGCAGCCGCCCGCGAGCGGCCGCTCCAACGGGCTCCGTCGCAGCTCGCCGCTCCGTGCACGATTCGTGCACGTTCAATCGTGTGATCCTCTGCGATCTGGCGTGATCGCGCGTGACCTCCCGGGACACCCTCAAAGCGCATCGTCGCAGGTCAGACGCCCCTTCCGGCCATTCCGAGCGGCGACGTCGTCCTGTGAGCTGGCGAGACTAGGTCGTCAGTTCGATTCTGACAGGCGGCTCAGCGAACAGACCCCCGGCCTGTCGTACACCGCTGGGTTGGAAGCACCTCTGTCCTCGGGACCTTTGCGCGATGGTGCGGCTCGCCGCTACCCGTTCCCTGGAGCGTTCCGTCTTGCAGGAGCGGCAGTCGGACCAGCGTCCAGTCCAGCGAGGAGCTGCGGATGATGTCGGCCATGGCGACGATGGACCGGTAGGCGGGGGCCATGGCGAGTCGGATGCCGGCGACCATCAGGCTGAACCGGAGGTCGCGTCCGTCGTCGGGGTCGCCCGCGGACGGCGTCGAGGTGGCGACGAGTCGACGCACCCCGGCGTCGGCGAGGGCGTCGACGACGTTCTGCATCCCCGGGGCGAGCGGGGCGATCGAGGCCTTGTCCCGGCCGGGACCCAGAAGGCTGATGACGGCCTGCGCCCCCTCGACGGAACGGCGCACGGCCGTCCGGTCGGCCAGCTCCCTGGGAAGGACCCGCAGTCGGGGACCGGTCAGGTCGCCGAGTCGGACGGGCCGGCGGGCGTAGACGGTGACCTGGTCGCCTCGGTCGAGTGCTCGACGTACGACCAGCCTTCCGGTGGGCCCCGTGGCGCCGAGGACGGTGAGGCGCATCAGCCCTGGGCCCGGACCCGCGCGGGCCGGAAGGTGACGACGACTCGCTCCTCGGCCGCCTGGTCGGCCATCGTCTCGAGCGACTGGCCGTAGGTCCCGATGATCCTCGCCATGAAGGTCCGTGCGGCGTCGTCGACGATCTCGACCGCGGCGCGGACCTCCAGGGTCCGGAACGGGTTGTTTGCGTCGATCGAGAACACCGTGGCCTGTGGCCGGGCCAGCAGGTTGGCGTACTTCTTGCGGTTCTTGGCCAGCGAGGTGCGCAGGATGCCGTCGTCGTCCAGGAGGACTCAGACAGCCGTGGTCTGGATCGACCCGTCGTCGTTGCTCGTGCTGAGGCCGACGGTGGACGAGGTCACCAGGTCCCGGTGGCTCTCGGGGTGGCGAGGTGGGCAGGCAGGCTCATGGTTGCTCCTTCGGACAGGTGGACGCGACGCTACACCTATGTGGAACAAGTGTTCCGCTTAAGAACGTACGATGGCAAGCGTGAGCACGACCGACCAGGGGCGCCCGCTGCGGGCCGACGCGGAGCGCAATCGCGGCCGCGTGGTGAATGCGGCGCGTGAGGTCTTCGCCGAGCGAGGGCTGGAGGCGTCCTCCCACGAGATCGCCCGGAGGGCAGGCGTGGGGGTGGCGACGCTGTTCCGACGCTTCCCCTCTCGCGACGAGCTCGTGGCGGCCACGTTCGCGGACAAGATGGCGGCGTACGGCGCCGCGATCGAGGCGGCTCTGGTCGAGCCCGACCCGTGGGTCGGCTTCTGCGGCTACGTCGAGCGGGTCTGCGAGATGCAGGCCGATGACCGGGCCTTCGCCGACGTGCTGACCAGGAGCTTCCCCACGGCGAAGGCCTTCGAGGAGGACCGCGACCGGTCTGCCCGAGCGCTCGCCCGCCTGATCCAGCGCGCCCAGGAGGCTGGGCGGCTGCGCCAGGACTTCGTCCACCAGGACGTTCCCCTGCTCTTGATGGCCAACGCCGGCGTGGTCACGGGCACCCGCGACGCGGCGCCCGACGCGTGGCGGAGGCTGATCGGCTACCTGTTGCAGGCGTTCGTCGCGGAGTCCGCGGCGCCGCTCCCGGAGCCGCCCACCCGCAGCGCCATGTATGGCGCCCTGATGGGACTGGCCTGAGGAAGGCTCTCGGACGTTGTTGGGCGCGCCGGTCGGTCATGGGGGGCGGCGGGGAGGCTGCCCTCCGTGTCGGCGGTCTGGTCTGCGACGCCTTCGGCGTCCCGCTGCCTTTCCTGATCGACGTCCCCGGCCTCCTGATCGGTACGGGGGGGGAGTCGACCCGATGGAGCGCACCCGGATCAGGCGCGACCCGCGGGTGCTCGGCAAGCGACGCGCCATCTCGCCGATCTGAGCTCCTGACGAGCTGGCCGTCGTCGCGCTTCGCCACCACGCTTGCCCACCCTTGCTCACCCTCGCCCTCGCCCAGGCCCGCGCGGGCGGCCTGGGCGTCTCCGAGCGGCTGTCGTCCTGCTCTCCGGTGTTGCGGGGGAGCGGGACGGGTGCCACAGTAGTTACTGACCGAACGGTCTGGAATTCCGTGGAGCACCCGGAGGTGGAGATGTCGACGTCCCCGATGGCGCCCCCCGACGAGTCCGACGAGGCCATCCTCGAGGCTGCGTTCGACGCCACCATCGCCCGCCATGACCGGATCGAGCCGCGCGACTGGATGCCGGAGCGGTACCGCTCGACCCTGGTGCGCCAGGTCGCCCAGCACGCGCACTCGGAGATCATCGGGATGCAGCCGGAAGGCAACTGGCTGACGCGGGCACCGTCGTTGCGACGCAAGGCGATCCTGCTCGCCAAGGTGCAGGACGAGGCCGGTCACGGCCTCTACCTCTACTCCGCGTGCGAGACGCTCGGTGTCTCGCGCGTCGAGCTGACCGAGAAGCTCATCGAGGGCAAGCAGAAGTACTCCTCGATCTTCAACTACCCGACGCTCTCCTACGCCGACGTCGGCACGATCGGGTGGTTGGTCGACGGGGCCGCCATCTGCAACCAGGTCCCCCTGTGCCGCACGTCGTACGGGCCCTACGGGCGGGCGATGATCCGGATCTGCAAGGAGGAGTCCTTCCACCAGCGCCAGGGCTTCGAGCTGCTGGCCACGATGATGCGCGGCACCGACGAGCAGCGCGCGATGGTGCAGGAGTCGGTCGACCGGTTCTGGTGGCCGGCGCTGATGATGTTCGGACCGCCGGACGCCGAGTCGCCCAACACCGTGCAGTCGATGGCGTGGGGGATCAAGCGCGACACCAACGACGACCTGCGTCAGAAGTTCGTCGACATGACGGTGCCGCAGGCGAAGGCCCTCGGGGTGAGCCTGCCGGACCCGGACCTGGTATGGAACGAGGAGCGCGGCCACCACGACTTCGGCCAGCCCGACTGGGACGAGTTCCTCACCGTGGTCGGGGGCGGGGGCCCGTGCAACGCCCAGCGCGTCGCGCACCGTCGGCGCGCGTGGGAGGACGGTGCCTGGGTCCGTGAGGCCGCCGCGGCCTTCGCTCGTCAGCAGCAGGAGGAGCAGTCATGACCGATGTCCCAGGCATCCGGGCAGAGTGGCCGCTCTACGAGGTCTTCGTGCGCGGCAAGCGGGGCCTCAACCACGTGCACGTGGGGTCCTTGCACGCCGCGGACGATGCGATGGCGCTCAGCAACGCCCGCGACGTCTACACCCGCCGCAACGAGGGGGTGAGCATCTGGGTGGTGCGTGCCGACGCGATCGCCGCCTCGAGCCCCGACGAGAAGGACCCGCTGTTCGCACCGGCCGGCGACAAGGTCTACCGGCACCCGACCTTCTACGCCATCCCCGACGACGTCCCGCACCTCTAGAGGCGGATCCCATGACCGACCACGAGAGCGTGTACGACGGACTGCTCGGCGAGGACACGTCGCAGTGGGCCTTCGGCACCTCGTTCGAGGACCCGCTCGCCGGCGTCGACATTACGCTGCCCGACGACGTCGACGCCCCGGTGCTGGCGGCGTACTGCCTGATGCTCGGCGACGACGCGCTGGTCTACAGCCATCGACTGAGCCAGTGGGCCAGCAACGCCCCCGACCTCGAGGACGACATCGCCCTGTCCAACATCGCCCTGGACCTCCTGGGCCAGGCCCGGTTGCTGCTGGCCCGCGCCGCGGCCGCGGACGGCACGTGCGTGCCGGTGCTGCTCCAGGGCTCGCCGGTGCCCGCCGAGGACGCCCTGGCGTACTTCCGCGACGAGGCAGACTTCCGCAACGTGCGGCTGGTCGAGCCCGACGACGTCGGTGGACCGGCCGGCGACTTCGCCGTCACGATCGTGCGGCTGCTGCTCTTCTCGACGTACCGACTCGCACTGATGGAGCGTCTGCGCTCGAGCCGCGACCCGGTGCTCGCAGCGGTCGCGGTCAAGGCGGTCAAGGAGGTGGCCTACCACCGCGACTACGCCGGGCGCTGGTTCGTGACCCTGGCGCGCGGCACCGAGGAGTCGCGCCGTCGCCTGCTGGCGGGCCTGGGGTCGGTGTGGCCGCTGCACGACGAGCTCTTCGGTGCCCACCCGGTCGAGACCCTCGTCGCCGAGCAGGGTGTCGGGGTCGACCCGTCGACCCTGGCCACGCACGTCGACGTGGTGCTCGCGCAGGTGCTCTCGGCCGCCGGCGTCGAACCCCCCACGCTGGCGCAGGTCGGGCCGGTCGCGGGTGGCACCGGTCGCGACGGGCGCCACTCGGAGCAGATGGGCCGGCTGCTGGCGGAGATGCAGTCGGTGGCCCGCGCGCACCCCTCGGGGCTGTGGTGACGAGCGCGGCCCACGCCGTCGCGGCGCGAGTGACCGATCCCGAGCTGCCGATGCTGACGCTCGAGGACCTCGGTGTCCTGCGCTCGGTGGAGGAGCACGACGGCACGGGGGGTCCGGGGAGCCCGGGCGGCTGGGTCGAGGTGGCGATCACCCCGACCTACAGCGGGTGCCCGGCGATGGCCTCGATGCGCGACGACCTCGTGCACCGCCTGCGCGACGCCGGGTACGACGACGTACGCGTGCGGGTGCAGCTGAGCCCGCCGTGGTCGAGCGACTGGATCACCGAGCGCGGACGCCGGGCTCTGGCGGCGGCCGGCTACTCGCCGCCCGGACCGGCACCCCGCCACGCGGCCGACGCACCGGTCGCTCTCGACCTGTCGCCGACACGCCGCGCGATCGCCTGCCCGCGGTGCGGGTCCAACGAGGTCGAGCTGACCTCGGAGTTCGGGTCGACGGCGTGCAAGGCGCTCTACCGCTGCCCGACGTGCCTCGAGCCGTTCGAGCACGTCAAGGAGATCTGATGACCCCCGCGACGCTCCCCGTCACCGAGCGCCCCTCGCGCCGTGCCTTCCACCGGCTGACCGTCGCCGAGGTCGAGCACCTCACCGACGACTCCGCGGCGATCACCTTCGCCGTCCCCGAGGAGCTGCGGGAGGTGTTCGACTTCGCGGCCGGTCAGTCGCTGACGCTGCGCCGGGTCGTCGACGGCCAGGACCACCGGCGCAGCTACTCCATCTGCGCCCCCGCCGGCAGCGCACCCCGGGTGGGCGTGCGCGAGATTCCCGACGGGCTCTTCTCCTCCTGGCTGGTGCGCGAGGTGCGCGCCGGCGACGTGATCGAGGTGCAGGCGCCGACGGGCAGCTTCCGCGCCGACCCGGCGGCCGGCGGACGGCACCTGTGCATCGCCGCCGGGTCGGGCATCACCCCGATGCTCTCGATCGCGTCCTCGGTGCTGAGACACCCCGAGGCCGCGGTGACGCTGCTCTACGGCAACCGCACCAGTCGCAGCGTGATGTTCGCCGAGGAGCTCGCGGACCTCAAGAACCGCTACCCCGCGCGGCTCGAGCTCGTCCACGTGCTCTCGCGCGAGCCCCGCGACGTCGAGCTCTTCTCCGGCCGGCTGGACGCCGACCGGCTCCGGCGGCTGCTGACCGCGCTGGTGCCCCTGCACGGGGTTGACCACGTGTGGTTGTGTGGCCCGTTCGGGCTGATCGCCGACGCTCGCGCCGTCCTCGCCGAGCTCGGCGTCGCCGAGGACCGCGTGCGCCACGAGCTGTTCCACGTCGACGAGCCGCCCCCTGAGATCGTGCGGCCGGACCCCGCGACCGTGCTGGCCGCGAACGATGCGAGCACGGTCACCGTGGTGCTCGACGGGCGCACCACCACGACCCCGATGTCACGGGCGCAGAGCATCCTCGACGGCGCCGCGGCTACGCGCAGCGACCTCCCGTTCGCCTGCAAGGGCGGGGTCTGCGGCACGTGTCGTGCCCTGGTGGTCGACGGGGAGACCGACATGCGCCGCAACTACGCCCTCGGCGCCGACGAGGTCGAGCGCGGGTTCGTGCTCACCTGCCAGACCCACCCCGTCGGCGAGCGCGTCACCGTCGACTTCGACGCCTGACCTCGACGCCTGACGCCTGGGAGGGGCCCGGCTCAGCTTGAATCCATCGATTCGGGTGGCGGTGGGTGGGGCCGCGCGCGTAGCCGACCTGCTCCCGCCGTCAAGGAGCTCGCTGCGCTCGGCGGCGCCGCCCGCGCAAGCGCGGCCCCACCCCAGCAGTCACACGGGTCACATTCGCTCACCGGTTGGGCAGAGAC
>NZZG01000124.1 GCA_002698575.1 Pimelobacter sp. | reverse complement strand
CGGCCCCACCACCGCAACCACACGCAGCGCCGCGAAGGAGGCGTCGGCTACGCGCGCGGCCCCACCACCGCCACCACCCGGACCGACCCCGAAGAGCCCCGAGCTCAGCCACCGATCCGGTCGATGATCAACGGCTGCGCCGCGACCTCGTCGGCCGAGCCGACGTCGTACCCGCCCTCGAGCGAGGCGAAGGCGCGTTCGAAGCGGGTCGGCTCGTCGGTCAGCAACGTGAAGAGCGGCTCGCCGGCGGTCACCGGGTCGCCGGGACGTGCGTGCCAGACGACACCGGCGCCGGCCTGGACCGGGTCCTCCTTGCGGGCGCGGCCCGCGCCGAGGCGCCAGGCCGCCATGCCCACCGCCATCGCGTCGAGCCGGGTGAGCACCCCGGTGGCCGGGGCGGTGACGACGTGCGACTCACGGGCGGTCGGCAGAGCCGCGTCGGGATCGCCGTCCTGAGCTCGGACCATCGCCCTCCAGACGTCCATCGCCGTCCCGTCGGTCAGCGTCTCGGCGGGATCGACGTCGTCGCGTCCGGCGGCCGTGAGCATCTCGCGGGCCAGGGCGACGGTCAGCTCCACGACGTCGGCCGGACCCCCGCCGGCCAGCACGTCGAGGGACTCGGCGACCTCGATCGCGTTGCCGGCGGTGAGTCCGAGCGGCGTCGACATGTCGGTCAGCAGCGCGACCGTGCGCACGCCGGCATCGGTGCCGAGACCGACCATCACCTCGGCGAGCTCGCGGGCGTCGTCGACGTCCTTCATGAAGGCGCCGCTGCCGACCTTGACGTCGAGCACCAGTGCCCCGGTGCCCTCGGCGATCTTCTTGCTCATGATCGAGGAGGCGATCAGCGGGATCGCCTCGACCGTGCCGGTGACGTCGCGCAGGGCGTAGAGCTTCTTGTCGGCCGGAGCCAGACCGTCACCGGCAGCACAGATGACGGCACCGATCGACTCGAGCTGCGCCAGCAGCTCGTCGTTGGACAGCGCTGCGCGCCAGCCCGGGATGGACTCCAGCTTGTCGAGGGTCCCACCGGTGTGGCCCAGGCCGCGGCCCGACAGCTGAGGGACCGCGACGCCGCAGGCGGCGACCACGGGCGCCAGGGGCAGGGTGATCTTGTCGCCGACCCCTCCGGTGGAGTGCTTGTCTGCGGTGGGGCGCGAGAGGCTCGAGAAGTCCATCCGCTCGCCCGAGGCGATCATGGCGGCGGTCCAGCGACTGATCTCGGCCCGCTGCATGCCGTTGAGCAGGATCGCCATCGCCAGCGCCGACATCTGCTCGTCGGCGACGTCGCCACGCGTGTAGGCGTCGATGACCCAGTCGATCTGGCTGTCGGTGAGGGTGCCGCCGTTCCGCTTGGCGAGGATGACCTCGACGGCATCATGCGCAGTCATGCGCCGACCCTACGGCCCGGCCACGGACGACGACACCCGGACCGAGTCGTAGCCGCGGAGCACGAAGGTCCCGCGCGACTCGGGCTCGCCGACCAGGGCCAGGTCGGGGTGCCGGCTCCAGAGCGCGCCGACCGACTCCACCAGCTCCATCCGGGCCAGGGGGGCACCCAGGCAGAAGTGGACGCCGGCCCCGAAGGCCACGTGCGGGTTGTCGGCCCGGTCGACGTCGAAGGTGTCCGGGTCCGTGAAGGCCTGCGGGTCGCGGTTGGCGGCCCCCAGCAGCGCCGCGATCCGCTCCCCCTCGCGGATCCGCACCCCCTCGAGCTCGACGTCGGCGGTCGCGGTGCGTTCGAAGAGCTGGAGGGCGGAGTCGAAGCGCAGCATCTCCTCGACCGTCCTGGCGACGTCCTGCCCCGGCCGCAGCCCGCGGCGCAGCATCGCCACCAGTCCGTTGCCGAACACGTTGACCGAGGCCTCGTGCCCGGCGTTCAGCAGCAGCACCACCGCGGCCACCACCTCGTCGTCGCTGAGCTCGGTCGCGGCCAGGTCGGTGATCAGGTCCTCGGCCGGAGCGCCGCGCCGTACGGCGAGCAGGTCACGCACGAGGGCGGCGAAGTCAGCCGCGGCCGCGATCGCCTCCGCCTGCACCTGCTCGGTCGGGGCGACCTCGTACATCCGCACGATCGCCTGCGACCAGCGCCGCAGGTCGCCGGTGTGGCCGGCCGGCACCCCGAGCAGCTCGGCGATCACCAGCACGGGCAACGGCTCGGCGTAGTCGTGGATCACGTCGAAGCCCGCCGGGTCCAGCTCGTCCAGGAGCGCACCGGCCAGCTCCTGCACGCGCGGGCGCAGCCGCTCGATGTGTCCTCGGTTGAAGGCCCGCGCGACCGGGCGCCGCAGGCGCGTGTGGTCGGGCGGCTCGTTCTCCATCATCTGGTTGCGATGGAGCAGGTTGAAGGGCTCGAGGGCTGCGGCCGGCTCCCTGTCCCGCCAGATGCGACCGAACCGGCGCTCACGCAGCACCGCACCGGCGGTCGCGTGCGCGAAGGTCAGGTAGGTGCCCGACGCCTCGTGCCGGGCGAGGGCGTGCCGGGCCCGCTCCTCGGCGAAGAACGGGTACGGGTCGGCGACCACCTCGGGCGCGGCGAGGTCAAGCGAGGTCGTCGGGACCGAAGGCATCGGGCAGCACCTCATCCATCCTCTTGATGCCGGAGACCGTCATCAGCAGCAGGTCGGGGCCGCCGTTCTCGAAGAGCAGCTGCCGGCAGCGCCCACACGGCATGATGACCTCGCCCTGGCCGTTGACGCAGGTGAAGTGTGTGAGCCGCCCGCCGCCGGTGATGTGCAGCTGGCTGACCAGGCCGCACTCGGCGCACAGGGCCACGCCGTAGGCGGCGTTCTCGACGTTGCACCCGACCACGGTGCGGCCGTCGTCGACTAGTGCCGCGGCACCGACCTGGAAGCGTGAGTACGGCGCGTAGGCATGCCCCATCGCCTCGACGGCGGCGGCCCGCAGGGCCTCCCAGTCGACGTCGCCGGTGACGGAGTCCTCCCCCGGGGCGCTAACCGGCCGACCCCTTTCGATAGACCTGCCCATCGGCTGCGGGCATGCGTAGTCGTTGGGAGGCGAAGGCCAGCACGAGCAGGGTCGTGACGTAGGGCGCCATCGTCACGAAGTCGCCGGGCACCTCGTCGATGAGGAAGTAGACGGCGGCGACCAGGACGCCGATCCCGATCGTGACGGCACCGCCGACGGTCTTGCGGCGCATGATCAGCACGGCACCGCCGACCACCGCGAGCACGGCGACGGCCAGCAGCAGCGCGCGCACCGACGTACCGCCCTGGCGCAGGCCCAGGGTCTCGGTGTAGCCGAACAGCCCGGACCCCATCAGGAGCCCGCCCGGACGCCAGTTGCCGAACAGCATGGCGGCCAGCCCGATGTAGCCGCGCCCACCGGTCTGCCCGTCGCGGTAGTTGCTGGAGGCAACCATGGCGAGCACGCCGCCGGCGAGCCCGGCGAAGCCACCGGAGATCAGCACGGCGCCGAACTTGTAGCGCATCACCGCGACACCGAGCGACTCCGCGGCCGACGGGCTCTCACCGCACGAGCGCAGGCGCAGGCCGAAGGCGGTGCGCCAGAGCAGGAAGTAGCTGAGCACGAGCAGGGCGAGGCCGATCAGCACGAGCACCGACAGGTTGGTGCACAGGGCGCGCAGCAGGGACGCGACGTCGGAGACCAGGAACAGGTCCTGGTCCTCGAGCTCGCCGAGCGCGTCGCTCAGGGGCCCTATCGTGATCGTCGGCAGGCTCGGGATCTTGGGCGACTGGGTCGCGCCTCCTCCCGGCAGACCCACGAAGGTCAGCGACGCGAGGTACTGCACCGCGCCCAGGGCGATGATGTTGATCGCGACACCGGAGATGATGTGGTCGACGCCGAAGACGACGGTCGCGGTGGCGTGGATCAGGCCACCGACCATGCCCAGCGCGATGGCACCGGCAACGCCGGCCCACGCGCCGTAGGTGTAGCCGAAGTAGCCGGCGCCGTAGGTGCCGAGGATCATCATGCCCTCGAGGCCGATGTTGACCACGCCGGCGCGCTCGGCCCACAGGCCACCGAGGCCGGCGAGCATGATCGGGCTCAGCGCGATGAGCGTCGCCCGGATCGTGCCGGACGACGTCAGGTCGTCGGCTCCGGTCACGACGCGCAGGACCGACAGGGCGGCGAAGCCCAGCACCAGCCCGACGATCAGCCACCAACGCCCGGAGCGGCCGGACCAGGGACGGAGCCGGTGGTTGCCCTCGGGCCCCGGCGTGGCCCCGACCGGGGTCGTGGACTCGGTGGGCGTGCTCATGCCGTCACCTCCTTCGGCTCGTCGACCGGTTTGTCCGCCTTGGCCACCTGCTGCTGCTCCAGACGGACGCCGAAGCGACGGACCAGCTCGTAGGAGATCACCACGGTGAGCACGATGACGCCCTGCGTGATGGCCACGATGTCCGGGGAGACCCCCACCAGGATCTGCAGCGGGTTGGACTGCTCGTCGAGGAAGGCGAACAGCAGCGCGCCCAGGGCGATCCCGATCGGGTGGTTGCGTCCGAGCAGCGCGATCGCGATGCCGGCGAAGCCGAGGCCGGACTGGAACGTGGAGCCGTAGGAGTAGGAGTCGCCGAAGAGGATCGGCAGCCCGACCAGCCCGGCGACCCCGCCGGAGATCAGCATCGCGCCGATGGTCATCCGCTTCACGCTGATGCCGGAGGCGACCGCCGCGGTCGTCGACTGACCGGTGGCGCGCAGGTTGAAGCCGAAGCGCGTCTTGTTCAGCACGAACCAGTAGGCGAAGCCGGCCGCGACGGCGATGAAGATGAAGCCGTAGATCTCGGTCCCCGGCCCGTCGCCGATGCTGAAGCTGGGGATCCGGCTGCCCTCCGGGATCTCCCGGGTGCCGAGGGTGTTGCTCCCCTCCTCGCGCACCGCCGCCTTGCGCAGGAAGTAGGCCACGACCGAGGTCGAGATGAAGTTCAGCATGATCGTCGAGATCACCTCGCTGACCCCGCGGGTCGCGCGCAGCAGGCCGGCGATGCCGGCCCAGGCGGCGCCGACGAGGACGGCGGCGAGGATCGCCAGCGCCGTGTTGAGGTAGCCCGGCAGCCACGCCTCACCGGCCACCACGGCGGCCACGAAGGCGGCGATGCGGTACTGGCCGTCGACCCCGATGTTGAACAGGTTCATCTTGAAGGCCACCGCGACCGCCAGGCCGGAGAGGTAGAGCACGGTGGCGTTGTTGATGATGTTGGCGAGGTTGCGCTGCTCGGGGAAGGTCAGGATCTCGCCCCAGACCTCCCCGACCGGGTCGCCGGCGATGATCAGGACGAGGCTGGTGATCGCGAACGCCGCGACGAGCGCGAGCACGGCCGCGAGCAGGCCGAGCAGGAACGAGACCAGACGGGCGCTGCTCATGCACTCGCCCCCGCTCCGGTCATCGCCGAGCCCAGCTGCTGCGGGGTCACGTCCGAGGGGTCGAAGGAGCCGACGAACCGGCCGCGCAGGATCACCTCGATCCGGTCGGAGAGCCCGATCAGCTCATCGAGGTCGGCGGAGATGAGCAGCACGGCGAGTCCCTCCCGGCGAGCGGTCTTGATGTGGTTCCAGATGGCGGCCTGCGCGCCGACGTCGACGCCGCGCGTCGGGTGGGCGGCGATGAGCAGGATCGGGTCGCCGCTCATCTCGCGGCCCACGATCAGCTTCTGCTGGTTGCCGCCGGACAGGGCGCGGGCGAGCACCCCGGGCCCGGGCGTGCGCACGTCGTACTCGTCGATGATGCGCAGCGTGTCCTGGCGGGCCGCGCGCTTGTCAACGATGCCGTGCTTCACGCTCGGCGGTCGGCCCTGGTGACCCAGGACGCGGTTCTCCCACAGGGGCGAGTCCAGCAGCAGCCCGTGGCGGTGCCGATCCTCGGGGATGTAGCCGATGCCGCTCTCGCGCCGCTGCCGGGTGGACGCGGAGCTCAGGTCGGTGTCGATCAGCCGGATCGAGCCGGTGGCGCGCTCGCGCATCCCCATGATGGCCTCGACGAGCTCCGCCTGGCCGTTGCCCTCGACCCCGGCGATCCCGAGGATCTCGCCCCGGTGGATGTCGAAGGAGAGGTCGTCGAGCAGCGGCCGGGCGCCACTTCCGGGAAGCGAGAGCGACTGGACGCTGAGCAGCACCTCGTCGGTGACCGTCGAGGCCTCCGAGGAGGCCCGGGGCAGCTCCGAGCCGACCATCAGCTCGGCCAGGTCGCGGGCGGTGACCGAGGAGGGCTCGGTCACGGTCGTGACCGTGGTGCCGCGACGGATCACGGTGATCTCGTCGGCGACCGAGAGCACCTCGTCGAGCTTGTGCGAGATGAAGATGACCGCCAGGCCCTCCTCCTTGAGGCCGCGCAGGTTGCCGAACAGCTCGTCGACCTCCTGCGGCACCAGCACGGCGGTCGGCTCGTCGAGGATGATCGTCCGCGCACCGCGGTAGAGGACCTTGAGGATCTCCACCCGCTGACGAGCGCCGACCCCGAGGTCCTCGACCAGCTCGTCGGGCTCCACCCCGAGGCTGTAGGAGTCCGAGATCTCCACGATCCGCTGCCGGGCACGACCACCGATGCCGTGGAGCTTCTCCGCGCCGAGCACGACGTTCTCCAGGACGGTCAGGTTGTCGGCCAGCTGGAAGTGCTGGAAGACCATCCCGACGCCGGCCTTGATCGCGTCGGCCGGCGAGCCCATCGAGACCTGGGTGCCGTCGACCTCGATGGTGCCGGAGTCGGGTCGCTGCACGCCGTACAGGATCTTCATCAGCGTCGACTTGCCGGCGCCGTTCTCGCCGACGATCGCATGGATGGTGCCGCGCATGACATCGATGTTGATGTTGTCGTTGGCGATGACTCCCGGGAAGCGCTTGCCGATGCCCTGCAGTCGGACTGCCGGGACCTCGGGCGCGGGGTTCGACACGGGTGCTCCTTCGTGGGCGCGGGGCTCAGGTGCTGCGATCTGCAGGCTAGGCCATGTCTGGTGCGAGGGGAGACACCACGGGCCGCGGAGACGCCCGGAGGCGTGTCCGCGGCCCGATGGAGCCGTCGTGCTGGTCGGATCAGGACCCGATCCGCTCCCGGTCAGGGAGCGGTCGGGACCTCGATCTCCCCATCGATGATCTGCTGCTTGTACGCGTCCAGGTCGGCGGCGATGTCGTCGACCTGTCCACCGCTCGTGGAGTAGCCCACGCCGTCGACCGCGAGGTCGTAGGTGGTGACACCGGACGGGACGTTGCCACCGACGACCTCGGAGAGGTACGTGTAGACGGCGACGTCGACGTTCTTGAGCATCGACGTCAGGATGACGTCCTGGACCGACGGGTCGGCGGTGTTGTACTGGTCGGAGTCGACACCGATGGCCAGGTTGCCCGACTCGGAGGCGGCCTCGAACACACCGCCACCGGAACCACCAGCAGCGTGGTAGACGATGTCGGCACCGTTGTCGAACATGCCCTGGGCGGCGGTCTTGCCCTTGGCCGGGTCACCGAAGCCGGAGAAGTCCGGCACCTGGGTCAGGTAGGTGACGTCGACGGTGATGTCGGGATCGACCGCGGCCACACCGGCCTCGTAGCCGGCCTGGAACTTCTGGATCAGCGGCGTCTCGACGCCACCGACGAAGCCGACCTGGCCGGTCTCGGACTTGAGCGCGGCGGCGGCACCGACGAGGAACGAGCCCTGCTCCTCCGCGAAGACCAGGCTCGCGACGTTGTCGGCCTCGACGCTCGAGTCGTCGATGATGGCGAAGTTGACGTCCGGGTACTCCGCCGAGACGACACCGATCGAGGGGCCGTAGGCGAAACCGACGGCGATGATCGGGTTGAAGCCGGCGTCGGCGAAGGTGCGCAGGCGCTCCTCGCGGGCGTTCTCCGCCTCGCCGTCCTCGGCCTCGGACTCCTGGGACGTCACACCGAACTCGGCGACCGCCTGGTCGAGCCCGGCAGCGGCCGAGTCGTTGAACGACTGGTCGCCGCGGCCACCGACGTCGTACGCCATGCCGACCATGATGTCGCTCTGGGGAGCCTCGGTCTCCTCGGACGTGGTGGACTCGCCACCGGTGCCCGGGTCCGTGCTGGTCTCGGGGTCATCGCTTCCGCACGCGGTGAGCGCCAGGATGCCGGCGCTCAGAAGTGCTGCAATCTTGGTCGTACGACGCAAGATCCCTCCTCGGGTTTGTGGTGTCCACGTGGGGTTGGGACACGAAATCAGACTGAACCCTAACCGCGTCCGGCCGTTGCGCACATGACTAACGGGGACAAATCCCTGGTTGTTACACGTCGGTGACCAAACCGGCGATCGCCGCCTCGGCGAGGAGTCGTGCCCCCAGCCCGATCGCGCGCTCGTCCACCTGCAGGTTGCCCTGGTGCAGGTCGTACGTCGGGCCGCCCGGCGTACGCGTGCCGAGCCGGAACATCGCACCCGGGACCTGGGCGGTGTACCACCCGAAGTCCTCCCCGCCCAGGCTCTGCGGGACGCTCGTCTGACCCGTCGGACCCAGCACCGACAGAGCCGCGGCCGAGAGGATCGCGTTGCACCCGGGGTCGTTGACGACCGGCGGCACGCCCTGCACGTAGTCGACCCTCGCGGTGACCCCGTAGGGCCGCACGATGTCGAGCACAGCCTCACGGACGATCGCCTCGCACTGCGCCCACGCCTCGGAGTCGAGGATGCGAACGGTGCCTCCCACCACCCCGTGCTCGGGGATCACGTTGACGGCTGATCCCGCCTGCACCAACCCCCACACGACGCTGACCCCGGCCCGCGGGTCCAGGCGCCGGCTCAGCACCGCCGGCAGCTCGGTGCTGACCTTGGCCAGCGCGAAGGTGAGGTCGCCGGTCAGGTGCGGCCGCGACGTGTGACCGCCGGTGCCGCTCAGGTGCACCTCGAGCTTGTCGGCGGCGCTGGTCAGGGAGCCCGCGCGCATCCCGACGCACCCCACGTCGACCGCAGGCTCGCAGTGCAGGGCGAAGATCCGGGCCACGTCGGCGAGCGAGTCCTGGGCGATGAGCTGCAGCGCTCCCCCGGG
>NZZG01000123.1 GCA_002698575.1 Pimelobacter sp. | reverse complement strand
TCGCACCTCGACCACCGTCGGTGGCCCGTCGGTAGGGTGGGAGCACTATGGGAATCTTCGAAGCCGAGAGCTACGTCTCGCTCCTCGTGTACTTCGGCGTCCTGGCCACGGTGATCTTCGCCTTCGTCAACTCACTGCTGTACCCGGCCGAGTCCTACGAGGCGGCCGGCAAGCTCACCAAGCCGGCCTGGTGCACGATCCTGGGCCTCGGGGTGGTGCTGCAGTTCGTCTCGATCGGGCTGTTCATCGTGCAGATCGCCCTGTTCATTGCGGCGCTGGTCTACCTCGCCGACGTGCGCCCGGCGCTGGGCAGCCTGCGTCGACGCTGAAACCCTGCCGTTACCAAGTGAACGGCACGGTGAATTCCTTCCAAGGCTTTGCCGCTTTTCAACCTGGCCGACTTATGAATCGCTACGGTCGTCTCCTCGGGAAGTTCCGGGTCCCCCCGCCCGCCCTTTCACCCACGACGAGATCGACGGCAAAGGACACGACATGATCGGCGAGAAGGACACCCGACCCTGGGGCACCTGGATGGTGCTGGACGAGGGCGACGGCTTCAAGGTCAAGCGGATCACCGTCGACCCGATGCAGCGCCTCAGCTACCAGACCCACGAGCACCGGGCCGAGCACTGGGCGGTCGTCTCCGGCAAGGCGACGTGCGTGGTCGACGGTCAGACGATCATCATCGGCCCCGGTGAGTCGATCGACATCGCCATCGGCCAGGCCCACCGGATCACCAACATGGACGAGGAGGTCCTGGTGCTGATCGAGGTGCAGATGGGCGCCTACACCGGCGAGGACGACATCGTCCGGCTCGAGGACGACTACGGTCGCGCCCCGAGCGCCGAGGCCGTCTGAACTTCTGTGCCGCGGGCAGGTAGGCTCAGCCCTCACTCGACGACAACATCGATAGGGCGGGGCCTGTGGAACTCAGAGACTACTGGCTGACGATCCGTCGCCGCTGGCGGTTGGTCGTGCTGGCGGTGCTGCTCGCGACGGGCGCGGCGGGCCTGCTCACCTGGCAGGCGACGCCGCTCTACGCCTCCTCGGCGCAGCTCTTCGTCTCGACGCCGTCCTCGGACACCGGCGAGGCGGCCACCGGCGACCAGTTCGCGACGCGTCGCGTGTCGTCGTACGTCGATCTGGTCAAGACCCGCAAGCTGTCCGAGACCGTCGCCAACGAGCTCGGCGGCGAGCTCGACCCCGGCATGCTGCGCTCCGAGGTCTCGGCCTCGGTCGTGCCCTCGACGGTCAACATCGTGATCACCGCGATGGACCCCGACCCGGTCGTCGCCCGCGACATCGCGCAGGCCTACGCCCAGTCGCTCAGCCTGCTCGTGGCCGACATCGAGACCCCACCCAACGGTGGCTCCCCCCCGATCCGGGCCTCGATCGTCGACAACGCCCAGGTCACCAGCAACCCGGTCAGCCCCAACGCGACGCGCAACCTCGCCCTGGGCGTCGTGCTCGGCCTGCTGCTCGGCATCGGGATCGCGGTCCTGCGCGACCTGCTCGACACGACCATCGGCAGCAGCGACGACGTCGCCGAGATCACCTCGGCGCCGATCCTCGGCAACATCAACTCCGACCCGGACGCCGCCCACAAGGAGCAGACCATCGCGCTCGCCGAGGCCACGCCGTGGGCCGAGGCCTTCCGGGTGCTGCGCACCAACATGCAGTACGTCGAGGTCGACCAGGACCACCGCGTCTTCGTCGTCTCCAGCTCCCTGCCGGGGGAGGGCAAGTCCACGACGTCGGCCAGCCTGGCGATCACCCTGGCGATGGCCGGGGAGTCCGTGGCCCTGGTGGAGTGCGACCTGCGCCGGCCCACGATGGCCAAGCGTCTCAACCTCGACGACGCCGTCGGCACGACCAGCGTGCTGATCGGCAAGGTCGCCCTCGATGACGCGCTGCAGACCCAGCACGAGTCGGGGATGGCCGTCCTGACCTGCGGCCCGCGCCCGCCCAACCCCTCCGAGCTGCTGCAGTCGCACGCGATGGAGCTGCTGGTCAAGGACCTGCGCAGCCGCTTCGACGTCGTCATCCTCGACGCCCCGCCGCTGCTGCCCGTCACCGACGCCGCGCTGCTCGCCGCCCGCGCCGACGGCATGCTCGCCATCGTGCGCCACGGCAAGACGACCAAGGACCAGCTCCAGCACGCGCTCGAGCGGGTCGAGTCGGTCGGTGCGAAGTGCCTGGGCGTCGTGATCAACCTGGTGCCGCCGAAGCGCTCCAACCGGGGCTACGGCTATGGCTACGGCTACACCTACACCTACGCGCCGACCGACGACGTCGCCAAGGCCCCCAAGGTCTCCCGCGCGGAGAAGGCGGCGATCAAGGCGGCGGAGAAGGCGTCCGACAAGCAGGGCAAGCGGCGTCGCGACACCGTCGACGAGGTCTGATCCACCCGATCCGTTCTGCGCAGGGCGGCCGCGGCACCGGGCATGTTACTGACCGCCGTGACTACTACCTGACGGTTGCAACCGCTGGGGAGTAGCTACAGCGGTCAGTAACATCGTGGCTCTCCGGCCACTCCCGAGGAGGAGCGTCACGCGAGGTAGGCGTCCAGGGCGTCCCGGGCGTCCGGCATGGTCACGCCCGCGGCGGTCAGCTTGGCCAGGTCCAGCAGGCTGTGGGCCGGGCGTGGTGCCAGCTGCTTGCCGGCGGCGTACTCCTGCGTCGAGACCCGGCGTACGTCGGTGCGCTCGCGGCCGCAGCGGGCGAAGACCTCCTCGGCCACGTCGGCCCACGACATGGCCGGGCCCGCGTTGCTGACCTGGTAGGTCCCGCTGGGGGCGTCGGTGGCCAGCAGGTGGTGCGTGGCGGCCGCGAGGTCGGTGGCGAAGGTCAGCCGCCCGGTCTGGTCGTCGACGACCGAGGGGGAGACGCCGTCGGCCGCGAGCCGGGCCATGGTCCGCACGAAGTTGCCGCCGTCCCCGATCAGCCAGGACGTCCGCAGCACGAGGTGGCGTCGCGCGGTGGCGGCCGCGAGGTCCCCGGCGGCCTTGGTCTGGGCGTAGACCCCGAGCGGCGAGAGCGGCTCGTCCTCGGTGTGCACCGCGGCGGTGCCGTCGAAGACGTACTCGGAGGAGAAGTGCACGAGCGTCAGGCCGTGCTGGTCGGCGACCCGGGCCAGCGTCGCCGGCGCCGCGGCGTTGACCCGCCACGCCATACGGCGCCCCTCGGGCGTCTCGGCCGCGTCGACGGCCGTGTAGGCCGCGGCGTTGAGGATCACGTCGTGCTCGCGCCACGGCCACGCCGCCACCGCTGCGGGATCGGTGACGTCGAGGGAAGACTCGGCGCCCGTACCGGGCAGGTCGACCCCCAGTGCGTCCGGGAACGCCGCCAGGAGGGCTCTGCCGAGCTGGCCGCCCGCGCCGAGCACCAGGGGACGGCGCGGGGTCATCGGGGCGACGTCGGCCAGCACGGGCTGGGCACGGTCCTTGGCGGAGATCTCGGCCTCGTCGAGCGGGATCGGCCACGCGATCGCGGCCGTGGGGTCGTCGAGCGCCAGGGCGGGGTAGGTCCGGCCCGCTCGCCAGTGGTCGTTGACCAGGTAGCCGTAGGCGACGCCGTCGGTGAGCGTCTGGTAGCTGTTGCCGACCCCGCGCGGCACGAACACCGCCACCGACGGGTCGAGGTCGACGGTGACGGTCGCGCCGAAGGAGTCGCCTGCGCGCAGGTCGACCCAAGCCCCGAAGGCGCGTCCGGTGGAGACGGAGACGAACTTGTCCCACGGCTCGGCGTGGATGCCGCGCGTCGCCCCGCGGGCGGCGTTGTAGGAGACGTTGTGCTGGACCGGTCCGAAGTCCGGGAGGCCGAGCGCGATCATCTTCTCGCGCTGCCAGGCCTCCTTGAACCACCCGCGCGCGTCCTCGTGGAGCGGGAGACGGACGACGAGCAGGCCGGGGATGGCCGTGGTCTCGACGGAGAGGTCACTCACTGTGTGCCTCCGGTCCGGCGCTGACGCTGGTCGAGGTGTGAGCGCCAGCGAGCCTCGAAACCCGGTGAGACGAGCGGCGGCGCGGGGTCAAGGTAGGGCGGTCGGGTGCGGGGGTCTCGAGGCTCGTCGCTGGTGCTCCTCGCACCTCGACCAGCGTCGGGCGGGTCACTGGCCCTTCACCTCGTAGGCCGCCTCGGTCGCCGCCTTGTGCGGGCGCCACCAGGACTCGTGGTCGCGGTACCACTCGATCGTGCGGGCGAGCCCGGCCCCGAAGTCGGGGTGGGCGGGGCGCCAGCCGAGCTCGTCGCGCAGCTTGGTGGAGTCGATGGCGTAGCGCAGGTCGTGGCCGGCACGGTCGGCGACCAGGTCGTAGTCGTCGGCGGGTCGGCCGAGGTGCTCGAGGATCAGTGCCACGACCTCGAGGTTGTTGTGCTCGCCGTCGGCGCCGACCAGGTAGGTCTCGCCGATCCGACCCTGCTGGAGGATGGTCCACACCGCCGAGCTGTGGTCCTCGGCGTGGATCCAGTCGCGCACGTTGGTGCCGGTGCCGTAGACCTTGGGGCGCCGGCCGTCGAGGACGTTGGTGATCTGGCGGGGGATGAACTTCTCGACGTGCTGCCAGGGGCCGTAGTTGTTGGAGCAGTTGCTGATCGTGGCCTTCACCCCGAAGCTGCGGACCCAGGCGCGCACCAGGTGGTCGGAGCCGGCCTTGGCGGCGCTGTAGGGGCTGCTGGGGTTGTACGGCGTCGCCTCGGTGAAGCGCTGCGGGTCGTCGAGCTCGAGATCGCCGTACACCTCGTCGGTGGAGATGTGGTGCAGTCGGGTCCCGTGGCGCCGGGCCGCCTCGAGCACGCAGAAGGTGCCGACCAGGTTGGTCTGGATGAACGGGCCCGGCTCGGTCAGCGAGTTGTCGTTGTGGGACTCGGCCGCGAAGTGCACGATCGCGTCGTGCCCGGCCGCCAGCCGGTCGACCAGCGGCTGGTCGGCGACGTCACCCACGACCAGGCTGACCCGGTCGGTGGGCAGGCCGTCCAGGGAGGCGCGCGAGGCGGCGTAGGTGAGCTTGTCGAGGACCGTGACGACCACGTCTTGCTGTCCCACGAGGTGGTGGACGAAGTTGGAGCCGATGAAGCCGGCGCCGCCGGTCACGAGTACGCGCATCACGGGACCACCGTAGGGGGCGGGCCGCCCACGGTGGGGGTCAGTAGGCGCCGCGGGAGCCGGCGACGGCGCCGAGCGTCTTGAGCAGGATCGACAGGTCCTGGAACATCGACCAGTTGTCGACGTAGTAGAGGTCGAGCCGGATCGCCTCGTCGAAGGAGAGGTTGGAGCGCCCGGAGATCTGCCACAGCCCGGTCAGGCCGGGCCGTACGTGCAGGCGGCGCGACGTGTCGCCCTGGTACTGCGCGACCTCCAGCGGCAGCGGAGGACGGGGGCCGACCAGGCTCATCTCGCCGCGCAGCACGTTGACGAGCTGTGGCAGCTCATCGATGGAGTAGCGCCGCAGCCACCGCCCCGGCCTGGTGATCCGTGGGTCCTCGGCCATCTTGAACAGCCCGCCGTCATACCCCTGCTGGGCGTGCAGGTCGGCCAGGCGCTTCTCGGCGTCGGTGACCATGGTGCGGAACTTCAGCAGCGAGAACTCCTCGCCGTCCCGCCCGGTGCGGGTCTGACGGAAGAGGATCGGGCCGCGGTCGTGCAGCTTGACCCGCACCGCGGCGAAGGCCAGGACCGGCGAGGCGGCGACCAGGAGGCCCAGGGAGCCGACGATGTCGAGCAGGCGCTTGCCCCACCGTGCGGCGTCGGTGGCGCGGGGCGGGTCCAGGTGGATCAGTGGCAGGCCGCCGACCGGCCGGATCCGGACCCGGTCGCCGGAGACCTCGGAGATGCTCGGCGCGACGACGACGTGGACGTCGTGGTGCTCGAGGTCCCAGGCGATCCGTCGCATCTGCTCGGCCGAGGTGAGCCCGCCGTTGGCGAAGAAGACGATGTCGGCACCGGAGGCGACGACCTTCTGGGTGACGTCGGAGCAGTCGCCGATGACCGGCACCCCGGCATCGGTCTCGATGGCCGGGTCGTTGGCCGGGGTCAGGCACCCGACGACCTGGTAGCCCAGGCGCTTCTCCCGGGTGATCACGTTGGCGACCTCGTCGACACCCGAGCGGCTGCCGACGATCAGGACGTTGTGCTGCAGGGCGCCGGCCTGCCGGGCGGTGTGGACCGCGCGGCGCAGCGCCAGGCGCCCCAGGAGCAGACCGACCAGCCCGAGCGCGAAGGCCACGCCGAAGAAGCCGCGCGAGAGCGGGTAGTCGAGCAGGAAGCAGCCCACGCCCACCAGTCCGGCGGCGCCGAGGCTGGCGGTGGTGACCCGGCGGAACTCGTCGGTGCCGACCTCGAACTGGCTGGTGCTGTAGGCACCGGCGAAGAAGATGCACAGGATCCAGGTGACGACCATCGACGGGCCGGCCACGGAGACGGTGGTGGTGATCTCGGCGCCGGTCTCGAAGAACTCCCAGCGTTCGCGGACCAGTCCGGCCAGCACCGTGGCGCCGGTGATGATGGCCAGGTCGATGACGAACGCGGTCGTGGGCAGGTAGCGCAGGGCGCGCGATCGTGCCACGGACCGGGCCCACGTGCCTCGCTGGGTCACCAGACTCATCGCGCGCTACTCCACTTCGCCGTCATGGGGTTGACGTCGGCTGCGTCGTTGCATGCCCTCCGAGACCACGCGCAAGGAGGCCGTCTACGGCCTGATTGCGTATGCATACCTAACCACGGATCGGGCACGATGACATCCCTGACGAGAGCGACCTCACCCGATTGGAGGCACTCCGGACAGAGTCCGGACAGCCCAGGCGCCTCATGCGCCCCATGCGTCACACCGGACGAGGGCCTGCCGGGCTCCCGGTAGGGCATGCTGGGCCGCATGAAGGGGATCATCCTGGCCGGCGGCACCGGCTCGCGGCTGCACCCGATCACCCATGCGGTGTCCAAGCAGTTGATGCCGGTCTACGACAAGCCGATGATCCACTACCCGCTCTCGACCCTGATGCTCGCCGGGATCCGCGAGGTCCTGGTGATCACGACCCCGCACGAGGCCGAGCAGTTCGTCCGCCTGCTCGGCGACGGCTCGCGGCTCGGCATCGAGATCTCCTACGCCACCCAGCCCGCCCCGGACGGCCTCGCCCAGGCGTTCGTCATCGGCGAGGGCCACATCGGCAGCGACCGGGTGGCGCTGGTCCTGGGCGACAACATCTTCTACGGCTCCGGTCTCGGCACCCGGCTGAGACGCTTCACCGACCTCGACGGGGCGGCCGTCTTCGGCTACCGCGTCGCCGACCCCTCGGCGTACGGCGTGGTGGAGTTCGACGAGGAGTTCCGGGCCATCTCGCTGGAGGAGAAGCCGGCCCGACCGCGCAGCAGCTTCGCCGTACCCGGGCTGTACTTCTACGACAACGACGTCGTCGCGCTGGCCCGCGACCTGAGGCCGTCGGCGCGGGGCGAGCTGGAGATCACCGACCTCAACCGCCGCTACCTCGACCAGGGCCGGCTCCAGGTGGAGGTCCTGCCTCGTGGGTCGGCCTGGCTCGACACCGGCACCTTCGACGACCTCAACGACGCCGGCAACTTCGTGCGCGCCATCGAGGCCCGCCAGGGCACCAAGGTCGGTGCCCCCGAGGAGGTCGCCTGGCGGATGGGCTACATCACCGACACCGAGCTGGCGGCGCTGGGCGAGGGCCTGCTCAAGAGCGGGTACGGCGGCTACCTGCTGGGCCTGCTGGACGAGCAGGTCGAGCGGGGTCGACGCGGCTGAGACCCGGCGGACCGACTAGGGTCGGGGCCGACATCCTGGGGGGTCGTCTCAGATCGGAGCGTTCGGTCCCGTGTTCATCCGCCGCGTGGCGCGTGCCCTGCGCCGCAACACCATCCTGATCCTGGTGTGCCTGGCCGTCGCGCTCGGCGGCGCCTACGTGCTCACCGAGCAGCAGACCCCCCGCCACGAGTCGACCGTGCGGGTCGTGGTCTCGGCGGCCGCCGCGCCCGCCGATGCTGCGGAGAGCGACGGCGAGCAGAGCGACGGCCCGGGCGTGGGCGCCGGCCCGATCTCGGAGGAGCGTGCGGCGACGTACGCCGAGGTGGTCACCAGCCAGGTGCTCGCCAGCCGGGTCGCCTCCCGCCTGCTCGGCGACCCGTCCTACCGCGGTGAGAGCGACCTGGACGGCGACGTGCTGCTCGACCAGGTGAGTGCCGAGGCGGTGCCCGGCTCGGCGGTCCTGGAGATCCGGGTCACCGACCGCGACCCGGCCACCGCCCAGGTGATCGCGCAGACCTACGCCGAGGAGCTCATCGCGACCGCCACCGACATCGAGACCGGCGGGCTCGGCACGGCCGAGGACCCCGGCTTCACGGTGATCGACTTCGCCTCCTTCGACGACGAGCCGGTCTCGCCCCGGCCGTTCGACACGCTGCTGCTCGCCGCCGGTGCCGGCCTGCTGCTGGGCCTGCTCCTGACCGGGCTGCGCGAGGCGCTGATGACCTCGGTGCGCACCGGTGAGGAGGTCACCGCCCTGATCGACGCCCCGGTGCTGGCCACGATCGCCTACGAGTCACCGGCCAGCCGCCGCAAGCTCGTCACCGAGCTGGACCAGCACTCGCCGAGGGTCGAGGGGTTCCGGGCGCTGCGCACCGGGGTGCAGTTCGCCGACCCCGACGCCCCCCACAAGCTGATCGCGGTCACCTCCTGCCAGGCCGAGGAGGGCAAGTCCTCCACGGCCGTCAACCTCGCCCTGACCCTGTCCCGCGCCGGGGTCCGGACGCTGCTCGTCGACGGCGACCTGCGCCGCCCGCAGGTCGCCGACACCTTCGACATCGACGGCTCCGCCGGCGTGACCACGGTCCTGCTCGGCAAGGTCGACCTCGCCGACGCGATCTGGACCCACCCCGACACCGGGCTCGCGGTCCTGCCGAGCGGCGTGGTGCCGCCCAATCCGGCCGAGCTGCTCCAGACCCAGGCGATGTCACAGCTCCTCGAACGGCTGCGCTCCGACCACGAGGTCGTGGTCGTCGACTGCGCGCCGCTCAACCCGGTCACCGACGCCGCCCTGCTCGCCGCCCGCGCCGACGGGGTGCTCCTGGTCGTGCGGCACGCCCGCACCACCAAGGACCAGCTCCGCAGCGCGGTCGAGCGCCTGCGCCAGGTCGGTGCTGCCCCGATGGGCGTGGTGATGAACGCCGTACCCCTGCGTCGGCGCGACTCCGCGGCGTACGGCGGCTACCAGCGCTATGACGCGCGCGACAAGCCCAAGAAGTCCAGCCGCAAGGTCGGCTGACCCACCGACCTACCGACCCACCGGCGACCGGCTGCCTGACCGGCCGTCGCGTCTAGCCCCATGTGACTAGACGGGCCGGCCTGCGCGGCCGATGCCGCACCCCTCCCCGGTGGAGGAGACTCATCGGTGTTGGCGAGGTCCCCGTCCCGAGCGGGTGATCGAGCCGCAGCAGCCCCCCAAGCGCTACGACGGGGTGACGCCGACGGCCGGAGGGAGGTCGTCGGATAGTCGCCCCGTCGAGGCGCGGCTGCGCTACCGTCATGGCTCCCCCCAAGCGAAGGACCCGAGCATGTCGATCGGACTGTGGATCCTCCTCGGCCTCATGGCCTGGATCATCGTGCCGCTGCCGCTGGCCCTGCTCATCGGACGACTCATCCGTCGTGGCGACGAGCCCGAGGTCGTCGGTGCCGAGGCCCTCGTGCCCCGCGCCGCCCTGGTGTCCCGCCCCGAGGTGCGCGGCGTCGGCTGACGCACCTCCGCGACAGGCCCACCGATCGGGCGGGTCAGCCGGATAGTGTGCCGGGCATGAAGGTTCTCCTGACCGGCGGTGCCGGCTACATCGGATCGATCACGGCCACGGCGCTCGAGGAGGCCGGCCACACCCCGGTGATCCTGGACTCGCTGCTGAGCGGACCGCGCGCGTTCGTGCGCGACCGGATCTTCTACGAGGGCGACATCGCCGACCGCGCCCTGCTGGGTCGGATCGCCGAGGAGCACCCGGACCTGCACGCCACCATCCACATGGCGGCGCGGATCGTCGTGCCGGAGTCGGTCGAGAAGCCCTACGAGTACTACCGCGACAACGTCGCCAAGTCGCTCGAGCTCTTCGACGAGCTCACCGCGCTCGGTCTGCCGCGGGTGCTCTTCTCCAGCTCGGCGAGCCTCTACGCGACCAAGGAGGGCTTCGAGGTGACCGAGGAGGACGGCCTCGGCACCGGGTCGCCGTACGCCCGCACCAAGCTGATGATGGAGCAGGTCCTGCAGGACCTGGCGGCCTCGACCGACCTGCGCGCGGTCATCCTGCGCTACTTCAACCCGATCGGCTCCGACCCGGGTCTCGAGTCCGGCATCTACGTCAAGGAACCCTCCCACGTGCTCGGCCAGCTGGTGCTCGCGGCGCGGGGCCAGAAGCCGTCGTTCACGATCACCGGCACCGACCTGCCGACCCGCGACGGCACCGGCATCCGTGACTACATCCACGTCTGGGACCTCGCCCGCGCGCACGTGCGCGCGGTGGAGAAGTTCGACGACGTGCTCGCCGAGGTCGCCGCGCCCAGCACCATCATCAACGTCGGCACCGGTGAGGGGGTGACGGTGCGCGAGCTCGTCTCCTCCTTCGAGAAGGTCTTCGGCAGCGCGGTGCCGCTCACCGAGGCGCCGCCGCGGCCCGGCGACGTCGTCGGCGCCTACGCCAACGTGGACAAGGCGGCCGAGCTGCTCGGCTGGCGCGCCGAGCTCAGCATCGACGACGCCATCGCCTCGGCGTTGGCGTGGGCCGATCGGCGCCAGGAGATCCTGGGCTACGAATGACCCGTCCTGCATGGGTCGTCGGCGCGGTGCTGGGCAGTCTCCTGCTGGGCGGGTGCGCCGCGCCGCAGGCACCCGACGTCCGGACGGCGCCGGCCGGGGCCGCGAGCGTCCCCGCCGCTCCCGCCGCGCTCGTCGAGGTCGCTCCCGTGGCTGCTCGGACCGCTCGCACGTCGAAGCCGCTGCGCGGCACGAGGATCGTGCTCGACCCCGGCCACCAGCTGGGCAACAAGAACTTCCCCGAGAAGATCAACCGGCAGGTCCCCGCGGGAGGGTTCACCAAGGCGTGCAACACGACCGGGACGTCGACCGACGGCGGCTACGCCGAGGCGACGTTCGCCTGGCAGGTGACCCGCCAGGTGCGGCGCCGCCTGGAGAAGCTGGGCTCGAAGGTCCAGCTGACCCGGTCCACCAACTCGACCCAGCGCTGGGGCCCCTGCGTGGACGAGCGCGGGCGCGCGGGCAACCGCTCCGGCGCCGATCTCAAGCTGAGCATCCACGGCGACGGGTCGTACGCCGACGGCGCGCACGGCTTCCACGTGATCGCCCCGACGGACCGCCGACCGTGGACCCACGACATCTACCGCTCGTCTCGGTTGCTCGCCGTCAAGGTCCGCGCGGCCCTGCACCGGCGCGCCGGCCTGGACCACGCGACGTACGTCGCCGGCGGCGACGGCCTGGACTTCCGCAGCGACCTCGGCACCCTCAACCTCTCCGACGTCCCGACCGTGCTCGTCGAGCTGGGCAACATGCGTGACGCCGGCGATGCTCGGCTGATGACGAGCAGGCGCGGGCGCGCGACGTACGCGACGGCGCTGGTGCGAGGTGCGCGCGCCTTCCTCCGCTCCCACCCGACCCCGCAGGGCGAGCCGCTCCGCTTCGACCGCTGACTCGTAGCCGGTCGGGCGGTGGTCGAGGTGTGAGGGCCGCCGGGCCGGGCGTGGCCGACGGTGGTCGAGGTGTGAGGGCCGCCGGGCCGGAGGTGGCCGACGGTGGTCGAGGTGTGAGGGCCACCGGGCCGGACGTGGCCGACGGTGGTCGAGGGGTGAGGGCCGCCAGGCCCGAGCCTCGAGACCCCGTCAGCCGAGCGAGTGCAGCAACCGCTTGGTCCGGGCCACCACGTCGGCCAGCGCGTCGGCGGCCGCCGGGCTCATCAGGCCCATGTCGATGAAGCCGTGCACCAGCCCGTCGTACCGGGTGCGGTCGACGGCGACGCCGGCCTTCTCGAGGCCGTCCGCGAAGGCCTCACCCTCGTCGCGCAGCGGGTCGTACTCGGCGGTCACGACGATGGCGGGAGGCAGGCCGGCGAGGTCGCCGAGCAGCGGCGAGTGCCGGATGTCGTCGAGGTCGAGCTCGGAGGCAGAGCCCTCGGGGTCGGTGCCATCGGTGCCCAGGTAGTGGCTGCTGAACCACAGCATCGTGGCCATGTCGAGGAAGTAGCCCTCGGCGTTCTCGGTGCGGGAGGGGTAGTCCCCGGTCATGTGGGTGGCGGGGTAGATCAGGACCTGGGCCGAGACCCGGTCGCGCAGCGCTTGGGCCGCGACCGCCGACAGGTTGCCGCCGGCGCTGTCCCCACCCACGGCGAGGACGTCGTTGCCGCCGAGGTCGGCGAGGTGGTCGGCGGCCCAGGTGACCGCGGCGAGGGTGTCCTCGACGGCCGCGGGGAAGGCGGCCTCGGGAGCCAGTCGGTAGTCGAGGGACAGCACGACGGTCTCCGCCCCCGAGCACAGGCTGCGACACGTCTGGTCGTGGGTGTCCAGGTCGCCGATGACGAAACCGCCACCGTGCACGTAGACCAGCGTCGGGAACGGTCCGTCCCCCTCGGGACGGTAGAGCCGGGCGGGTCGTCCGGCGACCTCGAGCTCCTCGACCGACCCCACCGGGACCCGGGTCTCGTCGGTGACCAGGTCGATGGTCATCGCGCGGAACGCCTTGCGGGCCGTCTCGGGCGTGCCCTCGTGCATGGGCGGGTACGGCGCGGCGTCGATCAGCTGGAGGAGGGCGGCGGTGCCCGGGTCGAGTGGCATGGGGTGACGGTACTGCGCACCTGGGTTGCGGGGTGTGGTTCGGGGTGGGGGTGGCGCTCTTCGGGTGGTGTGGCGCTCTTCGGGTGGTGTGGCGTTCGCGCGCGTAGTCGACCGGGTCTCGCCGTCAAGGATCTCGCTGCGC
>NZZG01000122.1 GCA_002698575.1 Pimelobacter sp. | reverse complement strand
ACCGGGTCCCGCAGTCAAGGACACCGAAGGTGCCGCGAAGCGGGCGCCGCAGGCGATCCTTGACGGCGGGAGCAGGTCGGCTACGCGCGCGGCCCCACCCACCACAACCACCCAGGCCAAGCCGACGAACCAGGTCGGGTACCCGACCGGGCCTGACCGGCCCCACCCGGCCCGACCGGGCCTGACCGGCCCCACCGGCCCCACCGGCCACGACCGGACCAGACCGCCCCACGTCCTCGTGCCATTCCGCAGGTGCGCGGGAGCCAGTCGTCGTACCGTCCCGCCATGGCGCCCATCTCGACACCCGGCAGCCTCCGCCCGATCGCCGGGGCACTGCTCATCGCCTTGCTCTGCGCGCTGCTCACCACCACGGCTCCACCGGTGGGGGCCGACACCCCCGCTCGCGACGACCGGGCGGCGCGGACCTTGTCGTTCTCCGGTCAGACCCCTCAGCTGCGCGGCGCCGGTCACGTGGGCACCCGGCTGCGGATCACCCTGATCAGCAAGAAGGACTTCTCGCCCCGGGCCCGCACGCTGCGCTACCGCTGGTTGCGGCGTGGCGAGCTGATCCCGGGCGCCCGCAAGAAGTACTACCGCGTCGCCGAGAAGGACCGGGCACGCCGCCTCAAGGCGGTGGTGATCGCCGAGCGACCCGGCTACCGGGCCCGACGGGTCAAGACCAACATGGTGAAGGTCGCGCGCTGACGCGAGCGGGGCTCACCCCTCCAGGTCGCGACCACGACCTAGGCTGGCACCGTGATCAGCAGCGCTCGCTCCCGGCTCGGCGAGGCCCTCTTCCACCGGGTGGCGGGCCCCGACGGTGAGCGGCACCGCGAGCGGATCCATGGTCGCGAGGGGCCTCGGTGGTTCCCGCCCGGCAGTCCGATCGCCGAGGTCCACGGGGATGCCTCGATGTTCGTCGGGGGGATGCGCGCCCTGCTGCTGCAGACCCTCCACCCGGCCGCGATGCGCGCGGTCTCCGAGCACTCCGGCTACCGCGGCGACATGTGGGGACGGCTCCACCGCACCAGTCGCTTCCTGGCGGTGACCACGTTCGGCCACGAGGAGGACGCCCAGCAGGCGGTCGACGTCGTGCGCAGCATCCACGAGCGAGTGCGCGGCGAGATGCCCGACGGCACGCCGTACGCCGCCTCCGACCCCCACCTGCTGCGCTGGGTCCAGGTGGCCGAGGCCGACAGCTTCCTGCGCGCCCACACCGTCTACGGTCAGGCCCCGCTCGACCAGGACGGTCGCGACACCTACGTCGCCCAGTCTGCGCTGGTGGCCGAGCGCCTCGGCGCGACCGACGTCCCGCACTCCGAGGCCGACCTGCGCGATGCGCTGGCCGACTACCGGCCCGAGCTCCGCGGCACGCCCGAGGCACGCGAGGCCGTGCGCCACCTCCTGCTCACCCCACCACTGCCCCTGCCCGCCCGTGCGCCGTACGGCGTGCTGGCCGCCGCCGCCGTCGGGCTGATGCCGGCCTGGACCCGTCCCCACCTGCGGCTGCCGTGGCTGCCCCTCGCCGAGCGCACCGTGGTCCGCGGCCTGGGCGCGGCCGCGACCGGCACCATCCGGTGGGCGATGACGCCACCGCCACCGCGCCGGGCCGACGCGACTCCTTGAGGCAACCTTGAGGCTGGCGGTCGGAGGTCTTGCGACTCGGTCCCTAGCGTCGCCGACATGCTCACCCCGTCGTTCTCCTACGACCTCGCGCACCGCGCCGGCTCGCGCCGACCCGCCATCGCCGCCGAGGTCGTCCGCGACGGCGTTCCCGTCCGCTTCGGGCGCCTCAGCGCCCTCCACCTCGACTCCGGTTCGCACGTCGAGGCCCGCACGGACGCCGACGGTCAGGCCCTGCTCGACCTCACCGCACCCGGCCGCTGGTCGGTGGCGGCACGCGACGCCCGACGCCGTACCTGCGCGCCGCCCACGACCATCGAGGTCGGCGAGCGGGGTGTGACGGGGGTGCGCCTCGAGCTGGGCTCTCCGGCCGGAGAGCTGCTCGTCGACGTCCGCGGTGCCGACGGCCTGCCCGTCACCGCCTCGCACCTCACGGTCGTCGACGCGGCCGGGCACCCGGTCACCGCGACGCTCGTCGACGGCCTGGCCCACGTCCGTGGACTGCGGGCCGGCCCCTGCCGCATCGAGGTGCCGCCGTCCTACGGACACCTCGGCACCACCGTCCTCGACGTCCTGGTCGACGAGGGCTCGCTCCTGAGCTGCACCGCGGTGGTCCCGGCCGGTGGGCTGGTCGCCGGGCGGGTGCTCCAGGGTGGCGCGATCCAGTACGCCGCCGTGGTCGCGCTGCTCGACGCCGAGGGCACCGAGATCGAGCGCACCCGCACCGACGCCGACGGCTGCTTCCTGCTCGGCACCGGCCTGCGCAGCTCGCGCGACCTGACCGTCGTCGCCGCGAGCGGACCCCAGACCCTGCACGCCACCAGTGCGGCCGTCGCCGACGTCGTGGTGCTGACCGGCACCTATCGCGACCTCGGCGACCTGCACCTCCCGACCACCGGCGCGGGCGCGGTGTGGGCGAGTCGCACCCGGGCCGTCGCCGGCATGAAGCTTCCCTCCACTCGCGTCTGAGGCCCCTGGCTGGGGGCGCGGGCTCCGTGTGAGGATGGGCCGATGCTGCCCGACCTGATCTCGGCCTGGCCGCTCGACGCCGGCCATGACCTGCGCGACGAGGTGCTCGCGGCCTACGCGGACCCCGAGCGCGGCTACCACGACACCACCCACCTCGCCGAGGTCCTCGGCAGGGTGGAGGCGCTGGCAGAGGCCGGGACGACGTTCCAGCGCCTGCCGGTGGTGCTGGCCGCGTGGTTCCACGACAGCATCTACGACGGCGAGCGCGATGCCGAGGAGCGCTCCGCGGCCTGGGCCGAGGAGGCCCTCCCGCCCCTGTGCGACGCGGCCACCGTGGCCGAGGTGGTGCGCCTGGTCCGACTCACCGAGACCCATCGCCCCGAGGAGGGCGATGCCGAGGGCTGCGCCCTCTCCGACGCCGACCTGGGGATCCTGGCCGCCTCGCAGGAGCGGTACGCCGCGTACGTCGCCGCGGTGCGCACCGAGTACGCCCACCTCGACGACACCACCTTCACCGAGGGACGAGCCCTCGTGCTGGCCGACCTGCTCGACAAGCCGCGCCTGTTCCACACCGACTTCGCCGTCGAGCACTGGGAGGCACCGGCCCGCGCCAACGCCTCGCGGGAGCTGGACGAGCTGCGGGCCCTGCTGACCTGAGACCTCGTCAGCCGGGCTCGGCGCCCGGGACGGGCTGGGTGGCGGCCCCGGGTCGACGGCGCCGCAGGCCGGCGGCGACGAGGCGCTTGACCAGCTCGCGCGAGCTGATCGGGGTCGCCCCGGCGGCGACCACGGAGTCGTACCACTCCGAGGGGACGTCGTAGTGGTCACGGTCGAAGCCGCGCTCGGGGATGTCGAGGCGGCGGGCGAAGGCGTGCAGCTCCTCGTACGACGTGTCGCTGGCCAGGTGCGACCAGACGCGCCCGTGGGCCTCCACGGCCGGGGGGTCGATCAGGATCATCGGCTCAGCTGCCGGTCGCGCGGCGGCTCACGACGTCGTCGAGCAGCAGCCGCCACGAGCGCACCAGCCCGGCGTCGACGTAGGCGCGCTCGCTGGCGGTCGGCCGGACCTGGTCGTCGACCTGGAACTGACGCACGCCGGCGCGCACCAGCCACGGCACCTGGTCGGCCCGCAGGCCGCCGGCGACCATCAGGACCCGCGCCACCGAGGGTGCCCGGTCGAGCAGCGCCAGCAGGTCGTCGTACCCCTGGGCCATTCCCTGCGGCGAGCCACCCGAGGCGACCGTCGTCAGCCCCGGGAGGCCGGAGAGACGTCCCCACGAGCGCAGCGGGTCCAGGGTGGCGTCGATCGCGCGGTGGAAGGTCCAGGGGACGCCCGGGAGCGACTCGGCGAGAGCCCGGGTGGTCTCGACGTCCACGTCCAGGTCGGCGTCGAGGAAGCCGAACGAGACGCCCTCCGCGCCGAGGGCGACGTACTCCCGGGCAAGACCGATCATCCGCATCAGGTCGCCACCGTTGGTGGTGTACGACGCGTCGAGGCGCAGCATGACGCGCACCGGCACGTCCGAGACCCGGATGACCGCGGCGGCCGTGGGGACGTCGGGCGAGCGACCGTCCACGCTGAGGGAGAGCCGGTCGGCACCCCCCTCGAGACAGCCCGGCACGTCGCGGGCGTGCAGCACCGCCACCTCCAGCAGCCCTGCCGACATGTCGCCCATGGGGCCACGGTAGGGCGCCGGACGCACCGGATCGGGGACCCCTGCCGGAGCAGGCCTTGCCTGTGTGGACCCTGGGAGCACAATGGGTCGGGTGGACGAACGGCTGCTGATCGATGCCAGGGCTCGGGTGCTCGCTGACCTGACCGCCCGCCACCAGGCGACCGCGGTCGCCGTCTCCGCCCTGGAGGATGCCTGCGTCGCGCGCCAGTGGTGGGCCGAGCAGTGGCCCGAGGGCCACGTGTACGTCGCCGGGCTGGTCGCCCAGGACGTGCAGGACGCACTCTTCGAGGCCGTCGGCCGCTGGCCGATGTGCCTGGACTGCACCGAGGGACCGGTGCACTCGCTCTACATCCAGCCCGACCTCGGCGGGCCCGACCCCGTGTGGGTGTGCGAGGAGACCGGGACGCTGGCGGCCGGCCTCGGCTTCCTGGGCAAGGTGTGAGCCTCGCGCGGGGCGACGCTAGGGCTCGGAGTCGTCCCCGAGCTGGATCCACATCGTGAACCGGTCGGCGCGGTAGACGCTGCGCGAGACCTCGACGACCTTGTCGCCGACCATGCCCCGTCGGGAGTGCCGCAGCACCACGGAGCCGCGGGCGACCTCGAGCTGGGCTGCCTCCTCCGGGCTGGCGGTGTCGGCGGTGATCGAGTCCTCGACCCAGGTGGGACGCAGTCCGCGGGCCTCCAGGGCCTCGTACAGGCTGGTCGGCATCCCCGCCTGCAGGAACCCCGGCAGCAGCACCTCGTTGAGGTAGGCGTCCTCGATGCAGACCGCCACCGCGTCGGCACGCCGCAGCCGGCGCCAGTGGATGACGGCGTCGCCCTCGGTGAGGTTGAGCGCGCGGGCCACCCCGGGGCCGGCCTGCTCCCGGCGGGCCAGCAACGTCTGCGACTCGGCCAGCAGACCCCGGCGGGACATCTCCTCGGTGTAGCCGCTGATCTGGGTGGCCACCCGGCGCGGGCGGGCGACGAAGGTGCCGCGTCCGGGGATCCGCTCGAGCAGCCCCTCGCTCACCAGCACGTCGAGGGCCTGACGCACCGTCATCCGAGCGACCCCGAAGCGCTGCACGAGCTCGCGCTCGGACGGTGCCGGAGATCCGGGAGCGTGACCGGCCACGAGGTCGCGGACGTACTCGCGCACGACGACGTGCTTGAGCTGCCCGTCCGTGGTCATCACCGCCTCCTCCATGCCACGAGAGTAGGGAAGGTCGAGGTGCCTCGTCAGCAGTTCTGACGATCCTGTTGCTGCTGTGACACAGGTGGCGTCCGGGCTCGCACCGTCCCGCGTCACTCGGTCGAGATCGCGTCCAGGACGTCGAGCCGGGCCGCACGTCGCGCCGGGAGGATCGCGGCGAGCATGCCGATCACCACCGAGAGCACCAGGAAGACCGCGACCTGGCCGAACGGCACCCGGATCACGTCGAGCCCCTCGTCGCGCACGGCGGTCATCAGCGCCAGCCCGAACCCGATGCCCAGCAGCACGCCGAGGATCGCGCCGAGCGAGGCGATCACCACCGACTCCAGGGTGATCATCCAGCGCAGCTGCCCACGGCTGACGCCGATCGCGCGCAGCAGGCCGACCTCCCGGGTGCGCTCGATCACCGACAGGGCCAGGGTGTTGACGATCCCGAGCACGGCGATCAGCAGCGCGAGACCGAGCAGGGCGAAGATGATCAGCACGAACTGGTCGATCGGCTCGCGCTGCTCGGCCGCGTAGGCGGCCTGGTCCTTGGCGGTCACGATCGGCTGGTCGGCCAGCGCCCGGTCGAGCTTGGTCTGCATGTCGCTCGCACCCGGCTCGTCGTAGACCACGAGCAGGTAGTCCTGGGCCGGGTAGCCGGCCTTCTCGAAGGTCTCCAGCGACGTCAGCAGCCCGCTGGAGACCAGCGAGCTGGCCTCGAACGTCCCGGCCACCGTCCACTCCACGGTGCCGGTGTTGACCTCCAGCTCGACGGTGTCGCCGATCGTCAGGTCGTTGCTGCGCGCGAAGCCGGTCCCGAGCAGGACGGTGTCCAGCGTGAGGTCGTCGGGCGACCCGGTCGCCAGCGTCAGGTCGAGCCGGTCCAGGTCGTCGGGGTCGGTCGCCCCGATGCCGGCGAAGCCGCCGTCGTACTGGGCGAACCCGAAGCGTTGGGACACCACGTCCTCGACACCGTCGACGCCCTCGAGCCGGGTCGCGATGCTCGAGGAGAACGCGCCGGAGAAGATGCTGCTCACCACGAAGTCGCCGACGAAGGTGTCCTCGATCTGCTTGTCCACCGTCGCCTTGGCCGAGGCGCCCACGATCGCCATCGTGCAGGCCAGCGTCAGCCCGATCATGAGGGCCGAGGCCGTGGCCGCCGTACGCCGTGGGTTGCGCAGGGAGTTCTGGCCGGCGAGGTTGCCGATCGAGCCGAACCAGCGCGCGAACAGGGCTCGGGTCAGCTCGAGGTAGGGCTGGGCCAGCACCGGGCTCATCGCGGTCACGCCGAGCAGGATGGCGAGCACGCCGAGACCGGTGTACCAGGCGCCGTTGCCGAGGTCGACGAGGTCGGTGAGCCCGACCAGCAACGACAGCGCGCCGAGCACGGCCAGCCCGAGTCCGTTTCGGAACCGCTTGCGCACCGACTCCTCGGGCAGGGCGATGTCGTCGCGCATCGCCTGGACCGGGGCGATCCTCGCCGTCCGACGGGCCGGCAGGTAGGCCGCCGCCATGGTGACCACGATGCCGACGGCGTAGGCGGCGATGAAGGTGCGCGGGCTGTAGACGAGCGCCTGCCCGGACAGGTCGAGGCCGATCGTGGCGAAGATCGCCCGGAGCCCGATGGCCAGCAGGACGCCCAGTCCGAGACCGACGGTGGAGCCCAGCACCCCCAGGATGAACGACTCCAGCTGCACCGACCGGGTGACCTGACGGCGCGAGGCCCCCAGGGCGCGCAGCAGGGCGAGCTCGCGGCTGCGCTGGGCGACGAGGATCGAGAAGGTGTTGACGATCAGGAACGACCCCACCACCAGCGAGATGCCGGCGAAGATCAGCAGGAAGATCGTCAGGAAGCTGATCGCCTCCAGGAGCTCGTCGGCCTGCGCATCGGCCTCGGAGTCGCCGGTGACCGCTTCGAGCCCGTCGGGGAGGACCTCGGCGACCCGGTCGCGCAGCTCGGCCTGGGTCACCCCGTCGGCGGCGGTGACCCACACGTCGTTGAAGACGTCCTCCCCGTCCAGGAAGAGGTCCTGGGCGGTGCTCGTCTCGAACGCCGCCAGGGTGGCGCCGTTGAGGGACCCACCGTCGGGGAAGTCGGCGATGCCGACCAGGGTGGGCTCGAGGTTGGCGGTCTCCTCGCCCGTGATCATCGGCACGACGTCGCCGACCGACCAGCCGGACTTGTCGGCGGTCTCGGCGTCCAGGACGACCTCGCCGGGGCCCTGCGGCTCACGCCCCTCGACGATCGCCAGGCTGCGCAGGCCGTTGCCGGCCGGGGCGTCGGACCAGTTGCCACCGATCGAGGGCGGGCCGAAGCCGCCGAGGGGATCACCGTCGGTGTCGACGACGTACACCCCCTGGACCCCGATCTGACCGTCGGCGCGGGCCGCGCCCGGCAGGGCCGCGAGGGTGTCGACCAGCTCGGCGGGCACGGTCGCCGTCGAGTCCCCGCCGCCGGGGACGTCGCCCCCCTCGGGCTGCACGACGACGTCGCCCACGGTGTAGGCGAACAGCGAGACGAAGCTGCGGTTGAGGGTGTCGGAGAAGATCAGCGTGCCCACGACGAACGACACGCCGAGCACGATCGCGAACGTGCTCATCACCAGGCGCACCTTGCGCGCCAGGAGGCTCTTGAGAGCCGCGCGGATCATGGCGTGACGTCGCCGCTGTCGGCGACCTCGGTCATCCGGGCCATGATCTCCAGCACGCCGTCGCGGTCGGGGTCGCGCACCTCGTCGACGACCCGGCCGTCGGCGAGGAAGACCACGCGATCGGTGTAGGCCGCCGCGACCGGGTCGTGGGTGACCATCACGACGGTCTGGCCGTGGGTGTCGACGGAGTCGCGCAGCAGCTGCAGCACCTCGGCGCCGGCACGGGAGTCGAGGTTGCCCGTCGGCTCGTCGGCGAAGACGATCCGGGGCCGGCTCACCAGGGCGCGGGCGACCGCGACCCGCTGCTGCTGGCCGCCCGAGAGCTCGTTGGGCTTGTGCTTGAGACGCCCACCCAGGCCGACCGTCGAGATCACCTGGTCGAACCACCCCGCGTCGGGCTTCCTGCCGGCGATCGCCAGCGGGAGCGTGATGTTCTCCTCGGCGCTCAGCGTCGGCACCAGGTTGAACGACTGGAAGACGAACCCGATCTCCTCGCGGCGCAGCATCGTGAGCTGCTTGTCGGACAGCGAGCCGATGGAGGTACCGCCGATCAGCACCTCGCCCGAGGTCGGCTGGTCGAGCGCCGCACAGACGTGCATCAGCGTGGACTTGCCCGATCCGCTCGGACCCATCACGGCCGTGAACTCCCCGGCGTAGAGGTCGACGGTGACGTCGTCGAGCGCCTTCACGACCGCCTCGCCGGTCCCGTAGGTCTTCGAGAGGCCGACCACCCGGGCGGCGGGCTCGCGGGAGCTGTCGTGGGGGCTGGGCTCGCTCATGGGTCCACTCTCCCGTGTCGTGCGCACCGCGCGCCACCGATTCGCCCCTGGCCGGACCCTGAGATCGACTCGACGACCGCCCCGATGGGGACTGCTCCGTAGGCTCGCCCCATGCACGTCGAGCGCACCTTCACCGTGTCCCGGCCCATCGAGGACGTCTTCGCCTACCTCGCCGACTTCGAGAACACCAACGAGTGGGACCCCGGCACGCGCTCGACGACCCGCACCTCCGGCGACGGCGGTCTGGGCACGACGTACGACAACACCTCCGAGTTCATGGGCCGCACCGTCGACCTGGCCTACGAGACGATCACCTACGACGTCCCCACCAGGGTGCAGATCCGCGGACGCAACGGTCGCACCACCGCCACCGACTCGCTCTCCTTCACGGCGCTGCCGGACGGCGGCACGTCGATCCACTACCGCGCCGACTTCGACTTCCCCTTCCTGATCCGCCTCGTGGCTCCCTTCGTCGTCGGACGCAGGTTGCCGGCGCTGGCCGACGAGACGGTCGAGCAGATCAAGCGCTCCCTGGCCTGACCGGACCGGACGGCCGACGCGCACGGAGGCAATGTCGAACACGCGTTCGAACTCGGTCTAGGCTGTGCGCATGGACTTCCAGACCACCCTGTTCGACCCCCCGACCGCCGGGGTCGGCGACCTGGACGCGTTGCTCGTACGACGTGAGCTCACCGCGGGCGCCTGGCTCGACGTCGCCCGGACGTGGCTCTCCGCGCCGGACGAGGTGTTCACGACGCTGCTCGACACCGTGCCGTGGCGAGCCGAGCGTCGTCAGATGTACGACCGTCCCGTCGACATCCCCCGGCTCACCTACACCTACATGATCGACGAGGAGCTCCCCCACCCCCTGCTCACCGAGGCCCGCGACGCGTTGAGCGCTCACTACGCCGACGAGCTCGGCGAGCCGTTCCGCACCGCCGGCTGCTGCTACTACCGCAGCGGCCGCGACTCGGTCGCCTGGCACGGCGACACCATCGGCCGCGGGTCGAGCATCGACACCATGGTGGCGATCGTGTCCCTGGGCGACACCCGCAAGCTGCACCTGCGTCCACGGGGCGGTGGCGAGTCGGTCGTCGTGGAGATGGGGCACGGCGACCTGGTCGTGATGGGCGGCTCGTGCCAGCGCACCTGGGAGCACGCCGTCCCCAAGGTCGCCGGAGCCGGGCCACGGATCTCGGTGCAGTTCCGGCCGTTCAACGTCTTCTGATCGAGGGGGGGCCTGCCCCCACCCACCCCACGAGGCGGTACCCCCGTTTGTCCCCGCGGGGTTGGCTGGAGACATGAACGCACCCGCTCCCACCGCCACCGTCGGACTCACCGGACTGGCCGTGATGGGCCGCAACCTGGCTCGCAACATCGCCCGGCACGACCACACGATCGCGGTGCACAACCGCAGCCCCGAGAAGACGACCGCCCTGGTCGAGGAGTTCGGGGACGAGGGCGACTTCGTCGCGACCGAGAGCCTGGAGGAGTTCGTCGCCGCGATCCAGACGCCGCGGGTGGTGCTCGTGATGGTCAAGGCCGGCGACCCGACCGACGCGGTCATCGACGAGCTGGTCGGGTTGCTGGAGGAGGGCGACATCGTCGTCGACTGCGGCAACGCCCACTTCACCGACACGATCCGTCGCGAGCAGGCGCTGACGGGTCACGGTCTCCACTTCGTCGGCACGGGTGTCTCCGGTGGTGAGGTCGGCGCCCTGGAGGGCCCGTCGATCATGGTCGGCGGCAGCGACGAGGCCTACGAGCGGCTGGGGCCGATCCTCGAGTCGGTCGCCGCCCGGGTGGACGGCGAGCCGTGCTGCGCCCACGTCGGCGAGGGAGCTGCCGGACACTTCGTGAAGATGGTGCACAACGGCATCGAGTACGCCGACATGCAGCTCATCGCGGAGTCCTACGACCTCCTGCGCGCCGGCGTCGGTCTCGAGCCCGCCGCGATCGCCGACGTCTTCGCCGGGTGGAACGAGGGCGAGCTGGAGTCGTTCCTCATCCAGATGACGGCCGACGTGCTGCGCCACACCGATGCCGGCACCGGCGAGCCGTTCGTCGACGTCGTCGCCGACGCCGCCGAGCAGAAGGGCACCGGCCGGTGGACGGTGCAGAGCGCCCTCGACCTGGGGGTGCCGATCACCGGCATCGCCGAGGCGACCTTCGCCCGCAGCCTGTCGGGCCACACCGAGCAGCGCGCGGCCGCGCGCGAGATGTTCTCCACGACCAGCGAGGGCGACCGCCTGTCCACCGACTCCTCGGACGACGACTTCGTCGATGACGTGCGCGCCGCCCTCTACGCCTCCAAGGTGGTCGCCTACGCGCAGGGGTTCGACCAGATCGCCGCCGGCGCCGAGGAGCACGGGTGGGACATCGACCTGGGCGAGGTCGCCCGGATCTGGCGCGACGGCTGCATCATCCGGGCGCGCTTCCTGGGCCGGATCACCGAGGCGTACGCCGAGGAGCCCGACCTCACCACGCTGCTGACGACGCCCTTCTTCGCCGAGGCGGTCAAGGACGGCGTCGACGCCTGGCGCCGGGTGGTCGCGGCGGCAGCGCAGGGCGGGATCCCCACGCCGGCGTTCTCCAGCTCGCTGGCCTACTTCGACGGGCTGCGCCGCGAGCGACTGCCCGCCGCCCTGATCCAGGCCCTGCGGGACAACTTCGGGGCCCACACCTACCGACGAGTCGACCGCGAGGGTGTCTTCCACACCGCCTGGGCGGGCGACCTGAGCGAGAGCGAGCAGTGATGAGCAACGCCAGCAGCACCGAGAACCTCGCAGCACCTTCCGGCACCTTCTCCATCGGCGGCGACCTGCCCGTCGTACGGCTGGGCTACGGCACCATGCAGCTGCCCGGCGAGGGGGTCTGGGGGCCGCCCCGGGACCACGACGCGGCCATCGCCGTCCTGCGTCGTGCCGTGGAGATCGGGGTCACCTTCTTCGACACCGCCGACTCCTACGGCCCGGAGACCGCGGAGGCACTCCTCAAGGAGGCCCTTCACCCCTACGCCGACGACGTCGTCGTCGCGACCAAGGCGGGGCTGACCCGTCAGGGGCCCGGCCTCTGGACGCCGGTCGGCAACCCGGCCTACCTGCGCCAGCAGTGCGAGCTGTCCCTGCGCCGGCTCGGGCTGGAGTCCATCGACCTGTTCCAGCTGCACCGCATCGACCCGGCCGTCCCGCTCGAGGACCAGGTCGGCGAGCTGCTCGAGCTCCGCGACGAGGGCAAGATCCGCCACATCGGGTTTGTCCGAGGTGAGCGTGGAGCAGCTCGAGATGGCCTCGGCCCTCGCCCCGATCGCGACCGTGCAGAACCTCTTCAACCTGGCCAAGCGCGACGCCGAGCCGCTGCTGGAGCACTGCGAGGCGCACGGCATCGGCTTCATCCCGTGGTTCCCGCTCGCGACCGGCGAGCTCTCCGCGGCCGACGGCGTGCTGGGCGAGGCCGCGAGGGAGCACGACGCCACGCCGTCCCAGCTGGCCCTGGCCTGGCTGCTGCGCCGGTCACCGGTGATGCTCCCGATCCCCGGGACCTCGAGCGTCGAGCACCTCGACTCCAACACGGCGGCCGCCGGGATCGAGCTGAGCGACGAGGAGTACGACGCCCTCACCGCGCTGGGCGGCTGAGAGCAGGCCGCGCCGGCCGAGGAGCCCGTCCTCGGCCGGCGTGTCGCCTCACCTCCGGCGCAGCACCCGCCACGCGACGAGCAGCACGAGCAGACCGCCCAGTCCCTGCTTCCAGTAGCCCTTCAGCAGCACCGGGATCACCGCGGCTCCCAGGTCCAGGGAGTCGTCCTGGGCGGGGGCCGCCAGCCGCTCGGCCAGCCGGGGCGGGGTGGAGGGCTGCTTCGGAGCCGCGGCTGCCGCGTCGGTCAACGGCGTCGGCTCCGGGTCGGGCTCGGACGCCGGCTCGGGCTCCGCGCTGAGCCGCTGCTCCAAGCAGGCGACGAACTGTCCCAGCAGCTTGT
>NZZG01000121.1 GCA_002698575.1 Pimelobacter sp. | reverse complement strand
CGATCGCGTCGGGCTCGGCGTCGTTCACGTTCGTGGGTGACCCGGTGGCTGACACGGCGTCGTTCGAGTGCAAGCTCGACGGCGGCGCGTTCGCGGCCTGCACCTCGCCGGCGAACCTGACGGCGCTCGCCGACGGTGCGCACACCTTCTCGGTGCGGGCGATCGACGCCGCGGGCAACGTCGACGCCACTCCGGCGACGCGTGCCTTCACGGTCTCGACCGGTCCCTCGGCGGAATGCGTCGCGGCCCAGGCCGACCTGGCCAAGGCCGAGAGCGCGCTGAAGAAGGCGTCGGCCAAGGCGAAGAAGGCCAAGGCCGCGCTGAAGAAGGCCAAGAAGGCCGACGCACCGAAGAAGAAGATCAAGAAGCTGGCGGCCAAGGCCAAGAAGGCCAAGCAGAAGGCCAAGGCCGCCAAGTCGGCGCGCAACAAGGCACAGAGCGAGGTGAACAAGCTCTGCTGAGCCTGCGCTGAGGCTGCGCTCAGAGTGCACCGCACGGCCCCCGGGCCGGTGTCGACGGGATCCGTCCCGTGGGCACCGACCGGGGGCCGTCGCACTGGTGACGTCCGAGCGTGTCCGCGACACTGGCAGCATGCAGATGCTCCCGGCAGGTCGAGACGGGGTTCTCGTGCAGGTGGCCGACGCCGCCGAGGCCGTGGCGCTGGCTCGCTTCGCGCGCGCTGCGCAGGTCCAGGCCGTCGAGGTGGTGCCCGGGGCCGAGACCGTGCTCTTCGACGGCGTGGGGGACCGGTCCGCCCTGGAGGGACTGCTGGCTCGCTGGTCACCCGAGGCGGCCGAGACGGTCGGACCCCTGGTGGAGCTGTCGACGTCGTACGACGGAGCCGACCTCGATGCCGTCGCCAATCTCTGGGGCACCGATGTGGCCGGTGTGGTGGCACGGCACAGCGGCATCGAGTTCGTCTCGGCCTTCTGCGGCTTCGCCCCCGGCTTCGCCTACCTGTCCGGCCTGCCCGAGCACCTCGCCGTACCCCGCCGGGACACCCCCCGGACGCGGGTGCCGGCCGGCTCGGTCGCGCTCGCCGGCGCGTGGTGCGGGGTCTATCCCGGTGCCTCACCCGGGGGGTGGCAGCTCCTCGGCACCACCGACGCCGGCCTGTGGGACGAGACCCGCGACGAGCCTGCGTTGCTCGCCCCGGGCACGCGGGTCAGGTTCGTACCCCGGTGAGCGGGCGTCCACCGGCGTCCTGGCACGTCGAGGAGGCAGGTGCGCTGGTGACGGTGCAGGACCGAGGGCGACCCGGGCTGGCGCACCTGGGGGTGCCGCGTGGGGGCTGGTTGGACGCCGCCGCCGCGACCCTGGCCAATCGGCTGGTCGGCAACCGGGAGGACTGCGCCGTGCTCGAGGTGTCCGGTGGCGGCCTCACCCTGCGCCACGAGGGGGCGGGGCGCTGGGTGTCGGTCACGGGAGCCGGCTGCTCCGTGGAGGTGTCCGGTGCGGCACGCGGCCACGGCGCGGCCACGTGGCTGCCCTCGGGAGCCGGGTTGCGACTGGGTCCGGCGACCCGTGGGGTCCGCAGCTACCTGGCCGTCGGCGGAGGGCTCGCCGTCGAGCCGGTGCTCGGGTCCCGCTCGACCGACACCCTCGCCTGGGTCGGACCCCCACAGGTGCTGCGGGGCAGCGTCCTGCCCGTCGGTCCGGTGACCGGTGCGCCACCGGGTGTCGACGTCGCCCCTCTCCGGCGGCACGGTCCGCTCCGGGTGCTCCCCGGTCCGCGCCTCGACTGGTTCGGCGCCGAGGTGCTGCACGACCTGTGCGCGCAGGAGTACGTCGTCTCGCCCCGCTCCAACCGTGTGGGACTGCGTCTGCAGGGCAGGCGACTCGAGCGGTCGCGAGCCGGAGAGCTGCCCAGCGAGCCGATGGTGCTCGGCGCCGTCCAGGTGCCTCCGGACGGCCAACCCGTCGTCTTCCTGGCCGATCACCCGACGACGGGCGGCTATCCGGTGATCGCGGTCGTGCTCGGCGAGGACCTCACGTCCTGCGCCCAGCTGGGACCGGGTCAGCCCGTGCGGTTCGCGCTCGGCTGATCAGCCGCGGCGCACGAACTCCGCCGAGGCCTCGACGGCCTCGAAGCCCATCTGGACGTTGATCGCGACCATCCAGTCGTTGGTCTCGGCGTTCTGGGTCTTCACCCGACGCATCTCGGGGTGGGCGGCCTGCACGGCGCGCAGGTTGGCCGCCTTCACGGCGAGGCCGAGGTTGCGACCGCGGTGCTCACGGTGCACGAAGGTGCCCCACTGCGAGGCGTCGAGCCGACCCGGCGGCGGCACCGAGATGGTGGACTGCGCGGCCACGGTGCCGTCGGGTGCGATGGCGACGGTCTCGTACATGGTGCGTCCGGCGGCGACGAGGGAGGCGCGGGCCTCGGTGAACCGCTCGGGACTGATCTGCTCCTCCTCCCAGTCGACGTCGCCGGTGGGCGCATCGACCTGCAGCTGCCCGATGAGCACGACCAGCGAGGGCACGAGGTTGTCGGGGATCTGGTTGACGAAGGTCTCGATCCGGTAGTCGCTGCTCTTGACCGCGGCCTGCCGCGACCACGCGTCGAGCCGTGCCCGGGCGACGGGGAGGTCGAGCAGCCGGACGATCTCCACGTTGGACAACGTGAACCCGGCAGCCTCGGCGAAGATCCTGGTGCGGTGGTCGGCCAGCCTGTCGAGCGGCAGGAGTGCCTCGGTCATCAGGACGCTGCGTCCGGCGTCGCGAGCCACGGAGGCGACGTGCTCGAGCAGGGCGCGACCGTGGCCACGGTGCTGGTCCGGCGGGTCGACCTTCACGTCGAGCCACGCCTTGTCGAGGTTGTCGTGCACGCCCAGGTACGCCGCGCCGAAGCCCACGACCCGGCCGGCGTCGCGGCCCACGGCGAAGTACTGGCGCTCACCCGGGTCCGGCCGGCGCACCGCTCCGGACATCTCCTGCCAGGACCAGTGAGGCTGGTCCTCGCGTCCCAGCAGGCAGGCGCGGCGCTCGAGGTCGTAGACGGCGCGCAGGGACATGTCGTCGGCGACGTCCAGCTCGGTGATCTCCACGTCGGTCGACGCTACGGGTCCGGTTCCTCGGGTGCCATCGATTTCTCCGGGAGATCCTCGTCGGCCTCCGGCAGGCGCCACGGGTGCAGTGCCGGGTCGTCGACGGCGTAGGAGCGCACCGGGCCCGCGGGGGTCTCGGCGGTCTCGAACCGCACCGTGACCACGCCCCGGCCCGAGCCCCACACCCAGCCCCGCCCCAGCTCGTCGTGCACGACGTCCTGGCCCGGTCCCCAGGTGGTCCTGCGCGAGACCGCCGACAGGTCGACCGGCTCGGGCTCGGGGACCTCGGCGCCCTCCTCGGACGACCCGGTCCCGGCGCTCTCGCCGAAGAGGTCGTCCTGGATCCAGTCGGCCAGCCCGGAGACCCCGACGCCGAGCAGCCGGACCCCACCGGAGGTGTCGAGGTCGCCCAGCAGCCCGCGAGCCAGGCGGCCGATCGTGGCACTGCTGTCGGTGGGCTCGGGCAGCGTGCTCGAGCGGGTCAGCGTGGTGAAGTCGTGGGAGCGCACCTTGATGGTGACGGTGCGGCCCGAGAGACCGCTCGCGCGCAGGCGTCCCGCCACGTCGGCGGCCTGGCGCGTCAGCAGGCCCTCCATCAGCTTGCGGTCGGTCAGATCGGTCTCGTAGGTGCCTTCGACACTGACCGACTTGGCCTCCCGCTCGGCCACGACCGGCCGGTCGTCGTCGGCGCGGGCGAGGTGGAAGAGCCCGGTCCCGTGGGCGCGCCCCACCAGGCGGACGAGCTCGTCCAGGCTCACCCTCTCCAGGTCGGCGACGGTGTGGATCCCTGCTCGACGCAGGCGCTCGTCGGTGGCCGGGCCGACGCCGGGGATGACGGTGACCCGCATCGGGCGCAGCAGGTCGACCTCGGTGCCGGGCTCGACGACCACCAGGCCGTCGGGCTTGTCGAGGTCGCTGGCGACCTTCGCGATGAACTTCGACGTCCCGATCCCGACCGACGCGGTCAACCCGCCCGTCGCGTCGTGCACGCGGGCGCGCAGGTCCTCGGCGAAGTCGGTCACCGTCGCCACCTCGAGGTCGGGCAGGCCGGCCTGGGCGAGGTCGACGAAGGCCTCGTCGAGCGACAGCGGCTCGACCAGGGGTGAGACGTCGCGCAGCAGCGCCATCACGGTGCGGCTGCTCGCGCGGTAGGCGTGGAACCGCCCGGTCAGGAACGCGGCGTGGGGGCACCGGGATCGGGCCTCGCGCGTCGACATGGCCGAGCGCACGCCGTACCGCCTGGCCTCGTACGACGCCGTGGCGACGACGCCGCGACCGCCGACGCCGCCCACCACGACGGGCTTGCCCCGCAACGAGGGCTTGTCGCGCTGCTCGACGGCGGCGAAGAAGGCATCGAGGTCGAGATGGAGCACCGATGCCTGCTTGCGCACCCCGGCAACCTATCCCCGGCGTGGCCGGCTGCGCCCACGAGTCGTCCACAAGCGCGCCGCGGCGTCGGCTCTCCACAGGCCGGCGCCCCAGGGAGGACGGAGGCCGTGGCGTGCGACGAGCCTCTCCCCATGACCTCCACCGACCCGTCACCGCTGACCCTGACCGCCCGATCACCGGAGGACCTGCTGGCCCTCGCCCCGGTGGTGCTCGGATTCTTCCCGACCGAGTCGGTCGTGATGCTGACGTTCGGCGCCGCCGTGCCCTTCCACGCGCGCGTGGATCTGCCCGACGACGCCGGAGGGGTCGCCCACCTCGTCGACGCCCTGGTGGCGCCGGCCGTGCACCATGACGTGCACCAGGTCGTCCTCCTGGTCTACGGCTCCGACCCGGCGCTGAGCCGTCGGGTCTGGCACGGACTGCGCCAGGGCTTCGCACGGTGCGGCATCGGCGTGATCGAGGCGCTGCGCGTCGCCGAGGAGCGGTGGTACCCGTTGAGGGGCCCCGACCAGCTGGCCCGACGCACCGGGGTCCCGTACGACATCTCGGCGCACCCGTTCCTGGTGCGGGCCGTCGTCGACGGGCGGGTGACCCACGGCTCCCGGGACGCGCTCGCAGCGACCCTGGCGCCGGACGCAGATGCCGTGCGGCGGACCGAGGCGCTCGCCCGTGACTCCGCCGCGCCCCAGGACCTGCCGGCCGGCGAGCTGCTCGCCGAGGGGCTGTGGCTGGAGTCGGTGCTCACCGAGCACCTCGAGCGAGGAGTGATCCCGGACGACCCCACGCTGGCCCGGGTCCTGGTCGACCTGACGCACCTGGGTCTGCGCGACGCAGCCTGGAGCACCGTCTCCCGCGAGACCTCGCGCGCGGCGGTGGCGCTGTGGACCCGTGCGGTCTCCACCTGTCCCGAACGGCTCGTCGCCGCACCGGCCGCCCTGCTGGCGTGGTCGGCGTGGCTGCACGGCAACGGTGCGCTCGCCTGGTGCGGGGTCGACCTGTGCGAGGAGGCCGATCCCGGCTACGGGCTCGCCCGGATCGTCGCCGAGCTCCTCGAGGCGGCGCACCCGCCCTCGACGTGGTGCGAGAGCATCGACTGGAAGGCATCGCTGGACCAGCCGTCCCGAGCCGGGTGACGCGATTAGGGTGACGGTCATGGGCGAAGAGGTCGACCTGCAGGAATTCACCTCGTCAGACCGGACGCGTCACCGCGAGAAGGTCAGGCGCTGCCTCGACGTGTTCGCTCGGATGCTGCGCGAGGCCGCGTTCGACACCGACGACCCGATGACCGGCCTGGAGGTCGAGCTCAACCTCGTCGACGACAACGGTGACCCGGCGCTGAAGAACGCCGAGGCACTGGCGGCGATCGCCGACCCGGACTTCCAGACCGAGCTCGGCCAGTTCAACATCGAGATCAACGTCCCGCCCGCGAAGCTGCGCGAGCGAGGGCTGGAGACCTTCGAGGACAACCTGCGACGCAGCCTCAACGACGCCGAGGCGAAGTCCGCCCAGGTGGGCGCCCACCTGGTGATGATCGGCGTCCTGCCCACGCTGGTCGAGGGCCACATGGGGCTGCACAGCATCAGCGGCAACCCCCGCTACCGGCTGCTGAGCGAGCAGATCCTGCACGCGCGGGGGGAGGACCTGGTGATCTCCATCGGGGGCGCCACCAGCGGCGAGCGTCTCGAGACGACCTCCGACTCGATCCTGCCCGAGGCCGCCTGCACCAGCACCCAGCTGCACGTGCAGACATCCCCGGACATGTTCGCGGCCTACTGGAACGCCTCCCAGGCGATCTCCGCGATCCAGCTCGCCGTCGGGGCGAACTCGCCGTACCTCCTGGGCCAGCAGCTGTGGCGTGAGACCCGGATCCCGTTGTTCGAGCAGGCCACCGACACCCGCAGCGAGGAGCTCAAGGCGCAGGGCGTACGACCCCGGGTGTGGTTCGGCGAGCGGTGGGTGACCTCGGTGTTCGACCTGTTCGAGGAGAACGTCCGCTACTTCTCGGCCTTGTTGCCCATCACCGACGAGGAGGACCCGCTGGCGGTCCTCGAGGCCGGCGGGACCCCCTCGTTGTCGGAGCTGCGCCTGCACAACGGGACGATCTACCGCTGGAACCGACCGGTCTACGACGTGGCGGACGGTGTGCCGCACCTCCGGGTGGAGAACCGGGTCCTGGCCGCCGGGCCCACGGTGGCCGACACCATGGCCAACGCTGCCTTCTACTTCGGCCTGGTGCGCGCCCTGGCCGAGAGCGAGCGCCCGCTGTGGTCCCAGATGTCGTTCAGCGCCGCCGAGGAGAACTTCCACGCCGCGGCGCAGCACGGCATCGATGCCCTCGTCTACTGGCCCGGGGTCGGTCAGGTGCGGGCCACCGAGCTGGTGCTGCGGCGGCTCCTCCCGCTGGCGCACGAGGGCCTCGCGTCCTGGGGCGTCGAGGCGTCGACGGCCGACCGGCTGCTCGGCATCGTCGAGCAGCGCTGCCTGCTCGGCACCAACGGCTCCGAGTGGTTCGTGCAGGCGATGGCGGATCGCGGCGACGTCGACAGGTTCGACGCCCTGCGCGCCACCCTGCGTGACTACCGCTCCCGGATGCACACCAACGAGCCGGTCCACACCTGGTGACCGCGCCCGGCTCAGCGCCGGGTCGGACGCAGCCGCCGCCAGGTGCGGGAGGCGCCGCTGAGGGGGTCGCGCCAGCCTCTGCGGGTCACCACCACCATCGGCAGCTCGCACTCGAGCTCGTCCGCCGCGCTGCGTGCTGCGCGGGCCCACCGGAGGTCCGCGTCCTGCTCGCCCAGGTCCCCTCGCCTGGTGAGCCACACGAGCAGCGGGTCGCCGGGTCGCCGTGCCCGCCGGGCGAGAGCCTCGACGACGTCGGTGCGCAAGGCCTGGTCGAGGTCGTGACCGTCCGGTGCGAAGCAGGCTTCCTCGGCTCCCGGCATCCCCACGTGCACGACGGGCGGGAACACCCGGCGTCGCTCGGCCACGGCGTGCTCCAGCACGGCTCGTCGCAGGTCCCGCTCCGCCGCGGGTGGTGACACCGCAGCGACGAGACCGTCCGCGTCCGGGGCCCGGGAAGCGGGCGACGAGATCGACACCCTCCCAGGGTGCCGCAGCGGACGACACAGTCGCCTCGGCTCTCCACAGGGTGCTCGCGGCCCCGATGCCGGGTAGCGTGCCGGACATGTCGAGTGTCGTCGTCGGGTACGTGCCGAAGCCGGAGGGTGAAGCCGCGCTCGCCCGAGCGATCGAGGAGGCCCGCCTGCGGGAGGCGGACCTGATCGTCGTCAACTCCCACCGTGCCCGGACCGGTGAGGGCGAGCCCGACCTCGGCGAGGCGCGCGCCACCCTGGACTCCTCGGGGATCGCCTATGAGGTGCGCCAGCTCACCCGCGGCTTCGAGGCGGCCGAGGACCTCGTGAGCGTGGCCGAGGCCAACGACGCGGTGCTCATCGTGATCGGGCTACGACGCCGTACGCCCGTGGGCAAGCTCATCCTCGGCTCCAACGCCCAGCGGGTCCTGCTCGACGCCCACTGCCCGGTGCTGGCCGTCAAGGCGTGACCTGCGGGTCCTCCGGCGGTGGGTCGGGCTGCGCGGCCGTGTGTGCGGCAGCCGGCTCGGTGGGTCCGGTGCGCTCGGTGACGACCTCGTTGAGGTAGCGCAGCACGACCGCAGCGACGGCGACGGCGGGCACCGACAGGAACGCCCCGGCGACGCCGAAGAGGGTGGAGCCCAGCACCACGGTGAGCAGCACGACTCCGGCGTGCAGGTTGAGGGTCCTGCCCTGGAGCCACGGCAGGAGGACGTTGCCCTCCAGCTGCTGGACGACCAGCACGATCGCCAGCACGATCAGCGCCGCGACGTACCCGTCGGAGACCAGGGCGACGAGCACGGCGATCGCGCCGACGGCGATCGCCCCGACGATCGGCGCGAAGGCGGCCACGAAGGTGAGCACGGCCAAGGGAAGGGCCAGGGGGATCCCCAGCACCACCAGACCGAGTCCGATCAGCACGGCGTCGATGAGCCCGACCAGCGCTTGGGTCCGCACGAACCCACCCAGGGTGACCCAGGCGCGCGAGGCGACCTCGGTCAGGTGGTGTCCGGCTGTCGGACCGGCCGTGGCAGCGACCCAGGGGAGGAAACGACGCCCGTCCTTGAGGAAGAAGAAGGCGAGCACCAGCGTCAGCACCGTCGTCACCAGCGCCGAGGTCACGGCGCTGACACCGACGAGGACCCCGTTGGCGATCGTGCTGGCGCTGGATTGCAGCCGGTCCTGCGCGGCGCTGACCACCGAGTCCACCTGGGCCTGGGTGACGAGGTCGCTGTCGGCGAAGCGCTGCTGCAGCTCGCTCAGCCCGTCGGAGGCGCTGTCCGCGATGTCGCCGACCTGCGAGCCCACCGACGGGACGATGAAGAGCACCGTGAGGGCCACGACGCCGAGGGCACCCACCACGGCGGCACCCGCGGCCAGTGCGGGACCGAAGCCGAGGCGCTGCTCCAGCAGCCGCGCGGCCGGCTGCAGCACCGTGGTCAGGATCAGGGCAAGCACGATCGGGAGCAGGATCGTCCAGACCTGGGAGACCAGCCAGGCGACGACGACGAAGCCGGCGGCGATGACCAGCCAGCGCAACGTCCAGCACGACACCCACGAGATGCCCGCACCCACGACCCTCTCCCGTGGTGGCAGGCTGCCGGTGGGCGGGGTCGGTGCGGGTCGAGGGTCGGACATGGGTCCACCCTGCCTCACCGGGGGGTCCTGCGGCACGATCCTCCCGGGTGGGGGCCGCGCGTCAGCAGGCGCCCTTGAGCTTCTTGGCCTTGAGCTTGGCGCCGGGCTGGGACTTCTTGGCCTGCTTGTTCAGCCGCCAGGCGCGCTGCCAGTCGTAGAGGACGCGCGTGCGGCGCATCTCCTGCTGACCCCGGCCGACCAGGCTGAGCCGCGGGGTCAGCGCGACGCCGGGAGCTGCCTTCTTGCTCTTGACCGTGGCCAGCGACTCGCCGTCGAGGAACCAGGTGATGTGGTCGCGCATGACCTCGATGCCGAAGCTGTGGGGTCCGTCGCCGAGGCGGGGGATGCTGCGCGACCCCTTCCAGGTCCTCTTGGCCCGCCGGGAGGAGACGCCGAGCTTGGCCTTGGTCGCGTCGAAGGTCACGTCGGCGACCGTGATCGTGTTGGCGCCGCAGTGGTCGTCCTTGGCCTTCTCCGGGACCAGCTCGATCAGGACACGGTAGTCGGGGCCGACGTTCTCGAAGACGTCGATGCGTCGGCGGAACTCCCACCGGCCGTAGGTCAGGGGGTTGCCCTGGAGCGTGAGCGTGGTGGTGCCGTGGTCGCCGTCGCCGGGGAACTCGCTGATGTTGCTGCTCAGGGCCAGGCCGCCGTTGTAGTGCGCGGCGCGTCCCGACCCGTCGGAGGCGTCGATCCAGCGTCCCGTGAGGGTGCGGCCCCGGTAGGGAGGGCTGGTCAGCGACTCGCCGCCGAGCCAGGCGAAGTCCCACTCGGTCGGACCCCACTGGTAGCGCTGGCTGGCCAGCGGTGTGGCGCCGGGGGAGCGGTACGACGCGCCGCCCGTCGCGGCAGGGCGGCCGGCCGGGGCGATCGGGCCGACGGCCGCCGCCGGGCGGGCCCCGCCCGGCGCGACCACCGTGACCTCGAGGGGGAACGAGGGGAACCAGCCGATCTCGTTGGCGCCGGTGAGGATGTCGTCCTGGCGGATCCGGTAGGCCACGAGCCCGGGGGCCCCGGCCGTGAGCGTGAACTGCGCCGCGCCGGTCTCCGAGGCCTGCGCCGAGGCGACGGTCTTCCACTGGTTCACCCGCACCCGCTGCTGCAGCGCCAGCTCGCGGCCGGGGAAGGGAGGTGCGGGGCGACCGAGGTTGCCGCGTCCGGTCGGGGTGGTGTCGACGTCGATGGTGAAGTCGGCCCCGGACACGACCGACCCGGGGGCCTGCTCGGGGCCACCGTCGAGCGAGAGCACGACCTCCTGCTGGCGTGGCTCGAAGAGCGCGGCCGGGCTCGTCCTGTTGGTGGTGGTGCGCACGCGGTACTTGATGCCGAAGTTGCTGGGACCGGGGTACTCGAAGTCGAAGTGCCCCTGCCCGTCGGTGGTCGCGACGATCTCGTCGCGCAGGTTCCACTCGTCGCCGGGACGGTTGGTCAGGGTCTCGATGCGCAGCTTGGCGTTGGGGGCGCCGTCGATCTGGCCGACGAATCGCAGCGCCTGCCCGCCGACGAAGACGTCCGGAGTGACCGTCAGTGTCGAGGCGGCTCGCTCCGCGGACGCATCGGTGGCACCCGTCCCGGCGAGGAGGCCGACGGCCAGGGCAAGGGTGGTCAGGGCAGCGCCCAGGGGACGTCTCATCGTGCTCTCCTCGACTGGCCGACCCTGATGTCGACGAGCGAAGACTAGACCCGCCGACCGCCGGCGTCCTGGGAATCCAGGACGCCGGCGGCACGGAGTCGGGTCGCTCCCGCGGGAGCGGGGTTCAGCAGGCCTTCTTGAGCTTCTTCGACTTCAGGCCCTTGCCCACCTTGGCCTTCTTCGCCTGCTTGTTCAGCTGCCAGGCGCGCTGCCAGTCGTAGAGGACGCGCGTACGGCGCATCTCCTCCTGCTTCTTGCCGACGAGGCTGAGCCGGGGCGTGAGCGGCACTCCCGGCACGGCCTTCTTGTTCTTCACCGTCGCCAGTGACCGGCCGTCGAGGAACCACGTGATGTGGGAGCGGGTCAGCTCGATGCCGAACGTGTGGGGTCCGTCGCTGAGCCGGGGAATCCGGCGGTTGCCCTGCCACGACTTCTTGGCGCGCTGCGACTTCACCCCGATCTTGACCTTGGTGGCGTCGTAGGTCACCTCGGCGACGTTGACCGTGTTGGCGCCGCACCGGTCGTGCTTGGCCTTCTCGGGGACCAGGTCGATCTTGACCTTGTAGTCCGGGCCGGCGTCCTCGAAGACGTCGATGCGTCGACGGAACTCCCACCGGCCGTAGGTCTGGGCGTTGCCCCGGAGGGTGACGGACGTGGTGCCGTGGTCGCCGTCGCCGGGCCACTCGCTCACGTTGGTGCTCAGTGCCATGCCGCCGTTGTAGTGCGAGGCACGACCGGAGCCGTCGGAGGCGTCGATCCAGCGGCCCTTGAGCTTGCGGCCGCGGTAGGGCGGGTCGGTGAGCGACTCGCCGTCGACCCAGGCGAAGTCCCAGGTGGTGGGGCCCCACTTGTAGCGCTGGCTGGCCAGGGGAGTGCCGCCCGAGCGGGGGAAGGTGACCGTGGTGGGGGCGGCGTCGGCATCCTCGGTGGTCGTGCTGCCGGTGCGGGTGGCGACGGCCGACGGCGCGAAGGATGTCGGGAGCTTGGCGGCGGCTCCGGGCGCCAGCACGGTGATCTCGAGCGGGAACGAGGGGAACCAGCCGATCTGGTTCCCGCCCGTCTTGATGTCGTCCTGACGGATCCGGTAGGCGAGGTCGCCGGGCGCGGGCGCGGTCAGGGTGAACCGAGCAGCGCCCTTGTCGTCGGCTGGGGCGGTCGCGACGGTCTTCCACTGGTCGCCACGCACGCGCTGCTGCAGGGCGAGCTCGCGGCCGGGGAACGGCGGCGCGGGCCGACCCAGGTTGCCGCGTCCGGTCGGGGTGGTGTTGACGTCGATGGTGAAGTCGTCGCCCGAGACCACCGAGCCGGGGGCCTGTTCCGGTCCGCCGTTCAACGACAGCACGACCTCCTGCTGCCGAGGCTCGAAGAGGACGGCGCTGCTGGACTTGCCGTTCGAGGCGGTGAGCCGGTACTTGATGCCGAAGTTGTTGGGCGCCTGGTAGACGATGTCGAACTCGCCCTGGGCGTTGGTCGAGCCGACCACGGCCGGGCGCAGGTTCCACTGGTCGCCGGGCCGGTTGGTGCGGGTCTCGATGCGGATCTTCTTGTTGGGGGCACCGGGGATGGTGCCGACGAAGTTCAGGCCCTGACCGCCGACGAAGATGTCGGGGGTGGCGGTCAGGCTGGCGGCCTTGCGCTCGGCCGAGACGCCGGGTGACGCTCCGACGAGGGCGAGGGCGGTCAGCGTGGTGGCGAGCGCTGTCGTAGCGCCGACAAGACGTCGTTTCATGGGGGGAGCCTCCTGGTTCGACCATCGAGGCTAGAGGAGATGGACGGATGCGTCCGCTGAACCGGGGAACGCGGCCGGGCGACCCGGCCGTCGGGTGAGCGATGATGAGGACATGGCCATCCACATCACCGGTCTCGACGACGCGGACCGGATCCTCACCGACAACCCGTTCGCGCTGCTCGCGGGCATGATGCTCGACCAGCAGTACCCGATGGAGCACGCCTTCCGCGGCCCGGCCAAGGTCAGTGAGCGCCTCGGTGGGTTCGACCCCCGGACGATCGCCGCGGCGGACCCCGAGGAGTTCGCCGCGGTGTGCAGCACCACACCGGCGATCCACCGCTTCCCGGGGTCGATGGCCGCGCGCCTGCAGGACCTGGCGCGCGTGGTGGTCGAGGAGTACGACGGCGACACCTCCCGGCTGTGGACGGAGGCGGCTGACGGCAAGGACCTGCTGAAGCGGGTCAAGGCCCTGCCCGGCTTCGGCGCGCAGAAGGCCAAGATCTTCGTCGCCCTGCTCGCCAAGCAGCTCGGCGTCCGCAAGCAGGGGTGGGAGGAGCTGGTCGGCGACTACGCGCTCGACGGCTATCGATCGGTCGCCGACGTGGTCGACCCGAGCAGCCTCCAGAAGGTCCGGGACTTCAAGAAGGAGAAGAAGGCGGCGGCGAAGGCGCAGGCCTCCTCATGACGTCCTTCGTGGCCGTGGCAGAATGACGACAGCGGCTCTTGACGACACCGGTCTTTGCCGCGCCCACAATCCGCTCGACCCGCTCCACCAGAACCAGACCGTCAGCCCCTGCGCAGCTTCACGAGAGGTGTTCGTGTCCTCGAACGCACGCAAGATCCCCACCGAGGTGCTCTCCCACCCCGCCGTCCTCACCCTGATCGACGAGGCGACGGCTTCGGGCTCCTTCAGCCCCGACCAGGTGCGTCGGGCCAGTGACGAGGCCGGGGTCGAGCCCCGCCACCTCAAGTCGCTGCTGGCCCACCTCAGCTCGCTCGGGCTGAGCGTCGCGCTGCCCGTCGAGACCCGGGTGGCGGCCGCGACCGGCACGCGCAAGACCACCACGGCAACGGCCAAGAAGGCGCCCGCCAAGAAGGCGACGGCCACCGAGCCCGAGGCGCCTGCCGCCAAGAATGCCGCGGCCAAGAAGGCACCTGCGAAGAAGGCGCCGGCCAAGAAGGCTGCCGCGGCACCGGCCCTGGGCCCCGACGGCAAGAAGGTCCTGCCCGACGTGCCGGACGAGCAGTTCGAGAAGGACGTCGCCGCCGACCCGACCATCAAGGCCGACGAGGAGGAGGCGACCGCCACCTCGTCGTTCGTGGTCTCGGCCGCCGACGACACCGACGAGCCGGCTCAGCAGGTCATGGTGGCGGGCGCCACCGCCGACCCGGTCAAGGACTACCTCAAGCAGATCGGCAAGGTGCCCCTCCTCAACGCCGAGATGGAGGTCGAGCTCGCCAAGCGCATCGAGGCCGGCCTCTTCTCCGAGGAGAAGCTGGCCAAGGGCGGCAAGATCACGCCCAAGGTGCTCGAGGAGCTCGAGTGGATCTCCGAGGACGGCAAGCGCGCCAAGAATCACCTCCTCGAGGCCAACCTGCGCCTCGTCGTCAGCCTGGCCAAGCGCTACACGGGTCGGGGGATGCTCTTCCTCGACCTGATCCAGGAGGGCAACCTCGGCCTGATCCGGGCGGTCGAGAAGTTCGACTACACCAAGGGCTACAAGTTCTCGACCTATGCGACGTGGTGGATCCGCCAGGCCATCACCCGGGCGATGGCCGACCAGGCCCGGACGATCCGGATCCCGGTCCACATGGTCGAGGTGATCAACAAGCTCGCCCGCGTCCAGCGGCAGATGCTGCAGGACCTGGGCCGCGAGCCCACGCCGGAGGAGCTCGCCAAGGAGCTCGACATGACCCCGGAGAAGGTCATCGAGGTCCAGAAGTACGGTCGCGAGCCGATCTCGCTGCACACGCCCCTCGGCGAGGACGGCGACTCGGAGTTCGGTGACCTCATCGAGGACTCCGAGGCGATCGTTCCCGCGGACGCGGTCAGCTTCACGCTGCTCCAGGAGCAGCTGCACGCGGTGCTCGACACCCTGTCCGAGCGTGAGGCCGGCGTGGTCTCGATGCGCTTCGGCCTCACCGACGGACAGCCGAAGACCCTCGACGAGATCGGCAAGGTCTACGGCGTGACGCGTGAGCGGATCCGTCAGATCGAGTCCAAGACGATGTCCAAGCTGCGACACCCCAGCCGATCCCAGGTGCTGCGCGACTACCTGGACTGAGCACGTTCCCGATCACGACCGCCCGACGCCGAACGGCGTCGGGCGGTCGTGCGTCTCGGCCAAAAAGGCCGCCAGGCCGAATCCGGTGGCTGGGGGGCAGTCCATCGGCGCGGCCTGGCGATGGAGCCAGCATGACACTAATCGGTCCCAGGTGACAGCCGGGCGTCGAAGTTGGACGAAAATTTGTCGTTGACCGGCGCCCGAGGCGGCTCAGGCGACGGTGATCAGGCCCACGGCGACCGCGCAGAGCACGAGCCCGATGCCCTGGTCGCGGTGGATGCGCTCTCTGAGCAGCGCGGCTGCCAGCAGCACGGTGAAGGCGGGGTAGAGGGAGGTGATCACGGCCGAGATGGTGAGCAGCCCGGTCTGGGTCGCCAGCAGGAAGAGCACGGTGGCCGCGGCGCCGAGGACGCCGGAGACCATGCCGACGTAGGCCGTGGCCTGACGCGGCCAGAACGCGTGCCCCATCGCCAGGGCCAGTCCGGCGACGATCGTGGTGCCGACGAGCTGGTTGAGGGCGAGGGGCAGCAGACCCGACTCCTCGGGGATCTGCCCCAGGGCGGCGAAGAGGACGCCGAAGCCCAGGCCGGCGAGCACGCCGTCCACGACCCCGGAGGCGGCAGGACCGGGCGTGGTGCTGGGATCGGGCGTTGGCTCGCGCGCCACCAGCCAGATGGCGGGCAGCGCGGCGACGATGCCGGTCCACGCGAGCAACCCGGGACGCTCCCCGGTGAGCAGCCCCACCAGGAGCGGCACCAGTGCGGCTCCGACGCCCGAGATCGGTGCCACCACCCCCATCCTGCCCGCGGAGAGGCCGCGGTACAGGAACGCCGTACCCACGCCGTTGCCGAGGCCGGCCAGCAGGGCCCACCCGACGTCCGTGCCTCGAGGAGAGCCGTCCACGAGCAGGCTCAGGGCGACGATGGCCAGGGCGCCGCCGAGCTGAGCCATGAAGGCGATCGTCCACGGACTGATCCGTCGCGAGACGACGCCACCGACGAAGTCGGACAAGCCGTAGGCCAGGGCGGCGCACAGGGAGAGGACGATGGCCACGGGAGCAACTTCGCACGTGCCCGTTCCGGCGCGGTTGCCGGGTGGTGAAAAAGCACTCAACCCCGGACCGAGGTCCGGGGTCGAGCGGTGATCGGGCGCGGCGTCGCCGCGAACGCGTCAGGCGTCGTCGGAGGAGGGCGTCGGGGTGGCGGTGAGCTTGTGGGTCTCGTCCACCACGACCTCGGCGACCTCGGCGAGCTTGTCGCCGTGCTCGCGCGCGTGGTGGGCGCAGAAGAGGAGCTCGCCACCGGTCTGGAGCTCGACGCGCAGGTAAGCCTGGGCACCGCAGCGGTCGCAGCGGTCCTCAGCAGTCAGGGAGGTGCTGGGGGCGGTCGCAGTCGTCATGTCGGCCTCTTCTCATCTCGGTCTGTGCCGGTTCCAACGTATCCAGCGGGTTCAAGATTCCCGATTCGGGGTGGCTCACACCACATCGGTGGGGTGCATTCTCTCATCGGGTCGAGCGGGTGCCTCGTGGAGCGTCGGTGCTGTCCGTGGTGCCTGTGGTGCGTTGTCCCAGTGTGACGTCCGGTCGGTGGCTCCGGATGCACAATCGGGTGACGATCCCGAGATCGTGTCCTCATCGTGACGTTCGGGGTGCAGGCGAGCCTGCATCGGTCCCCGGCGTGTCGCTAGTAGATTCGTCGGTGACCGGGTGCCCGGATTGGTCGGCGTCACGGTCCCACCACCTGGCCCACCCGCACCACGCACGTCGATGTCGCAGGAGTCCACGATCGCTGACAACACCTACAACGCCGCCCACCTCCTCGTGCTCGAGGGGCTGGAGGCGGTGCGCAAGCGCCCCGGGATGTACATCGGGTCGACCGATACCCGGGGACTCATGCACTGCCTGTGGGAGATCATCGACAACGGGGTGGACGAGGCACTGGCCGGCGCGGCCCACCGCGTCGAGGTGACCCTGCACCCGGACGGCTCCGCAGAGGTGCACGACGACGGCCGCGGCATCCCGACCGACAAGGAGCCCAAGACCGGCCTCCCCGGCGTCGAGGTCGTGGCGACGAAGCTGCATGCCGGTGGGAAGTTCGGAGGCGGGTCCTACGTCGCCACCGGGGGTCTGCACGGCGTCGGTCTCTCGGTCGTCAACGCGCTGTCCTCGCGGATGGACATCGACGTGGACCGGTCCCCGGCCTCGCGCGGCCTCAGCTTCCATCGGGGAGCGGCCGGTGTCTTCGACGGCGAGGGTCCGAGCGCGACGTTCGCCCCCCAGAGCGGGCTGACCCGCAAGGGTGGCCGGGTTGCCAAGGGGAGGTCCGGGACCCGGATCCGGTTCTGGCCCGACCGCCAGATCTTCACCAAGGACGCCACCTTCGAGTTCGAGGGTCTGCTCGGCCGGGCCCGGCAGACGTCGTTCATCGTCCCGGGCCTCGAGCTCGTCATCCGCGACCTGCGCGGTGAGACGCCGGTGGAGGAGAAGTTCCGTCACGACGGCGGCATCGCGGAGTTCACCGAGTACCTCTCGTCCGACGAGCCGGTCACCGAGGTGCTGCGCATCCAGGGCTCCGGTGCCTTCACCGAGACGGTGCCGATGCTCGATGCCAAGGGCCACATGACTCCGCAGGACGTCGAGCGCGACCTGGGCGTCGACATCGCGGTGCGCTGGGGGACCGGCTACGACACCGAGGTCCGCTCGTTCGTCAACGTGATCGCCACCCCCAAGGGCGGCAAGCACGTGTCCGGCTTCGAGGGCGCGCTGACCAAGACGTTCAACGACGCCATGCGTGCGGTGAAGGTGCTCAAGGTCAACGACGCCGACGTGATCAAGGAGGACATCCTCGAGGGGATGACCGCCGTGGTGACGGTGCGGCTCGCGGAGCCCCAGTTCGAGGGCCAGACCAAGGAGATCCTCGGCACCCCGGCCGTGCTCGGTGTGGTGAAGAAGGTCGTCTCGGCCGAGCTCAAGACGTTCCTCACCTCGACCAAGCGGGCCGAGAAGGCCCAGGCACGCCTGCTCATGGAGAAGGTCGTCGGGGCGTCCAAGACCCGGATCGCCGCGCGGCAGCACAAGGAGACACAGCGTCGCAAGAACGCCCTCGAGTCCTCCACGCTGCCCTCCAAGCTGGCCGACTGCCGCTCGGGCGACAACGACCGCACCGAGCTGTTCATCGTCGAGGGGGACTCGGCCCTGGGCACCGCCAAGCTGGCGCGCAACTCGGAGTTCCAGGCTCTGCTGCCCATCCGCGGCAAGATCCTCAACGTCCAGAAGGCATCGGTCGGCGACATGCTCAAGAACGCCGAGTGTGCCTCCATCATCCAGGTGGTCGGCGCCGGCTCGGGTCGCACCTTCGAGCTCGAGGCGCGCCGCTACGGCCGGATCATCTTCATGGCCGACGCCGACTCCGACGGAGCGCACATCCGCTGCCTGCTGGCCACGTTGTTCTTCAAGTACATGCCCGACCTGATCGCCGAGGGCCGGGTCTTCACCGCCGTGCCGCCCCTGCACCGGGTGGAGATCTCCAACCCGCGCAAGGGTCAGGACAAGTACGTCTACACCTACTCCGACGACGAGCTGCGTCGCAAGCTCGCCGAGCTGAAGAAGAAGAACACCAGGTGGAAGGACCCCGTCCAGCGCTACAAGGGTCTGGGGGAGATGGATGCCAGTCAGCTCGCCGAGACCACGATGGACCCGCGGCACCGCACCCTGCGCAAGCTCACGATCGACGACGCGGATGCCGCGACCTCGGTCTTCGAGCTGCTGATGGGCGCCGAGGTGGCTCCGCGCAAGGAGTTCATCGTCCAGGGCGCCTACGAGGTGGACGTCGACACGCTGGACGCTTGATCAGTACTTGCGGTGGATGAGGCCGGTGTCGACGTCGTAGACGAAGCCGCCCACGATCACGTCCTCGGGCACGAGCGGGTGGGTGCGCAGCTTCTGGACGTCGTCGGCGAGCGACTCGAGCTGGTCGGCCGTCGCGGTGATCGTGAGCCACGAGGCGTCCTGGCCGGCCGAGGCCTCGATCCGGTCGCGCAGCTCCTGGGTGGTGCTGCTGGCCATCGCGCAGCGCGTGTGAGCCACGATCAGAATCCGCTTGACGCCCAGCAGGTGCACGGCGATGACGAGCGCCTCGAGCGTGGTGTGGGTGACCCGGCCTCCCGGTGTGCGTAGGATCTTGGCGTCGCCCAGCTTGAGACCGAGCATCTCGAGGGGCTCGATGCGCGAGTCCATGCACGTGACGATGCCGACGCCCGCCCTGGCGATGCCGTCGAACCCGCCGTCGGAGAAGGATTCGGCGTAGGCAGCATTAGCCTCGACCAGGTCCGCGAAGTCAGCCACAGGCGGGAGTTTATCCATTCATCCCTCCGGGCGCGTGACCGCACCCGTGTCGACCCTGCGTGTCGGGGCCCCTCGGAGCAAGATCACACCGGCGACCGCGGCCATCAGCGCGAACAGGGCGGCACCCTCGAAGACAGCCTGCTCCTGCAGGATGCCGAGCTCGGTCACGCTCAGGTCCGGGTTGGCCGCGCCCGCGTCGTAGAGCCGCGCGAGCCCCCACGTGGTGAGGACCGAGATGCCGACGAGCATGCCGATCATCCGCGCGACGACCACCAGGGCGCTGGCGATGCCGTGGGTGTCGTCCCGGGTGGTGGCCAGGATCGCGGCGTTGACGGGCGCCAGGGCCAGGCCGAAGCCGAGCCCGCAGAGCACGAGCGGGACGTTGGAGGCGAAGGAGTCCAGGCTCGTCTCGCCCCAGGTCGACATCCACCAGAAGGAGCCCGCGGACAGCAGCATGCCCGCACAGGTGATCGCTCCGGCCGGCACGCCTCGCACCAGGTAGCCCCCGGCCACCGCGCCGACGGGCAGGGCGACGAGGAACCTCAGCAGCACCAGAGCGGCCCCCAGCTGGGTGTCGTACGTCGTGGTGCGGGCGAAGAGGGGGATGTCGACGAGCGCTGCGATCAGCGCCCAGCCCACCAGCAGGCTCACGACGAGCGACCCCCAGGCCGGCATCGCACGCAGGGTCCCGGGCGGGACCAGAGGGTTGCTGCTGCGTCGGAGGTGGATCACCAGGGCCACGACGGCCAAGGCCGAGGCGGCCAGCAGCCACGGACCCTGGGGGGAGAAGACCGAGATCTCGGGATCTGCGGTCGCGAAGGCCAGGACGACGCCCCCCAGCGCCACCGCCAGGTACGTCGCCCCGGCGAGGTCTGCCGCCACGAGGCTGCGCCCCCACGACCGCGCGTCGACGAGGGGCCGCCGCGCGGTGAAGCACCGCACGACGAGGATGAGCAGGCCGGCGACCGCGACCAGGCCCAGCGGAGAGAGCCACCGACCCGAGGCCACGACCGGGATGAAGAGCTCGCCGTAGGTGAGGTCCAGGTACCACCGGTCGGGCGGGTACAGCACGAGCACGGCACAGACCGTCGCGACCAGCAGGGCCGCGGCGCCGAGCAGGTCGGGCAGCCCACGTCGCGGCTCGACGGAGGTCGCGGGGCGGTGGGACGGGCCGCGAGGGGCTGCCCGGACGTCGTCATCGTGACGCAGGACCCGGACGACGACCACGAGCAGCACCGCGACCGCCGCGTTGATCGCGAAGATCGCCCGCCACGACGACACAGAGAGCACGGCCGCCCCGAACAGCGGACCGAGCACGGAGCCGAACTCCTGGACCGCCGAGACCAGGCCCAGGGGCATCCCGCGTAGCTCGACGGGGTAGAGCGCGGCGACGAGCGCCATCGTGGCGGGCACCAGGCCACCGCCGCCGAGGCCTTGAAGGAAGCGTCCGGCGACGACGCCGGCCAGGTCGTAGCCGACGGCGGTGACGACGGAGCCGACGGTGAAGGTGACCAGGGAGGCGACGAGGACCGGCACCGGGCCGCGCAGGTCCGCGACCCGGCCGATCAGCGGCAGGACGGCGACGTAGCCGAGCAGGAATCCCGAGATGATCGGCGCGGCGCGCTGGAGGTCCTGGGCGCTGATGCCGACCGAGGTCATCATCTCGGGAAGCGCCAGCACGACGACGTAGGTGTCGATGGCCGCGAAGGCCACCGCAACGGCACCGAAGACGAGCAGGGCGCGCGAGCGACGGTCGAGCACCGCGGCGCTCGGCGTGCTCATGCGGGCCTCATCACGCGTGTCAGGCAGGGACCACGCCCCGTCAGGGAGCGGTGATCTCCTGCGTGACGCCGTACTCGGTGATCGCGATCGTGTAGGTGATCTCGCCTCCGCCGGAGAAGAACTCGCCGGTGAGGTCGGCGGCCCGCAGTCGACCCTCGTCGTCGACGGTGAAGGTCGCCTCGAAGGTGTCGCCGGGAGCGCACGGCAGGATGGCGGCGACCGCGTCCCCGGGGACCGCGGCCTTGTACGGCGTCACGATGACCGAGTTGTCGTCGTCGGCGCGGCGCTGCTCGCCCGCCTCGACGTCGGTGGCCGCGACCAGGACGTTGGAGACACCGGTGTCCGGGTCGAGGAGCAACGCCGGGTCGGGGGCGCACAGCTCGGCGGGGTCGTAGGTGTCCCACCCGATGATGGGGGCGTTGACGTAGAAGTCGCCGTCGACCGAGCGGACCTCGATGTCCTCGGCGTCGAAGCCGAGGAACCGGCCACCGGCCGTGCCCTGGAAGGCCGGTGCGTCGGTGATGATCCCGTCGGCGCTGCGCAGGAAGTCACCGTCAGGTCGCTCGTCCTCGGTCGAGAGGGAGAGCCGCACCCCGGAGGTCTCGTCCAGCTCCGCCTTGGCCTGGGCCAAGACCTCCTCGGGACTCGCGCCGGACGTGTCGCCGTCGGACGTGCCGGGGGTGTCGTCGCCGCTGCACGCGGCCAGGGGGAGCGACAGCAGAGCCGCGCAGGCCCCGACCGCTGCGCGTCGGATCAGGGTCATGGGTGTCAGCCTGTCACATCGTCGAGCGCCCGCGTGTCGTCGCCGGCGCCGTCGTCGTCGGGAGGTCCCCCGACCGGTCCGGCGGAGCCGACACGGACGGCCACGGGGCCCGAGCAGGCGGCGATCGGCTGCGCTGCGGGGACACCCGAGCCGTCGCGACGCCCGGGTGTCGCGGGCAGCGCCACCGGCGCACCGCTGGTGGCAGCGGCACGCGCGGGCGCCGCGCCGACCCAGGCGAAGACCAGGGCGTCCTCGCCCTTGAGGAAGCGGTGGCAGCGCACGCCGCCGGTGGCGCGCCCCTTGGGTGGGTACTCCGTGAACGGGGTCACCTTCACCAGGCCCGGCTCGGTGCCGGGCAGAGCCGTGGAGGATCCGGAGGCCGTGACCAGCACCGACCCCTCGGGAGCATCCGGGTCCACGGCGCCGAACCACGCCACCCGCTGCCCGGCTCCCAGCTTGATGCCGGCCACACCGCCTCCGGTACGACCCTGCGGCCGCACGAGGGAGGCGGAGAAGTGCAGCAGCTGGGCGTCGCTGGACACGAAGCAGAGCGTCTCCTGGCCCGTGACCAGCTCGATGGCGCCGACGACCTCGTCGCCGTCCTTGAGGCCGATGACCTCCCACTCGTCGCGCCCGAGGACCTCGGGGTTCACCCGCTTGACGGTGCCGTCGCGCGTGCCGAGTGCCAGGCCGGGGCCCTCCCCGCTCAGGGTGCACAGCGCCAGGGCGCGCTCCTTCGGCGCCAGCGGGAGCACCTCGCTCAGCGGGAGTCCACCGGAGAGGTTGGGGTCGTTGGCCGACGGGGGGAGCGCCGGGAGGTCCAGCATCCCCAGGCGCAGCAGTCGACCGGCGGAGGTGAGCACGCCGATCTCGCCGCGTGCGGTGGTGCGCACCACCGACGTCACCACGTCGTGGTTCGCGCGGTCGTCGCCCTGGCCGACCTCGGTCCCGCTGGTGCGGGCCAAGAGGCCGCTGGCCGACATCAGGGCGAAGCACGGGTCGTCGGGGACCTCGAGGGTCGCGGTCGCGGCCGTGACCGTCGTGCCGGCCGACTGGAGCAGGACCGTACGGCGGGGGGTGCCGTAGGTCTTGGCGACCTCGGCGAGCTCCTCGGAGACGAGCCTCTGCAGGAGCTTCTCGTCGGCCAGGATGGCGTCGAGCTCCTCGATCTCGCGACGCAGCTCCTCCTGCTCCTTCTCCAGCTCGATCCTGCTGAACCGGGTCAGCCGGCGCAGCTGCATCTCGAGGATGTAGTCGGCCTGGGCCTGGGAGAGCTCGAAGACGGTCTGGAGACGCTCACGGGCACCGGCAGCATCGTCGCTGGTGCGGATCACCTGGATGACCTCGTCGATGTCGAGCAGCGCGATGAGGAGCCCGTCGACCAGGTGGAGCCGGTCGGCCTTCTTGTTGCGCCGGAAGAGCGATCGGCGCCGTACGACGTCGTAGCGGTGCTGCAGGAAGACCTCGAGCAGCTCCTTGAGGCCCAGGGTGCGGGGCTGCCCGTCGACGAGCGCCACGTTGTTGATGCCGAAGGAGTCCTCGAGCGGCGTCATCTTGTAGAGCTGCTCGAGCAGCGCCTCGGGCACGAAGCCGTTCTTGACCTCGATGACCAGCTGGAGACCCTTGTCGCGGTCGGTGAGGTCCTTGATGTCGGAGATGCCCTGGAGCTTCTTGCCCTGCACGAGGGTCTTGATCCGCTCCATCACCTTCTCGGTCCCCACCGCGTAGGGGAGCTCGGTGACGACGATCGCCTTGCGACGTCCGATGGTCTCGATCCGGGCGGTGGCGCGCATCCGGAAGGAGCCGCGGCCGGTCTCGTAGGCGTCGCGGATCCCGTCCAGGCCGACGATCTTCCCGCCCGTGGGCAGATCGGGGCCGGGGATGAAGCGCATCAGGTCGTCGAGGGATGCGCGGGGGGTCTTGATCAGGTGCCGCAGGGCAGCGATGACCTCGACGAGGTTGTGGGGAGCGCAGTTGGTCGCCATCCCGACCGCGATGCCGGTCGTGCCGTTGACCAGCAGGTGCGGGATCGCCGCCGGCAGCACGGAGGGCTCGAGCTCGCGGGAGTCGTAGTTGGGACGGAAGTCGACGGTGTCCTCGTCGATGTCGGCCGTCATCGCGACCGCGGCCGGCGCCATCCGGCACTCGGTGTAGCGCATCGCCGCAGGGGAGTCGTCCGGGGAGCCGAAGTTGCCGTGCCCGTCGACGGTGGGCACCCGCATCGCGAACGGCTGGGTCATCCGCACCAGCGCGTCGTAGATGGCGCTGTCGCCGTGCGGGTGCAGCCGGCCCATCACCTCACCGACGACCCGGGCGCTCTTGACGTGCCCACGGTCCGGCCGCAGGCCCATGTCGTTCATCGTGTAGAGGATGCGTCGCTGGACGGGCTTGAGGCCGTCGCGGGCGTCGGGGAGCGCCCGGGAGTAGATGACGGAGTAGGAGTACTCCAGAAACGAGTTGCGCATCTCCTCGCCGATGTCGATGTCGAGGATGTGCTCCTCGAAGTCGTCGGGGAGATCGGCGGGAGTGGAACGGCGAGCCATGGCCGCATTCTCGCTGGTGCCGGACCGTGATGCTCGGCGGGCACGCCGTCCGGAGCGTCCTGACCTGAATATGCACAGGTGTGCAAGGTTGCGCAACACCCTAGAGGGTTATGGTCACAACGGACTATGGTCCGGGGCCTGTCGGACATGGAAATGTCGAGGGTCGTTCAGCCACCCCCAACTCAGGAGATCTCGTGTTCCAGTCCAAGAAGCTATCGGGAGCCGCGCTGGTCGTCGCGCTGCTCGCCCTCGTCATGTCGCTCGGCGGGACGTCGTACGCCGCCAAGCTGATCACCGGCAAGGACATCAAGAACGGCTCGGTCACCAACAAGGACGTCAAGAAGTCGACCCTGACCGGCAAGCAGGTCAAGAACGGCTCGCTCAAATCCGCCGACCTGGCCAGGGGCGCCGGTGATGACAAGCTCGTCTACAAGAAGCTCAGCCCGACCTCCGGACCGAGCTACGACGCGGCTCAGGCGAGCGCTCCCGAGGTGACGCTGTTCAAGGAGGGCGCGCTCACGGTCTACGCCAAGTGCTTCACTGACACATCCAGCCCCGAGACCTACTCGGTCATCTACATCAAGACCTCGCAGAACGGCGCGGTCTTCGACAGCGACTACGACGACGCCGAGGGCGGCGCGTTCGACGACTTCCTCAACACCAGCACCGACGAGGACGACCGCGAGCTGCTGTACAGCTCGGCGGGCGCCGACGACACGGAGTACTACGGCAACCACAGCGTGGAGTTCTCCGCGATCGCGCCGGACGGGACGGCACTGGCCGGACTGCTGAGCACGGGTGCCAAGCGGGGCACCCTGGCCGGCGGCAACGGCGTCTACGGCCCGGGCGACTCCTGCCTGGTCACCTCCGCCACCTGGAGCAGCTGACCTGTCAGCGGTGCGCCGCGGGCCTCGGCCCGCGGCGCACCGCGTGTCGTCGCTCGACGGTAGGCTCTGCAGCGTGACCACGGACCCCCACAGCGTGGCCGATGCGGTCGACCACGCCTCGGCCCCCCGCCACTGGGAGGCCGACGTCCTGCTCCGTGACGGGCGCACGGCCCACATCCGCCCGATCGTCCCCGCCGACGCCGACCTGCTGGTGCAGTTCTACGCGCGCGTCTCGGACCGCTCGAAGTACTACCGCTTCTTCAGCCCGATGCCCAACCTCTCCGAGCGGGACGTGAAGCGGTTCACCGTGGTCGACCATGACCACCGGGTCGCCCTGGTGATGGTCCTGCAGAACCAGATGATCGCCGTGGGTCGCTACGACGTGATCGGGGACGGCGAGGCCGAGGTCGCCTTCCTGGTCGAGGACCAGCACCACGGCCGAGGCATCGCCCAGCTCCTGCTGGAGCACCTCGCCCAGGCTGCCCGGGAGCGCGGCATCGAGCGCTTCATCGCCGAGGTGCTGCCCGACAACCAGGCGATGATCCACACCTTCCGTGATGCGGGCTACCGCGTCGCGAGCGGCTACGAGGACGGCGTCCTCAGCCTGGAGTTCTCCATCGACCCCACGGACACCTCGATCGGCGTGATGCGCGGGCGCGAGCACCGCGCCGAGGCAGCCTCCATCGAGCGGTTCTTCAACCCGCGCTCCATCGCGGTGATCGGCGCCAGCCGTCGCCAGGACACCATCGGGCAGGTCCTGGTCCGCAACCTGGTGAGCAACGACTTCACCGGCCGGATCTACGCGGTCAACCCCAGCGCCCCCGCGGTGTCGGGCCTGCCGTCGTACAAGAGCGTCACCGACATCCCCGACGACGTCGACGTCGCGATCGTCGCGGTGCCGGCCGAGGCGGTCAACGACGTCGTGCTGGACTGTGCGGCCAAGGGCGTGCACGGGATGATCGTGATCTCCTCCGGCTTCGCCGAGGTGGGCGAGGAGGGCCGCAAGCGGCAGCGACACCTGGTCGGCTTGTCCCGGTCCTACGGGTTGCGCCTGATCGGACCGAACTGTCTGGGCGTCATCAACACCGACCCGGCCGTGTCGGTCAACGCGTCGCTGTCCTCGGTGATGCCGCCGCGTGGCCGCGCCGGCTTCTTCTGCCAGTCGGGCGCGCTCGGCTCGGCGATCCTGGAGAAGGTGCAGAACCGCGGCCTCGGCCTGACGACGTTCGTCAGCGCGGGCAACCGCGCCGACGTCTCCGGCAACGACCTCCTGCAGTACTGGGAGGAGGACGACGCGACCGAGGTCGTGCTGCTCTACCTCGAGTCGATCGGCAACCCGCGCAAGTTCTCCCGCATCGCGCGACGGGTCTCGCTGCGCAAGCCGATCATCGCGGTGCGGTCGGGGCGGACCACGCAGGGCGTGCCGATGGGTCACGCCGTACGGCGGATCGTGGCGCCGCCGGAGGCCCTGGACGCGATGTTCAAGCAGGCAGGCATCATCCAGGTCGACACCCTGGAGGAGATGTTCGACGTCGCCCAGCTGCTGGCCCACCAGCCGCTGCCGCGAGGTCGACGCGTCGCCATCGTCGGCAACTCCGACGCCCTCGGGCTGCTGGCGGCCGACGCCGCCGCGGCCGTGGGCCTGCTCGTGGCCCGCACGGTGACGCTCAGCGCCGAGCCGAGCGCGGAGGACTTCGAGGACGCCCTCGACGACGCGATCGACGACCCCGAGGTCGACGCGGTGGTCGCGGTCTACATCCCGCCGCTCAACGTCTCCGGCGAGGACGTCGCCAACGTCCTGGCCGCGGTCGGCGAGCAGTCCGACAAGCCGCTGGTCTCCTCCTTCCTCGGTGCCGAGGGTGTGCCCGAGCTGCTGCGGGTGCCCGACGTCGCCGGCTCCGACGCGGGGCGCGGCTCGGTGCCGTCCTACCCGGCGGTCGAGGCGGCCGTGCGGGCCCTGGCCCGCGTCGTGGACTACGCCGTGTGGCTGCGCACCCCCGACGGGCCCTCGTCGGACCCGGGCGACGTCGATGCGTTCGCCGCCAAGCGGATCCTCAACGAAGCACTGGCAGCGCACCCCGAGGGGGCGCAGCTCAGTCGCGACGAGGTCTCCGCCCTGCTGGCGACCTACGGCATCTCCGTGTGGGAGTCCGTGGCGGTGGCCACCGTGAAGGAGGCGCAGGCCGCGGGTCGGCGCCTGGGCTGGGACGTCGTGCTCAAGGCCACCGCGGAGGGTCTGCGGGAGCGTCCGGACCTGGCGCACGTGTGGCGCAACATCGACACCGCGGCCGAGATGCGCGCGGCCTGGGACTCCCTCACCGACCTCGTCAAGGACGCCTCGCTGGCCGACTTCGTCGTGCAGAAGAACGCTGCGGCGGGGGTTCCGGTGGCGATCAAGTCGATGGAGGACCCGCTCTTCGGTCCGGTCGTCTCCTTCGGGATCTCCGGGCCGATCATCGACCTGCTGGCCGACCGCTCCTACCGGATCCCACCGCTGGGGGAGCGCGACGTGGCCACCATGGTCCGCGAGGTCAAGAGCTCCCCGATCCTGTTCGGCTACCGCGGTGCCGAGCCCATCGACGTCGGCGCGGTCGAGCACCTCATCAGCCGGGTCGCGCAGATGCAGAACGACCTCCCGCAGCTCAGCGCGCTCGAGCTGTCCCTGGTGCTGGCGGGGGTGGAGGAGGCCACCGTGCTCACGGCGTCGGCGAGGGTCGCGCCGGTCGCCGACCCGCGCTCCGACCACTTCGTCCGCCGCCTGCCGGACCATCCCGGGGACACCATCCCCGAATAGCGTTGGCGCCCCGAGCCGTCCACCTGTCACCATCCTCTCGTGCCCACGTCGAGCCAGTGGATCGCCTTCCTGGTGGCCTCCCTCCTCTTCATCCAGGTCCCCGGCCCCAGCCTGCTGTTCACGCTCGGGCGCGCCCTGACCGTCAGCCGCCGCGAGGCCCTCATCTCGGTGCTCGGCAACGGCCTGGGCCTGGTGGTCCAGGTCGTGCTGGTCGCCGTCGGCCTCGGCGCCGTGGTCGCGGCCAGCGCCACGGCCTACACCGTCGTGAAGGTGGTCGGTGCCGCCTACATCGTCTGGCTCGGGCTGAAGGCCATCCGGCACCGCGGTGACGCTCGTCGGGCGCTGGTGGAGGGCACCCGGGTGCCGACCCGACGTGGGCAGGCCCTCACGACGGGTCTCGTGGTCGGGCTGACCAACCCCAAGACGATCGTGTTCTTCGTGGCGTTCCTTCCCCAGTTCACCTCCGAGGCCGGGCCCGCCGGGGCCCAGATCGCCCTGCTGGGCGCGGTCTTCGCCGTCCTCGCGGTGCTCTCCGACAGCACCTGGGCGGTCCTCGCCGGCGCTGCCAAGCAGTGGTTCGCCAGCAAGCCCGCCCGGCTCGACGCGCTGGGGGCTGCCGGTGGGACCATGATGATCGGCCTCGGCGTGACGCTGGTGGCGACCGAGTAGCCGGGCGCTCGTGACACCCGTGACAGACTGAGGCCGTGCGCCGCCCCCTCGACGACCTCGACCACGCTCGTGACCTCCGCAAGGCCATCGACCGCACGGGTTACTACCCCGAGGTCGTCGGTGACGCCGTCGACGGTGCCGTGGCCGGCGAAGCGGTCCGAGCCTTCTTCGTGCACCACGAGCCGACCTTCGAGCGCGACGAGGTGCGCCGTCACCTCAGTGTCATCGTGCTCACCCCGAGCCGCCTGATCCTGGCGCACACCGACGAGCACGCCGGCGACGACCTGTTGCCTGAGCCGTACACGTCGACCTCCACCGAGGCGGTCAGCCTGACCGCGGTGAAGTCGGTCGTGGTCACCCGGATGACCGCGAACCCGACGGCTGGACCGCAGCCTCCCGCCGAGGCCGTGATGACCATCGGCTGGGGCGGCGTCAGCCGCCTCGACCTGGAGCCGGCGGGCTGCAGCGACCCGCAGTGCGACGCCGACCACGGGTACGCCGGGGTGCTGGCCTCCGACGACTTCTCCCTGCGGGTCTCCGCGGCGGCAGACGGTCGCGACGCCGTGGGCGGCCTGCTCGGTTTCGCGGCAGCGCTCTCGGCCAGCACCCAGCACTGAGCAGTGAGCGAGCACCTGGTGACGACCCCTCCCGAGGCCTTCGTCGAGCCCGCCTACGGCCGGAGGTCGCTCGCGGACGTGATGCCGGCGGTCGCCGCGGCCCTGGGCTCACCACTGGACCGCACGCCGACCGGGCTGACCCTGCCGGACGCGCCGTCGTACGTCGTGTTCCTCGTCGACGGGCTCGGGGCACGGCTTCTCGAGCGCTACGCGCACGCGGCGCCGTACCTGTCGTCGCTGCTGGCCGGCAGCGAGCCGGGCACCGCCGGCGTGCCGTCCACGACGGCCACGAGCCTCACGTCGTTCGGTACCGGGCTCGGCCCGGGGGCTCACGGACTGGTCGGGTTCACCGCCAGGGTGCCCGGCACCGGCGAGCTGCTCAACCACCTGTGGTGGGACCAGAACGTCGATCCGCTGGAGTGGCAGCCACATCCCACGTCGTTCGCCACCATGTCGTCGGCGGGGATCGACGTCACGGTGGTCAACAAGCGTGAGTTCCGCGACTCCGGCCTCACGATGGCCTCGGCGCGCGGGGCGTCGTTCGTCGGCGCCGACAAGGTCGGCGAGCGGATCGCCGCAGCGGTCTCGTCGTCCTCCGCGCGGCCCTCGATGACCTACCTCTACGACAGCGACCTCGACTGGACCGGTCACCGCTGGGGGGTCTCGTCCAGCCAGTGGCTGCAGCAGCTGGCGATGGTCGACGCCGAGGCCGAGCAGCTGCGCGAGACGCTCCCTCCCCACGTCCGGCTGGTCGTGGTGGCCGACCACGGCATGGTGGACTCACCGACCGCGAGCCGCACCGACGTCGACACCGAGACGCACCTGCTCGACGGCGTCGCCCTGCTGGGCGGCGAGGCACGCTTCCGGCACCTGTACTGCCGCAGTGGTGCGGTCGACGACGTCCTGACGACCTGGCGGGAGTCGCTGGCCGGGAACGCCGACGTCCTGACCCGTTCGGAGGCGATCGCTCGCGGATGGTTCGGCCCGGTCGACGCGCGCGTGCTGCCGCGCCTGGGCGACGTGGTCGTGGCCTGCCGCGGGGACCACGGGGTCTTCGCGAGCGAGAAGTTCGACTACGAGACGACCCTCGTCGGCCTGCACGGCAGCCTGACGGCGGACGAGATGCTGATCCCCGTCCTGGTGGACTGACCCGCGTCGCCGCGGGCCTGCCTGCCTCGTCGGCTACTGGAGCACCATCCGCGGTTCGCCACCACTCAGGCCGGTGCCCGAGATGCGACACGTCCCGCCGCGCACCGCGCCAGCGTTGTACGCCTGGCGCACACAGGAGCGGGTGGCCAGCTGGGCCCAGTAGTTCGGGTGCAGCGACTCCTGGATGTAGTAGGGGCTGTTGCTGCAGCAGGTGGACACGGTGCGGATCTGGTTGACCCACTCGGTCCTGTCGACGGCGCCGGGCGACGTCCACGACGCGATGCCCTGCTCCTCGTAGAGGCCGACGCCGTTCTCGCACAGGCGGCGGCCGTTGAAGGCCGAGGAGAGGTCGAGGACCTTGATGTTGCTCAGTCCGGACTGGGTGGCTGCGCCGCGGACCGCGTTGTTGATCGTCGGCAGGGCGACGTCGTTGGCCCAGTCGGCGTCGGCGTTCCAGAAGCCGCAGCCGCCCGTGGACTGGCGCGTGTAGCCGCTCTGGGAGTAGCGGAAGCCGCTGGCCCGGGGGATCGGCGACGGGTAGGTCTGGGCGAGCAGGGTCCACGAGGAGTCGGCGTACCCGGCGTTGCGCATCGCCGTGCGGACGTTCTGGAACGCGCCGGCGATCTTGGCCCGCACCGTCGAGACGTTGGCGGAGGTGAAGTTGGACGTCACCGAACTGTCGTCGTGGCAGTAGTCCTTCCACCAGCCGGGGGAGTAGAGGAAGTCGGCCACGCAGGTGGCCACGACGGAGGCGAAGTTGAAGTCGTTCCCGCCGATCGAGACCACGACGGTGCGGACGTGGTGGCTGCCGGCGAACTGCTGCAGGGCCTTGGCCTGCCCGATCTTGCCGCCGCCGAGGTCGGCGAAGTCGATGCCCGGCTTGAAGGTGTCGCCGTCGCTGGTCGTGGTCCTGGCACCGGAGCACGCGAGGTTGAGTCCCTGCACGCCACCTCCGATGAAGGCCTCGGCCGACCTGCTGCGGTGGCAGCGCTCGATGCTCTCGCCCGTGCCCGCCGCGTTGTCGTGGTACGCCGTGGGTCCCAGCGCATCGGCGCGGGCACTGGAGGCGTTGCTGCTGCCGGCCCACCGCCCTGCCTCGCCGCTGATGTAGGAGTCACCCAGCGTGACGACGTACGGGGTCCCGACGCCGGGTCCGTCGGCTGCGGCCGGTGCCGCAGCGAGGACGGGTGCCAGCGTCGAGAGCGCGCCCACGAGCAGGGCGAGCAGGGAGGTCGTCAGCGCAGCACGCCGCCGACCGGTGGTGGTCCGAGACATCCGAGATACTCCTGGTCCGAGAGAGGTACGCCGTGTGGCGTGAGTCACAGCGAACCTAACGGAGGTCCCCGGCCTCCCGCCACCCTCGCCACCACCGGAGCCGGGCAGGTGAGATGATCCCGCGGTGGCCGAGCTGACCTTCTGGACCGGGACCATGGACGCCGGCAAGTCCACCTTGGCCCTGCAGACCAACCACAACCACGCGGCCCGCGGCCGACGGGGCCGGATCTTCACCTCGCAGGACCGGACCGGTACCGCCCGGATCTCCTCGCGGCTGGGGCTCACCCACGACGCGCTGGAGGTCACGGCGGACTTCGACTTCTGGCGCTACGTGGTCGACGCGCTGACCCAGGGCGCCCGGATCGACTACCTGGTCTGCGACGAGGCGCAGTTCTACTCCCCGGCCCAGATCGACGCCCTGGCCAAGATCGTCGACGAGCTCCAGATCGACGTCTTCTGCTTCGGCATCCTCACCGACTTCCGCACCCGGCTCTTCCCGGGGGCGGCGCGGCTGGTCGAGCTCGCCGACCGCACCGAGGTGCTGCAGGTCGAGGCGCTGTGCTGGTGCGGAAAGCGGGCCACCCACAACGCCCGCACCGAGGACGGCGTGATGGTGACCGAGGGCGAGGTGGTCGTGGTCGGAGACGTCGAGGACCAGGCGAGCCCGCAGGGCCCGCCCGCCGAGGTCGCCTACGAGGTCCTGTGCCGGCAGCACCATCGGCGCACCCTCACCGCCGCGCGGGCCCGAGCGGTGTCGATGGCGGCCGACCCGCTGCCCTTCGGCTGACGCGCACCCCTCCCGCAGCACGCAGGACGGTCGAACCCGGCTCCGGCTCCGGCTCAGTCGTCGGGGTCGTCGAGCCGCGCCAGCCACGTGGCGAACCGCTCGACGGCAGTCTCGAACTCCGGGTGGGTGTCGGTGAAGACCTGGAGCTGCTCGGCGACCCACGCCAGGGTGACGTCCTCGTCACCCCGGCGCTTGACGAGCTCCTCGATGCCGCGGTCGGTGAAGTACATGGTTCCTGTCGATTGCCGTGGTGACGGTCGGGGTCAGCGTCACGCGAACGCCCGGTCGAGCAGGTCCTTCTGCTCGGCCGCGTGTCGCTTAACCGTGCCGACCGACGGCGACGACGACGGCTCGCGGGGGATCCGCTCGACCGTCGCGTCGACCTCCGGCCACACGTTGAGGGCGTAGTCGGGCCAGGGGCCCATGTTGGCCGGCTCGTCCTGCACCCAGCGCACCTGCTTGAGGTGGGGGTAGCGGGCGATCTCGGCCTTGATCTCGTCGAGCGGGCGGGGGTAGAGCTGCTCGACGCGGGCGATGGCGAACCGCTCGCCCCCCTCACGCTTGGCCCGGTCGACCATCAGGTCCCAGGTCACCCGGCCCGAGCAGACCAGCAGGGTGTCGACCTTGTCCTGGTCGGCCTGGGCGTCACCGATGAACGGTCGGAACGTCCCGTCGGTGAAGTCGCCGGGCTGCGAGGCGGCCTCCTTGCGCTTGAGCATCGACTTCGGCGTGAAGACGATCAGCGGGCGGTGCCGCTCGCCGAGCGAGTGGTGGCGCAGCAGGTGGAAGTAGGACGCCGGCGTGGACGGCTGGGCCACCACGAACGCGTCGTCGGCGGCCATCTGCAGGAACCGCTCGATCCGCGCCGAGGAGTGGTCGGGACCCTGCCCCTCGTAGCCGTGGGGGAGCAGCAGGACGACGCCGGAGTTCTGGCGCCACTTGGTCTCGCTGGAGGTGATGAACTCGTCGATGACGGTCTGGGCGCCGTTGACGAAGTCGCCGAACTGCGCCTCCCACAGCACCAGGGCCTCGGGACGCGCCACGGAGTAGCCGTACTCGAAGCCGAGGGCGGCGTACTCGGAGAGCAGCGAGTCGTAGATGTAGAACTTCGCCTGGTCCTCGGTCAGGGCCGACAGCGGCGTCCACTCGTCGGCGTTGACCCGGTCGATGATCGTGCCGAAGCGCGACACGAAGGTGCCACGGCGCGAGTCCTGACCAGCCAGGCGCACCGGGCGCCCGTCCATCAGCAGCGAGCCGAAGGCAAGGATCTCGCCGGTGCCCCAGTCGATCGGACCGTCGGTGATCGCGGTGGCCCGGCGCTGCAGCTGGGGCATCACCTTGGGGTGGACGGTGAAGCCGCCCGGCGGGGTGACGTAGGCGTCGGCGATCCGCTTGAGGCACTCGAGGTCGATCGCCGTGCGGGTCTCGCCGGTGGGCTTGTCCGGGTAGTCGGGCACCGTGGTCCACTCGGGTGGCTGGGAGGTGGCGTCCTTGACGTCGGTGAAGACCCGCTCCAGCTGCTGCTGGTAGTCGGCCAGCACCTGCTCGGCCTCCTCGATCGTGATGTCACCACGGCCGATGAGCGACTCGGTGTAGAGCTTGCGCACCGAACGCTTCTGCTCGATCAGGTCGTACATCAGCGGCTGGGTGTACGACGGGTCGTCGCCCTCGTTGTGCCCGCGGCGGCGGTAGCACACGAGGTCGATGACGACGTCCTTGTTGAAGGCCTGTCGGTACTCGAACGCCAGACGGGCCACCCGGATGCAGGCCTCGGGGTCGTCGCCGTTGACGTGGAAGATCGGCGCCTGCACCATCCGCGCCACGTCGGTGCAGTAGAGCGAGGAGCGCGAGGAGCCGGGGGAGGTGGTGAACCCGACCTGGTTGTTGACCACGACGTGGATCGTCCCGCCGGTGCGGTAGCCACGCAGCTGGGAGAGGTTGAGGGTCTCGGCGACCACACCCTGACCGGCGAAGGCGGCATCGCCGTGCACCAGCAGGGGCAGGACCGGGAACTGCTCGCCCTGGTCGAGCACGTCCTGCTTGGCGCGCGCGATGCCCTCGAGCACGGGGTCGACGGCCTCGAGGTGGGAGGGGTTGGCCGCGACGGAGACCTTGATCTTGTCCCCGGAGCCGGCCTCGAACTCACCCTCGGCGCCGAGGTGGTACTTCACGTCGCCGGAGCCCTGGACGGTGCGCGGGTCGATGTTGCCCTCGAACTCGCGGAAGATCTGCGAGTACTTCTTGCCGACGATGTTGGCCAGCACGTTGAGCCGGCCACGGTGCGCCATCCCGATGGCGACCTCGTCCAGACCGATCTCGGCGGCGGCCTCGCAGATCTCGTCGATGACCGGGATGGTGGTCTCCCCGCCCTCGAGGCTGAACCGCTTCTGGCCGACGAACTTGGTCTGCAGGAAGGTCTCGAAGGCCTCGGCCTGGTTGAGCTTGAGCAGGATCCGCAGCTGCTCCTCGCGCGGTGGCTTGGTGTGGGGCCGCTCGACGCGCTCCTGGACCCATCGGCGCTGCTCGGGGTCCATGATGTGCATGTACTCGATGCCGGTCGTGCGGCAGTAGGAGTCGCGCAGGATGCCCAGGATGGTGCGCAGCTTCATGAAGCGACGGCCGTCGCCGAAGGAGCCGGTGGCGAACTCGCGGTCGAGGTCCCACAGGGTGAGTCCGTGCGACTCGATCTGCAGGTCGGGGTGGGTGCGCTGGCGGTACTCCAGCGGGTCGGTGTCGGCCATCATGTGGCCGCGCACGCGGTAGGCGTGGATGAGCTCGAGGATCCGGGCCTGCTTGCTGATCTCGTCGTCGTGCGACGTGGCGATGTCGTTGCCCCAACGGATGGGCTCGTAGGGGATGCGCAGGGAGCGGAAGATGTCGTCGTAGAACCCGTCCGCGCCCAGGAGCAGCTGGTGCATGCGCTTGAGGAACTCGCCCGACTGGGCGCCCTGGATGACGCGGTGGTCGTAGGTCGAGGTCAGCGTCATGACCTTGCTGATGCCGTTGCGGGCGATGGCGTCGTCCGAGGCGCCCTGCCACTCGGCGGGGTACTCCATCGCGCCCACGCCGATGATCGCGCCCTGGCCGGCCATGAGACGGGGGACCGAGTGCACGGTGCCGATGCCGCCCGGGTTGGTCAGGCTGATCGAGGTGCCCTGGAAGTCGGCGACGGTGAGCTTGTTGTCGCGAGCCTTGCGCACGACCTCCTCGTAGGCGGTCCAGAAGGCCGCGAACTCCATGTCCTCGGCCGCCTTGATGGCCGGGACCAGCAGCTGGCGCGAGCCGTCCGGCTTCGGGACGTCGATCGCCAGGCCGAGGTTGATGTGGGCGGGGGTGATCAGGTTGGGCTTGTTGTCGACGGTCTCGAAACCGACGTTCATCTCCGGCATCGAGCGCGCCGCCCGGACCAGCGCGTAGCCGATCAGGTGCGTGAAGGAGACCTTGCCGCCGCGTGCGCGGGCGAGGTGGCTGTTGATCACGGTGCGGTTGTCCCACAGGAGCTTGACCGGCACCGAGCGCACCGAGGTGGCCGTGGGGACGGTCAGAGACTGGTCCATGTTCTTGGCGGTCCGCGCCGGCGCGCCGCGCAGCACGGTGTACGTCGGCTCGTCGCTCGCCTCGGCCGGCTCGGGAGGCTTGGCGTCCTTGGGCGTGGGCGTCGAGGTGGCCTTCGCGGGCTCGGCCGCCTTGCCGGAGGAGCGCGGCTCGGCCTTCGGCGCGGGCTTGGCCTCCGAGGACGCCTTGCTCGACGCCCCGTCGGTCTTGTCCGACGCCGCCGACTTCGCAGGGGGCGCCGCCGTGGTCGGGGTGCCGGTGGTCTTCGCCGCCTGCTTCTCGGCCGGCGCGGCCGAGCCGTTGGATCCCGAGCCGTTCGTCCCCGAGCCGTTGCTCGCGCCGCCCTCGTCGGCGAAGTACGCCTTCCACGCCGGGTCGACGCTTCCGGGGTCGGCGGCGTACTGCTCCCGCATCTCCTCCACGAGCCACTCGTTGGCACCGAAGTCGGTGCTGGAGGGCTCGGTGGAACTGGTGGAGGGGCCTGAGGACTGCGGCACGGCTTGGTTCGCCTCTTCCGAAGGGTGCTGGTGGGTTGCTGATGATCGCTCCGGCGGGTGCCGGAGGGCGCCGGGCGCGCCTGGACGAGGCGCGGAGCGACGCGTTGTCAAGGCTAGACCCACACGCCAGCAAATGCGCGGACTGTGGTCCACTTTCGGGCACGCTGTCAGGCACACCACAGTCAGGTCGCTCGTCCGCCACCACGGCAGCCCCCTCACCAGGGGGTTCCGCGCGTGCGGGTGAAGCCACCCTCGCCCACCCGGGCCGACCGCCGTCCCCACCCCAGGAGCACGCCACATGACGCGATGGAGCACGCACGTCCTACGTCGAACCGCGCTGGCGGCGGCGAGCGTGACGCTCGCGTCCTCGGTCCTGGCGGGCTGCTCCGGCGACGAGGTGGACGCAGGGGGACCGGCACCGACGGGGGAGACGTCCGCCACGCCGACACCGACGCCGGAGCCGGTCGTGACCAACGCCACGATCAACCGGGTCGACGGCGACCTCGCGGACGGGGGGCGCGACCGGCTGCGCGACCGCGTGCTCGGCGCGGTCGATGCCTGGATCGACGGCGCCTACGGAGGCACCTATCCGCGCGAGGACTTCTCCGAGGCCTTCGCCAGCTTCACCGACGCGGCCGCGAAGCGCGCCGTCGACGACGAGGACCTGATGAGCAACGCGACCCTCGGAGACCGGCTGGACGCCGTGCTGCCCGTGCGCCGTCGCCTGCGCATCGACGTCCTGGGCGTCGACGGCCGTGCGGTGGCGGTGACCGCCCAGGTGGTGCTCGGTCTGGAGCTGTCGGGAGAGATCACCCGCAGGGACCGGATCGCCGGGTCGCTCTACCTGACGTACGAGAAGTCGGGCACGGCACCCGGCTGGCGCGTCTTCGGCTACGACATCTCCCGGAAGGCCGTCTGATGCGCACGCTCACCCGCCTGCTGACCCTTGCTCTCGTCCTGGCCGTGACCGGGCTGGTCGTGCCCGACAGCAGCCGGGCCTCGACCCAGGTGGCGCTGGTGAAGATCGAGCACGCCGAGGCCGTGGCACTCGACCGGGACACGGTGTGGATCCTCGGGGTGGGCAGCGATGCGCGGCCCGGTGAGGACATGACGCGCACCCGGGGCGACGCGCTGCAGCTGATCGGCCTGGACACCGCCACCGGTGCCGCGACCACGATCGGCATCCCGCGCGACTCCTACGTCGCGATCCCCGGCGTCGGCTCCGACCGGATCAACGCCGCGCTCTACTACGGCGGCCCCCAGCTCCTCGGCGAGGCGGTGGGCGACCTCGTGGGCATCGAGCCCGACTACGTCTTCGTGACCCGCTTCCCGTTCTTCGAGGACATGATCGACGACATCGGCGGGATCCAGGTCGACAACCCGCGCTTCTTCTCCGACTCCGACCTCAAGCCGCTGGGCTTCGAGCAAGGACCGATCCGCCTCAACGGCTACGGCGCGATGGCCTTCTCCCGCATCCGCAAGAGCCTCCCGGCAGGGGACTTCGATCGCTCGGCCAACCAGCAGATCGTCCTGGGTGGCATCCAGGCGAGGATCGCCGAGCGGGTCTCCGAGCGCGGCTTCATCGCCTCGGGCGTGCTGAGCGTGCTCGAGCACATGGACATCACCGGCGTCGGCCCGGCCGAGCTCTTCCGGCTCGGCCAGGCCATCGCCCGTGTGAAGCCACGTCTGATCACCGGCTGCGTGGTGCAGGGCGGCATCGCGACGATCAACGGTGCCAGCGTGGTGCTGCCCTACACCGACCAGGCGCAGCGGTACGGCGACGACGCCCGCGACGACGCGGTCATCGACAGCTGCTGAGCCGGAGCCGGAGCCGCCGGCCGCCGGGCGCGGCCTCAGCCGTGGCAGCTGTGCCGCTCCTCGACCCCGCGCTGGCAGCTGTCCTTGCCGGGGCCGCCGTACCCGATGTCCTGACCCCGACCGCCGTAGAGCTCGTCGTCGGCCGAGCCGCCGTGGAGCTCGTCGGCCCCACGTCCGCCGACCAGGGTGTCCGCACCGGCGCCGCCGCGCAGCACGTCCGCGCCGTCGTCCCCGCTGACGTAGTCCTTGCCCGGGCCGGCCGAGATCCGGTCCCGGCCGGGACCGCCGTCGATGTACTGCGGGCCCTTGCCGGTCGTGATCTCGTCGTTGCCGAAGCCGCCACGGATGTCGGCGAAGCCCTCACCGACGATGATCCGGTCGTTGCCGCCGTCGCCCTGGATCTCGGTGTCCCCGCCGCCGGGAACCGTGACGAAGTCGTCACCGGGACCGGCGTAGACCAGGTAGGCGGCGCAGACGTCGTCGTCGCCCGCGAAGGCGTGGACCTCGGAGTCGGGGGCGTAGATGACGTCGTCGCCCGAGGTCCCCTCGACGTACTCGCTGTCGCCGACGATGGTCGCGGTCTTGCCGTGGCAGGTGGGGGCGGTGCCGGCGGCCGCGGTGGTGGTGACTCCCGTCAGCGCTGAGGCGGCCAGGGCGCCGAGGCCGAGGGCGGTGAGGACTGACGTGCGAACCCGTGACATGTGAACTCTCCAAGATGGTGACTGCATGGTCACGAGAGAGACGCAGTCCACGTCGGAAAGGTTGCAGCCGAGATGAGGGGCGCCTCCGGCAGGATTCGAACCTGCGGCACCTGGTACCGGAAACCAGTGCTCTATCCCCTGAGCTACGGAGGCCCGCGTCTTGCGACGCACCAGCGGAGACTACCGGCCACAACTGGTGAGAGGGAAACCGGTGGTCGCCGATAGGCTGGCGCGGTGAATCCCGCCCAGCTCTCCGCCACCGTCGTCGAGGCCTTGACCTCGCTCGTCGAGCAAGGCGTGCTCGTCCTGCCCGATGGCGTTCCGACGGAGGTCACCGTCGAGCGACCGCGCGAGGCCTCGCACGGCGACTACGCCACCAACGTGGCGATGAAGCTGGCCAAGAAGGCCGGGACCAACCCGCGGGCGCTCGGCGAGCTGCTCGCGACCGAGCTGCGCTCGGCAGCCGGGATCGCGCAGGTCGACGTGGCCGGGCCCGGCTTCCTCAACGTCACGGTCGCCGCCGACGCGCAGGGCCAGGTCGCCGCCGACATCCTCGCTGCCGGGGCGTCGTACGGCGCCACCCCGTCACTGGCGGGGGAGAAGATCAACCTCGAGTTCGTCAGCGCCAACCCCACCGGCCCGCTGCACATCGGGGCGGTCCGCTGGGCCGCGGTGGGAGACGCCCTGGGGCGGATCTTCACGTTCTGCGGCGCCGAGGTCACCCGCGAGTACTACTTCAACGACCACGGCGGGCAGATCGACCGGTTCAGCCGCTCCCTGCTCGCCAGCGCGCTGGGTGAGCCGGCCCCCGAGGACGGCTACGGCGGTCAGTACATCCACGACATCGCCGCCGCGGTCGTCGCCGCCCGCCCCGAGGCCCCGGGCCTGCCCTTCGAGGAGGCCAACGAGGCCTTCCGCGCCGCCGGCGTGGAGATGATGTTCGACGAGATCAAGAAGTCCCTGCACGACTTCGGCGTCGACTTTGACGTCTACTTCCACGAGGACAACCTGCACCGCAGCGGTGCCGTCGACCGCGCCGTGGCGCGCCTCGGCGAGCTGGGCAACACCTACGAGCGGGACGGTGCCCTGTGGCTGGCCACCGAGCGCTTCGGTGACGACAAGGACCGGGTGATCATCAAGTCCGACGGGCAGGGTGCCTACCTGTCCGGCGACCTGGCCTACTACCTCGACAAGCGCGAGCGCGGCTTCGGCCGGTGCTTCATCATGCTCGGCGCCGACCACCACGGCTACGTCCAGCGGCTGATGGCCATGTGCCAGGCCTTCGGCGACACCCCGCACGTCAACCTCGAGGTCCTGATCGGGCAGATGGTCAACCTGCTGCAGGACGGCGCGCCGATGCGGATGTCCAAGCGGGCCGGGACCGTGGTGACGATCGACGACCTGGTCGGCGCCATCGGGGTGGATGCCAGCCGCTACGCGCTCGCGCGCTACTCCAGCGACTCCCCGATCGATCTCGACCTCGGTCTGTGGACCAGCGCGAGCAACGAGAACCCCGTCTACTACGTCCAGTACGCCCACGCCCGCACCTGCCGGATGATCGCCAATGCGACGGACCTCGCGATGACGCTGCCCGGGGAGGCCTTCGACGGCTCGCTGCTCGACCACGACCGCGACCGCGCGCTGCTGCGCGCCCTGGCCGACTTCCCGGCCGTCGTCTCTAGCGCCGCCGAGCTGCGTGAGCCGCACCGGATCGCGCGCTACCTGGAGGACACCGCCTCGGCGTTCAACAAGTGGTACGACACCAAGGAGTGCCGGATGCTGCCCCAGGGCGACGAGCCGGTCACCTCCGCCAACGAGGCTCGTCTCGTGCTGGTGCACGCCACCAACACCGTCCTGGCCAACGGCCTGGGCCTGCTCGGCGTCTCCGCGCCCGAGCGCATGTAGTGGACACCCCTCGACGTCCCTGCGGAAGGGGTGGCGTATGACGCACGAAGCCGGATGGGCGCACGCGCCCGGGGCCCTGCGCGGCCCGTCGTGGCTGCGCGAGCCCGCCGATCCCAACGACCTGGTGCCCTTGCTGTGGTCCAGCACCGCGCACAAGAGCGACGGCGACCTCGTCGTCGGTGGCGTGGCGATGCGCGACCTCGTCGCCGAGCACCAGTCCCCGGCCTACGTCCTGGACGAGGCCGACTTCCGTGCCCGTGCCGCCGCGTTCCGGGACGCGTTCGGCGACTACGACGTCTTCTACGCCGGCAAGGCGTTCCTGTGCACCGAGGTCGTGCGGTGGATCGCCCAGGAGGGCCTGTGGCTCGACGTCTGCTCGGCCGGCGAGCTGAGCGTGGCCCTGCGCGCGGACTTCGACGCGGCCCGGATCGGCTACCACGGCAACAACAAGACCGAGCCCGAGCTGAGGCGTGCCGTCGAGGCCGGGGTGGGCAGGATCGTGCTCGACTCCTTCGTCGAGATCGAGCGGCTGGCCGCGATCACCACGGAGCTCGGCGTCACGCAGTCGGTGATGGTCCGGGTCACCGCCGGCGTCGAGGCGCACACCCACGAGTACATCGCGACCGCGCACGAGGACCAGAAGTTCGGGTTCTCGATCACCTCGGGCGATGCCTTCGACGCCGTACGGCGGGTGCTCGCCGCGCCGGGGCTGGAGCTGCTCGGGCTGCACAGCCACATCGGCAGCCAGATCTTCGACTCCGCCGGCTTCGAGGTCGCGGCCCGACGCGTGCTGGCGCTGCACGCCCGGGTGAGCGACGAGCTCGCGGTCGCGATGCCCGAGATGGATCTCGGCGGTGGGTTCGGCATCGCCTACACGACCCAGGACGACCCCTCGGACCCTGCTCGGCTGGCCACCGAGATGACCAAGATCGTCGAGCACGAGTGCCGCGCCCTCGGCGTCGCCGAACCGCGGCTGTCGATCGAGCCCGGCCGCGCGATCGTCGGTCCGGCGATGTGCACGGTCTACACCGTCGGCACCGTGAAGCCGGTGGCGCTCGACGGCGGCGTGGTGCGCACCTACGTCTCGGTCGACGGCGGGATGAGCGACAACATCCGCACGGCGCTGTACGACGCCGACTACTCCTGCACCCTGGCCGCGCGCCGCTCCGAGGCCGCGCCGGTGCTGGCGCGCGTGGTCGGCAAGCACTGCGAGGCCGGCGACATCGTGGTCCGCGACGAGTTCCTGCCCGGCGACGTCGCCCCCGACGACCTGCTCGCGGTGCCCGGTACCGGTGCCTACTGCCGGTCGTTGGCCTCGAACTACAACCACGCGCTGCGTCCCCCGGTGATCGCGGTGCGGGACGGAGTCGCGCGCGTCGTGGTCAGGCGCGAGACTGAGGACGATTTGTTGGCAACGGACGTGGGTGCGACATGAATGACGGCGGCGGGGCCCAGCAGCGGCCCCTACGCGTGGCAGTGCTCGGGTGCGGCGTGGTGGGCAGCCAGGTGGTGCGGCTCGTCCTCGACCAGGCCGGCGACCTCGCGGCCCGGGTCGGGCGGCCGGTCGAGCTGGCCGGGGTCGCCGTACGACGCATCGACGCCGCGCGCGAGATCGAGGTGCCCGACGGGCTGCTCACGACCGACGCGGCCGGGCTGGTGGCCCGCGAGGACGTCGACCTCGTCGTCGAGGTGATCGGTGGTATCGAGCCGGCCCGCACCCTGATCCTCTCGGCGCTCGAGCACGGCGCGAGCGTCGTCAGCGCCAACAAGGCGCTGCTGGCCGAGGACGGCCCGACCCTCTTCGAGATGGCGGCCAAGGCCGGACGGGACATCTTCTACGAGGCCGCGGTCGCGGGCGCCATCCCGATCCTGCGTCCGCTGAGCGAGTCGCTGGCCGGCGACCGGGTCACGCGCGTGCTCGGCATCGTCAACGGCACCACCAACTACATCCTGGACAAGATGGACACCTCGGGGGCCGGCTTCGCCGAGGCCCTGGCCGAGGCCCAGGACCTGGGCTACGCGGAGGCCGACCCCACCGCCGACGTCGAGGGCTTCGACGCGGCGGCGAAGGCAGCGATCCTGGCCTCGCTGGCGTTCCACTCCCGGGTGACCGCCGCCGACGTGCACCGCGAGGGCATCTCGGAGGTGACCGCGGCCGACATCGCCTCGGCGCGCGAGATGGGCTGCGTGGTCAAGCTGCTCGCCATCTGCGAGCTGCGCACCGGGCTCGTGGGCCCGGACGGGACCGAGGACCTCGACGGTGGAGAGGCCGTGGCGGTCCGGGTGCACCCGGCGATGATCCCGCTCTCGCACCCGCTGGCCGGGGTCCGTGGCGCCTACAACGCCGTCTTCGTCGAGTCCGACGCGGCGGGGGAGCTGATGTTCTACGGGCCCGGTGCCGGCGGGGCGCCGACGGCGAGCGCGGTCATGGGCGACCTGGTCACCGCGGCTCGCAACCACGTCGCCGGCACCCGCGGGGCCGGCGAGTCGGCCTACGCCGATCGCGCGGTCCTGCCGATGGGGGAGACCCGCACCCGCTACCACGTGGCGATCGACGTGGACGACCGCGCAGGTGTCCTGGCCACGGTGGCGCTCGCCTTCGCCGAGCACGGCGTGTCCATCCAGACGGTGCGTCAGGAGGGCCGTGACGACGACGCCCAGCTGGTCGTCGTCTCGCACTGGGCCACCGACGCGCAGCTGAGTGCGACCGTCGAGCACCTGCGCGGCCTCGAGATCGTGCGCGAGGTCACCTCGGTGATGCGCGTGGAAGGCGGCGACGAGTGAACGTCCCGAGCAGCACCGAGACCCGCCGGCCCACCCACCAGTGGCGCGGGATCATCGAGGAGTACCGCGACCTGCTCGAGATCCCCGAGGGCACGCCCGCGGTGACGCTGCGTGAGGGCGGCACTCCGCTGGTCCACTCGGAGTGGCTCTCCGGCCTGACCCGGGCCGAGGTATGGCTCAAGGTCGAGGGCAACAACCCGACCGGCTCCTTCAAGGACCGTGGGATGACGGCCGCGATCTCGGTCGCCAAGGCGG
>NZZG01000120.1 GCA_002698575.1 Pimelobacter sp. | reverse complement strand
CGTTGCGCAGGCCCTCGCGGACCATCGCCTGGGCGAGCACGGTGGCGGTGGTGGTGCCGTCGCCCGCGACGTCGTCGGTCTTCTTGGCGACCTCCTTGACGAGCTCGGCACCGATCTTCTCGTACGGGTCCTCGAGCTCGATCTCCTTGGCGATGCTCACACCATCGTTGGTGATGGTGGGCGCACCCCACTTCTTCTCGAGCACGACGTTGCGGCCCTTGGGGCCCAGGGTGACCTTGACGGCGTCGGCGAGCGTGTTCATGCCACGCTCGAGACCGCGCCGGGCCTCCTCGTTGAAAGCAATCAGCTTCGGCATAACCTGCGATTCCTCTTGTGGGAGTCGGTGGGACCGATTCGGTGGGCTGCCCGCGACGGACGATCCCGCCCTCCGACGAACCATTCCCGTCGGGCTTGAGGACCTCAGCTGACACCGCTCCGGCTGTCACTCTCATGATGAGAGTGCCAGTGCCAGTTTTAGCACTCAGGACCTGAGAGTGACAACCCAGGGCGCCGGTGCTGCCCTCGTCAGTCCTCGACGACCGCGAGCTCGGGCAGGTCGAGGCGCCGCGCGATCGCCTCGGCGTACTTCTCCGCGGCCTCGGGCACCACGTCGAGGTAGAGGCCCGGCTCGGTCACCTCGACCTCGCTGACGCTGAGGGTGCCCTGGTGGCGCAGCATGTCGACGCGCGCGTAGACAATCTCGGACTCCACGATCTCCGTCGTCGCGGCCACGGCGTCGACGGCGAGCAGGGCCGCCTCGCTGGTCAGCTCGACGGCGGAGACGGTGCCGCCGAACTCCTCGTTGACCCGGATGTCGCCGGGCCCGGCGACCTTGTGGACCTGCGCGACCGGGTGGCCGTTGACCACGATCACCGACACCTCGCCCTCGCGGAAGACGGACTCCACCAGCGGCTGGACGACCCAGGGGCCCTTGTCGACGGGCAGCCAAGTCTCGGCGTCGTAGACGATGACGATGCCGCGACCGCTGCACCCGATGCGTGGCTTGACCACGGAGGTGCCGAAGCGGCTGATCGCCGCGCGCAGCTTGACCGGGTTGTCGGCCAGGACGGTCGGCACCATCGGCAGCTTGGAGCGGGTCGCCAGGTCGACCAGGTAGCTCTTGTCGGTGTTCCACCGGAAGACGTCGGTGCCGTGGAGCAGATTGGCACCCACGGAGCTCGCCCAGCCGAGGAACTCCTTGATCCGCAGGTCGTAGTCCCACGTGGAGCGGACGGCGACCAGGTCGGCGTCGGCCCAGTCGACGTACGGGTCGTCCCACACGACCCACTGGCTGTCGATGCCGCGCGCGGCCAGCGCCCGGTCGAGTGCTGCGTGGCCCGGTTCCCCATCCGGGTGCGCAGCGGAGGTCACGAGGAGCACTCGTGGGCTTTCAGTCATCTGGGTCCCCAACGTTGCTTGAGCTTCGCCGGCACGGCCACGACCGCGCGTCCGGCCTTCCAGGTGGCACTGTCGTGCAGCGCGGCCACCTCCGCCTCGGCGGCACGGGCGCGACCCTGCGCCTTCGCCAGACGCTTCTCCGCAGCCTCGGCCCGGCGCTCGGCCTGGCGGGCCCGGCGCTCGGCGGCCTGGATCTCCTTGAGCATCGTCCCGTGCAGCTGGCGGGTGGCCTTGCGCGACCACTTGCGGTTGTTGCCGAGCTGGCGCTCCAGGCGCAGCACGCGGGCCAGGTGGCCCTCGGCGAAGGTGGAGCTGTCGACCCCGATGGTCTCGTCGGTGTAGCGCTGCGGGGTGGCGTCCTGGGTCACGACTTCCTCCAGTAGACGCCGGCCCAGTCGATCTCGACCATCTCGTCGGTGATCCCGCGGGCGTCGCGGAAGTCGTGGATCGCCTTCTTGCAGGCGTCGACGGCGCCGTAGTCGTCGACGACGACGTAGCCGCCGGTCGAGACCTTGTCGTAGAGCGGCTCGAGGGCGTCGATCGTCGAGGTGTACATGTCGCCGTCCAGACGCAGCACCGAGATCTTCTCGATCGGCGCGGTGGGCAGGGAGTCGGCGAAGAAGCCCTTGAGGAACTTCACCTGGTCGTCGAGGAGGTCGTAGCGGCGGAAGTTCTCCTCCACCTGCTCGACGCTGACGGCCAGGTCGACCTTCGTGTGGTGCTGGTCGCCGCGGTCGGCCTCGAAGCGACCGTCCGGGGCGGGCAGACCCTCGAACGAGTCGGCCACCCACACGTTGCGGTCGGTGACGCCGTACGCCGCCAGGATGGCGCGGGCGAAGATGCAGGTGCCGCCGCGCCAGGCGCCGGTCTCGATGAAGTCGCCCTCGATGCCGTCGGCGAGCACCGACTCCATCACCTCGCGCACGTTGAGCAGGCGCTTCATCCCGACCATCGTCTCGGCGTCGGCCGGCCAGTCACGACCGACGTCGCGCCGCGCGGCGTCGAAGACGCCGGGCTCGACCATCCGGATGTCGCGGTTGGGCGTGGCCTGACGCACGAGGTCCCACAGGTAGGACTCGTAGGAGCGCGGGTTGAAGATCACCGTGGCGCTGCGGCCCTCGAAGCCGTAGCGGGTGAGCATCTTGGCGAGGGCGTTGAGGTACAGGTCCACGGCGGGGCCGGGGGCGCCGAGGGGAGCAGGGAGGGTGGAGTCAGTCACGCTGGGACCCTAGCCCACGCACCGCGCCAGATCACGCGCCGTCAGACGGGTGAGCAACGATTCACCGTGACCGCTCAGCAGGCAGGATCGGCGCCGCGTGGCCGAACGGCACCTGGTCGTGCAGCCCCATCGCGGTCAGCAGCGACGGCACCAGCGCGGCCGCCGTACGGCGATAGCCCAGCGCGCTGGGGTGGAAGCGGTCGAGGCTGAACATCTCGTCGGGGTTGGTGATGAAGAACGGCCCGACCACCTGGGCCAGCGACACCGCGTGCGCACCGGCCGCCACGGCCGTCTGCGCCTGGGCCACGGCGAGCTGGCGCGAGGCTCGGGACCCGAGCGCGCGCAGCGGCTGCGGCACCGGGCGCAGCGCGCCGAGGTCGGGGCAGGTCCCGACGACGACCTCGGTGCCGCGGGCGCGCAGGTCCACGATCGCGTCCTGGAGGTAGCCCACCGACTCGGCGATCGGCACCCGGTGCGTGACGTCGTTGCCACCGACCACGATCACCGCGACGTCGGGGGCGTACTCCGGCTCGAGGGTGGCCAGCTGGTCGGCCAGCTGGGAGCTCTCCGAGCCGACGACCGCGGCAGTGCGCAGGCGCACCGACCGACCGGTCTGTTTCGCCAGGCCCTTGGCGACTCGCCCACCCAGGGTGTCCTTGCGACGCTCGGCGCCGAGGCCCGCGGCGATCGAGTCGCCGAGCAGGAGCAGGTCGATCGGGTTGCCGTGCGAGGACTTCCAGACCCGGTCGGCGTACGGCGCGTGCTCGCCGAGCGGCTTGCCGATCAGCCGTCGCGCCGCCGCAGCCTGGCGGTGGAGCAGCTCGCGGGCGCCGTAGGAGCCTCCGAGCGCGCCCGCGGCGACCCCGGTCACTGCCACGGCGAGGATGCGTCGTCGAGCCATGACCCTGTTCAACCACCTCGACCTGAACGGCAGCCGTCCGGACGGTGAGCGGGCCGTGTCAGCCGCGGGCGTCTCGCGGGCGTGGCCGTCGACCTCTGATCCTCAGGAGGCGCGCAACCGCACCCGGATGACGAGCTCGTCGTCGACGGCGCCCCGGATCGGGTCGGCCGTGATCCGCCGGGGCACGCCGCGGTCGTCGAAGCGGACCTCGGCGTGGTCGGCGGTGCGGTAGAGCGTGCGGATCATCCGGTACAGGCGCTCCATCTCGAAGCCGCGACGCGGAGCCGACTGCTCGTCCGCGGACTCGACCTCGTCCACCACGGGCCCGGCGACGTGGGTCCGCACCGTCGAGTCGGTCCCCTCGCCCCCGTGGCTCGTCGTCGTGACGACGTACGAGGCGATCTTCGAGGCGCGCCAGGTCCGCCACGCGCTCGCCAGCACGGGCCGGTCGTCCTCGCGCAGCCGGAACGGCGCCACGGGGTAGGCGTACGGGGTCGCCTCATCGGTCCTGCGCACCCGCACGCTCATGGTCGTGTCCCGGTTGGACGGGCGGGCGCCGTAGACGATGGAGATGGCGACCGGCACGCCCTGCAGGTACCGAACGTCGACGTCGTCGGCCTCGGCGTAGGCAGCGCGCAGGATGCGGAAGAGCTCGTCCATCTCGTAGCCGTGCCGCGCCAGCTCCTCGTCCTCGTGGAGGTGGTGCACCGACGTGACCCGGTCGGCCTCGACCTCGGTGCTCACCCGCGGCTCGGGCTCGCACCCGCAGAACCGGCCGACCACCGTCGTGTAGCGCTGGTGCTCACGACCCTGCCAGGCGTGCCAGGCCTTCACCAGTCGGGCGTCGTCGCTGCCGCGCGGTCGGAACGGGGTGACCTGGTAGCCACTCTCCGGCTCGACCATCGCCTGGGTGGCGCTCGCCGACGACGGACCCACCGCTGCCGGCCCCGCGGCGAGCATGGTGGCGAGCAGGGTGGCGACCACGACGAGACCCACGGCGTTCACGCGGCGGGCACGGCTGCTGGTTGACCTCATGCCGGATCAACGTCGCAGGTGCCCGAAACGTTGACCCCCGGCGCCGGGCGGGTGTGGATCAGGCGCCGAGCCCGGTGCCGACGAAGGCGGCGTACGACGGATCGATGGTCGCGGCGGGCGCGACGATGTCGCTGACCGCGTCGAGGGTCTTGAGGCCGTGACCGGTGTTGATGACCACCGTGTCGAGCGTGGGGTCGAGCTGCCCGGACTCGACGAGCTTCTTCAGCACGCCGACGGTGGTGCCGCCGGCGGTCTCGGTGAAGATGCCCTCGGTGCGGGCCAGCAGCACGATCGCCTCGCGGACCTCGTCGTCGGTGATGTCCTCGACCGCGCCGCCGGTCTCGCGGCAGATGTCGAGCACGTAGATGCCGTCGGCCGGGTTGCCGATGGCCAGGGACTTGGCGATCGTGTCGGGCTTGACCGGGCGGATCGCGTCGACGCCGGCCTTGTAGGCGACCGAGACCGGCGAGCAGCCGGTCGCCTGGGCGCCGAAGATCTTGTAGGGCTTGTCCTCCACGAGGCCGAGCTTGATCAGCTCGCCGAAGGCCTTGTGCACCTTGGTCAGCTGGGAGCCGGAGGCGACGGGGATGACGATCTGGTCGGGGATCCGCCAGCCCAGCTGCTCGGCGATCTCGAACCCCAGGGTCTTGGAGCCCTCGGCGTAGTAGGGCCGGACGTTGACGTTGACGAAGGCCCAGCCGTCCTCCTCGCCCGCGATCTCCTGGGCGAGCTTGTTGACGTCGTCGTAGTTGCCGTTCACCGCGACGAGGGAGTCGGTGAAGATCGCCGAGTTGACCTGCTTGGGCTTCTCCAGGTTGCTCGGGATGAACACGACGGTGCGGATGCCGGCGCGAGCACCGGCCGCGGCCACGGCGTTGGCGAGGTTGCCGGTCGAGGGACAGGCGAACACCTTGGACTTGAACTCGGTGGCGGCGCTGAGCGCACAGGCCACGACCCGGTCCTTGAAGGAGTTGGTCGGGTTGGTCGAGTCGTCCTTGACCCACAGGTTGGTCAGGCCCAGCTCGGCGGCGAGGTTGTCGGCCTTGAGCAGCCGGGTGAAGCCGGGCTCGGTGTTGGGGCTCTGCTCGATGTCGGTCGGCACCGGCAGCAGCGCCTTGTAGCGCCAGATGTTGCGCGGCCCCGCCTCGATCTCCTCGCGGGTGATCGTCGGGTAGGCGTAGGCGACCTCGAGCGGTCCGAAGCACTCCGGACAGGCGTAGAAGGGCCCGAGCTCGACGACGTTGCCGCACTCACGGCACGAGAGCCCGGTCGCGTTGCCGAAGGCACCCTCGCGGGGTCCACCCTGGGCCGGGGTCGTCTCGGTGCCGGTCTCTGCAAGGGTGCTCATGAGTCCTCCTCCTCATCTTCCCTGGGGCGACTTTCGCTGCCAGGCGGAATTAGCACCGTTTCCACTCTTCCGTCCCGGGTCTGGTCCGGGGGTCGGAGGCTAAGTGGCGGTTGCCGGGACTTCACTGGGCCGTTCCCTCAGTCCCTCTTGATGAGCTGTTCGAGACTGTACGTCGTGTCGTCTCACGATGCGTCATCGGGTCCCGCATCGTGGGACGCCGTACGGCGCGGGGCGATCAGGCCGGTCGCCTCGCTCAGGCGCGCAGGCCGCGGGCGTCCTCGGTGAGCATGGCGAGCAGCTCGAGCACCCCGTCGGGCCCCTGGACCAGCACGTCGGCCAGGTCCTGCAGGGCGCTCTCCTCGTCGGAGGACGAGCAGACCAGCAGGGTGGGCATCCCCTCGCGCGCGAGGTCGCGCACGGCCTCGAACGCCTCGAGGTCACCCAGGTCGTCGCCGGCGAAGACGAAGCCACCGGCTCCGAGCTCCTCGACGAGGGTGGTGACGGCCGTGCCCTTGTGGATGCCGGGTGAACGGACCTCGATCACGCTGCGTCCCGGCTCGACCACCAGGTCGTGCCGTCCGGCCAGCTCGCGCAGCTCGGGGAGCAAGCGAGCGAAGGCGGCGTCGGCGTCGGGCAGCCGCCGGGTGTGGACGGCGACCGCGAGGCCCTTGTCCTCCACGAACGCGTCGGGGGCCTCGAGACGCTTCAGGACGCGTGGCAGCTCGCGCTCGAAGGAGGCCAGCCCGGCGGGAGGGCGGGGCCCCACCACGCGGCGTCGGTGCGAGCTCCAGCGCTCGTTGCCGTACTGGCCGAAGAGGTAGAGGTCCTTGCCGGCACGGTCGATGTCGTCGCCGACCTCCTCGAGGCCGCCCAGGTCGAGGGCCTGACGGGCCGGTCGCCCGGTGACGACGGCGACGGCCAGCACCTGGGTGGCCAGGTCGACCAGGACCGCGTCCGCGTCGGGGTGGATGCGGGCCTTCTCCGGGTCGTCGACGATCGGGGCGAGGGTCCCGTCGAAGTCGAGGCCGACCACGGTGTCGGCGGCCGCTCGTACGAGCGCCGCGTAGCGCTGCTCGCCGGTGAGGGAAGTGAACTCCACGGTGGTCAGCCTGTCATGCGGGGTGAGCCTGAGGCCCTGTGGCTGGGGCTGCTTCTCGCCTCACCGGGTTTCGACGCAGCCCGCTCGTGCCTCGCGGACCACTGCTCGCTCGCCATACTTCGTCGCGCCCGTTGCGACCTCGTGCCTCGGTCGCAGGGCTTGCTCACTCTTCGCTGGCGACGCGACCGGGCTCGATCCTCACCCGGTCGCTGCCAGCTCCGCGGTGAGGATGACCGTGAGCCGATCGAGCTTCATCGCACCGTCGGCCGGGGCGGTGCGGCTGATCCCGAGGTCGAGCGCGAGCTGCTTGGCGGCACGCTTGAGCCGGTCGGGGAAGTAGACGGTGTTGGTGGGGATGTTGCCGTACCAGTTGTCGGTGCCGACGACCTGCCACCCGACGTCGGTGGCCTTGCTGCCCACACTGCCGGCGAGACCGGTGATCCCGGAGTTGTTGTAGACCTCGACGAAGACCTTGTCGCGCTTGATCTCGGGGCGGGGCTTCTTCGTCTTTGTGGGCTCGGCCGGTGTGGGGTCGGCACTCGCGGTGGGCGAGGACTCCTGGCGCACCGGCGTCGCGACCTCGCGCTCGTCGGGCTCGCCGCCGCGGGTGGCCACGAAGGCGATCGCGGCCATGGCGACCGCGATGATGCTCAGCATCACCACGGGCGAGGGGAAGACGACTCCGTTGCCCTGGTTCCCCCGGGGAAGGTGGGGAGCCATCGACTCAGACCTCGAAGCCGAGACGGCGAGCCGAGCGCTGACGCTGCCGCTGCGAGCGCAGCCGGCGCAACCGCCGGACGAGCAGCGGGTCGGCCTCGATCGCCTCCGGACGGTCGATGAGGGCGTTGAGCACCTGGTAGTAGCGCGTCGAGCTCATGTCGAACTTCTCCCGGACCGCGCTCTCCTTGGCCCCGGCGTACTTCCACCACTGCCGCTCGAACTCGAGGATCTCGCGGTCGCGGTCGCTCAGGGACTCGGCGGCGGTCTGCGCGTCGAGGTCGTTGCTTCGCTGGGCTTCCATCGCACGTCTCCTGCGAGGTCGGGGTGCTGCTGGTCGTGACGGGGTGGCACCACTGTAGACGCCGAATCACAGAGTTGTCATTCGGCTCGCGGTGTCGTGACAGGTGGGGCGCACGGGGCTGGAGGGTCGCCACGCACGCCCTGCCGCGCCTCGCTGAGCCCGGGCGGTCCGGATGCGCCACAGTAGGACCATGACCGAACCCACCGGACCCGTCGGCTGGGGCATCCTGGCCACCGGCAAGATCGCCCGCACCTTCGCCGCCGACCTCGCCCTGGTCGAGGACGCGCACCTGGTCGCCGTCGGGTCCCGGACCGAGGCGTCCGCCCGGGCCTTCTGCGACGAGCACGGAGGCCGTCCCCTCGGTTCGTACGCCGCCCTGGCCGCCGATCCGGAGGTGGAGGTCGTCTACGTCGCCAGTCCGCACGCCCTGCACCTCGAGCACGTGCGCACCCTGCTCGAGGCCGGCAAGCACGTGCTGTGCGAGAAGCCGCTCACCACCCGGCTGGAGGACGCCGAGACGATGGTGGCCCTGGCCCGCGAGCACGACCGCTTCCTGATGGAGGCGATGTGGACCGCCTGCCACCCGGTCGTGCGCACCGTCGCGGAGGGCGTCCGCTCGGGTCGGTTCGGCAGACCACGCCACCTGCACGCCGAGCTCGGCTTCCGGGTCGACGCCGGACCGGGTGACCGGATGCTCGACCCCGCCCTCGGGGCCAGCGCCCTGCTCGACATGGGCGTCTACTCCCTGACCATCGCCCACCTCCTTCTCGGCGAGGCCACCGACCTGACTGCGCGGGCCGCCCTCTCCGATCGCGGCATCGACCTCGACGTGGCGATCACCGGCACCTACCCGGGCGGCGCCCTGGCCACCCTGACGGCGTCGATGACCTCCTGGTCCTCGCGCTCGGCCAGCCTCGCGACCGACCTCGGTCGCCTCGACCTGACCGACTTCCACCACCCGACCGCGGCGACCTACACGCCGTACGACGTGGGGGCCGAGCAGGGTGCCGGCGTCGTCCGCGCCGAGCCGGTCGACCTGGTCGCCGAGTCGGAGCCGGTCATCGGCCGTGGCTACGCCCACGAGATCGTCGAGGTGGGACGGTGCCTGCGCGCCGGGCTGCGCGAGAGTCCGCTGGTCCCCTGGCGCCAGACCCTCACCCTGATGCGTCAGATGCAGGGGCTCATCGACGAGGCCGGCATCGCCGTCGGCTGACCGAGCGGGACCTCCGCCCCACGGGTGACGGCGAACGGCACCGCCTCGACTAGGGTTGCGGTGTGGCCGCAGACCTCGTGATCGTTGCCAACCGGCTGCCCGTCGACCGGGTGACCCGCCCCGACGGCACCGTGGAGTGGCGGCCCTCCCCCGGCGGTCTCGTCACCGCCATCGAGCCGGTGATGCGCGCCAACGACGGCACCTGGATCGGATGGCCGGGCGGCACCGAGCAGGACCTCGAGCCGTTCGAGGCCGATGGACTGCACCTCGTGCCGATGTCGATGACCCCCGAGGAGATCGAGGGCCACTACGAGGGCTTCTCCAACGGCACCCTGTGGCCGCTCTACCACGACCTCGTCGCCAAGCCGGAGTTCCACCGCGAGTGGTGGGACTCCTACGTCGCGGTCAACCGTCGCTTCGCGGAGAAGGCTGCCGAGGTCGCCGCCGAGAGCGCCACGGTGTGGGTCCACGACTACCAGCTGCAGCTGGTCCCGCAGATGCTGCGCGAGCTGCGCCCCGACCTGCTGATCGGCTTCTACCTGCACATCCCGTTCCCGCCGGCCGAGCTCTTCCAGCAGCTGCCGTGGCGCCGCCAGATCCTCGAGGGACTGCTCGGCGCCGACCTGCTCGGCTTCCAGCTGCCCGGCGGCGCACAGAACTTCGTCCGCCTGGTGCGTCAGCGCGTCGGGCACAAGACCCACCGCGACCTCGTCTACCTGCCCGACGGCCGCACGGTGCGCGCCGCGGCGTTCCCCATCTCGATCGACGCCTCCGGGTTCGAGGAGCTCGCCCAGACCCAGGCCGTCGCCGAGCGCGCGACCGCCATCCGCGAGGCCCTGGGCAACCCCCGTCGGATCTTCCTCGGCATCGACCGTCTCGACTACACCAAGGGCATCTACGCCCGGCTGCGCGCCTTCAGCGAGCTGATCGCCGACGGTCACCTCGACGTCGAGGACGCCGTCTTCGTGCAGGTGGCGGTGCCCTCGCGCGAGCAGGTCGAGCAGTACCGGATCCTGCGCGACGACATCGACCGCCTCGTGGGTCGGATCAACGGTGACCTGGGCCGGATCGGGCGCCCGGCGATCAGCTACCTGCACTCCTCCTACCCCCGCGAGGAGATGGCGGCGCTGTACCGCGCCGCCGACGTCATGGTGGTGACGCCGTACCGCGACGGGATGAACCTGGTCGCCAAGGAGTACGTCGCCTGCCGCTTCGACAACGACGGCGCCCT
>NZZG01000119.1 GCA_002698575.1 Pimelobacter sp. | reverse complement strand
GGAGGTAGCGCGCGGCCTTCCAGCCCTGCTTGACCTCGAGGTAGGGGGTGATCATGTCGCTCTTGACCGGCCCGGGGCGGAACAGCGAGATGTCGGTGATGACGTCCTCGAAGGTCTCGATGCCGGACTTGCCGACCAGCTCGCGCTGGCCCGGCGACTCGATCTGGAAGATCCCCAGCGTCCGCGCGGTCGAGATCATCTCGTAGGTCGCGGGGTCGTCGTGGGGCACCTGCTGCTGGTCGTCGAGGTCGACCTCGACGCCCTCGAGCCTCCTGATCTCGTTCACCGCGTGGGCCATCGAGGACTGCATCCGGATGCCGAGCACGTCGAGCTTGAGCAGCCCGAGGTCCTCGACGTCGTCCTTGTCGAACTGGCTCATCGGGAAACCGGCGAAGCTGGCCTCGACCGGGGTGCGGTCGAGCAGCGTCGCATCCGAGAGGAGCACCCCGCAGGGATGCATCGCGACGTGGCGGGGCAGCCCGTCGAGGCGCTCGACCAGGTCGAACATCACCTCGAGCCGGGCCTCGCTCAGCCCGGCCGAGCGCAGCTCGGGCAGCTCGCGCAGGGCGATCCGGGCATCGCGGGCGCGGATGTGCGGGAACGCCTTGGCGATCGCGTCGGTCTCCCCCGGCGGCATCCCGAGCGCACCGCCGACGTCGCGCACGGCGTGCCGCACCCGGTAGGTGTCCATCATCGAGACCGTGACGCAGCGCTCGCCGCTGAAGCGGTCGAGGATCCGCTCGTAGACCTCCAGGCGTCGCGCGGACTCGACGTCCACGTCGATGTCGGGCAGCGCGCCGCGCAGCGGGGAGAGGAAGCGCTCCATCAGCAGGCCGTGGCGGATCGGGTCGACCCCGGAGACACCGAGCAGGTAGTTGACCAGGCTGCCCGCGCCCGAGCCCCGAGCGGCGCAGCGCACCCCCATCTCGCGGATCAGGTCGGTGACGTCGCCGACCGTCAGGAAGTACGACGCGTAGCCCAGGCCCCGGATCAGCTCGAGCTCGTCGTCGAGCCGCTTCCAGACGACCTGGCGCGGACCCGAGCCGTAGCGGTCTCCGATCGCCCCCTCGCACCGGGCACGCAGGGCGACGTCGGCGCTCGCGTGGTCGGTCGACAACGTGAACTCCGGGAAGTGCACCTCGCCCAGCCCGAGGTCGGCGCGGGGGTCGAGGGCGCAGCGGTCCGAGAGCGCCCGGGTCGTGGCGAGCAGCCGGTCGGCCCCCCGTCGTCCTCGCTCACCGTCGCCGGCCATCCCGGCCGCGTGGCAGATCTCCTCGGCCACCTCGTGCATCTGCTTGCCGGACTTGAGGAACCCCTCGGCGTTGCGGCGCTCGAGGTGACGCTGGTCGAGGGCGACGAGCCGGCGAGCGGCATCGAGGACGTCGACGGTGACCGCGTCGCGACGATCGGCGTAGCGCACCGCGTTGGTGAGGACCGCCGACAGCCCGGCGCTGCGGGCGATCGAGGCCATCCGAGCCGCGTGCGGCGTGGTGCCGGGCCCCCACCCGTGGGCGTGGCTGCCGGGAAGCCGGTGGGAGACCAGCTCGAGGACCACGTGGGTGGACGGCACCAGTCGCTGCCACGGCGCGAGAGCCGCCCGGGCCAGGTCGTCGCGACGCCGGGTCGCTCCCAGGCCCACCTCGGAGTCGGCACCGAGCAGCACGACCAGGTCGCCGCTGCCGAGCAGCGTGGCGACCTCGTCGGGCAGGTGCTCGAGGTCGGTGAGGTCGAGGACCGGGTTGCCCCGCTCGCCGGCGAGGTGGACCGCGGAGACCAGTCGGCACAGCGCCGCCCACCCGGCCCGTCCACCCCCGGTGTCGGCGCTGGCCAGGAACCGCACCCGCGCCGGCCCACCCTGCTCGAGGGGCAGGTCGCGGTAGGCGCCGCCTCGGGTCGGCGTACGGCCGGCGGACGAGCGGGGCACCACCGCCCGGTAGGCCAGGTCGACCCCCAGCACCGGCCGGATCCCCGCCTGCTGGCACGCCTTGACGAACTTCACCGCGCCGTAGGTGCCGTCGCGGTCGGTCAGCGCGAGGGTGTCCATGCCCTGCTCGGCGGCCCGCTCGACCAGGACGTGGGGATGGGAGGCGCCGTACTGCAGGGAGTAGCCCGAGGCGACGTGCAGGTGGGGGAACGGGTCGGAACCTGGGATCATGGGCGAGGGCCTCCACAGCCTGGCTCGACCCCTGGCGCGGACAACAAGTCATCGAACAGGTGTTCGACTTGCCTACTGTACGTCGCTCCTCCGACAGCGCGTCAACCCCAGAGCGCGTCGGCCCACTCGGGGTGGTCGATGAAGGGGTTCCGGTTGCCCTGGTAGTCGTCGAAGATGACGTCGTTGCGGCGCATCTCGAAGGCACTGGGCGGGTCCTCGGCGTTCCACTCCAGCAGCACCGAGAGCCTGCCGATGTGGGGGGCGGAGCCGTTGCCGACCTGGTCGTTGACCTCGAGGTCGGCGAAGCCGTCGCCGCCCTCGTAGCGCACCGACATGTAGAAGATCATCCGGGCGACATCGCCCTTCACGGCGTCGCGCGGCTCCCAGGAGTCGGAGTCGGCGTAGTTGCCGGGCGCCTCGGAGCTCTGGGTGCCGCCCTCGTCGAAGTCGAGGTTGCCGCGGGCACTGTTGACCGTCACGTCGGTCGGGCGCAGGTGGTGGATGTCGGTGCCGGGACCGGTCGCCGTACCGAAGCCGCCGTGCGACTTGGCCCAGACATGCTCGCGGTTCCACTGGTCGACACCGCCGCCGTTGGCGGTCTTGGAGATCGAGTCGCCGGAGTAGAGCTCGATCACGTGGGAGGAGTTGGCCGGGTCCTCGTCGGTGTCACGCAGCGCCACCCACACCTGGGAGTAGGACAGGCGGGTCACGCCGCTCGAGATGATCGTGTGCAGCGACGACTCGAGAGCCGCACCGCTCTTGCCGATCGCCGGCGCCCAGTAGGTCGTGTCGTACTCCGTCGTCCCGCCGCCGGCACCCGGGTCGGGGTCCGGGTCGGGCTCGGGTCCTCCGGAGCCGTCGGCGAAGGCGAACTCCGAGCCGGACTTCAGCCCTGGCCGCGAGAAGTAGGCCTCCTTCGTGCCGGTCACGTCGATCCGCTCACCCATCAACGACGGGTTGCTCTGCAGCCCCCAGGCGTCACGGAAGGAGCCGGGGACCTGGACGTAGAGCATCTGCGAGGTGTCGGTGACCCCGGGCGAGTCCGCCAGCGCGAGGGCGTAGTCGTTGGGGAAGCCGCTGGTGACCACGGTCGAGGACGACGTGGGCTGACCCACGACGTAGCCGCGCACGGTAGCCGTCGAGCCGTCCTGACCCGCCCGGGCGGCAGCGACCGACGTCGTCGCGGCCTGGGCCGCCGTGATCGGCACGACGGGAGCCAGCGCGGCCACGGTCGGACCGAGCGCCAGCAGCAGGAGTGTCAGCAGGCGGGCCACGGGTCGCCGTACGGCGCTGTGCTCGGCGGGGTCACCAGGATGTCCGAGAGTCATGCCCCCAGCCTCGCGGGAGTCAGTGGCGTGGCGCAGTGGGGATAACCCTTGCGCTCACCTCGGCGCCCGCAACCCAGCCGGTCGCCGGTCAGGCCGGACGGCTGACCAGGTGCTCACGCACGGGTGCGTGCGGCATGAGTCCGAGGGCGGACTCCACCACCCCGAGGAAGCGGTCGGCGTCGCGCACGAGGTCGTCGGCCTCCCGCTCGGTGACCGCCCGGCTCGAGCCCGCCTCGGCGGCCGCCCGCTTGCCGGCACCGGCCGCGAAGAACGAGGCCCACTCCCCCAGCTCGGGGGCGACCTCGGCCAGGAGCACCCAGGCGTTCTTCTGCGGACGCCGCCGCGCGGGCGCCGGCCGAGCGCGCGCGGCGAGCAGCGCGGCAGCGGCCCGCAGGGCCGCGACGTGGGCACAGGCATAGCGAGTGGCGACGTCACCGGTCGCGATCGCCTCGCTCAGGGACTCCGCCGCCCGCAGGAGGTAGGAGTGCGTAGTCGCGGGCAGCGCGTAGGGGTTGATCTCGGTCGGGCCGACGGAGGACGTGGTCATGGGCCGGCCCCTCAGTCGTCGCAGCCGACGAGCGACCAGCGGCCGTCGTCGTGGTCGAAGGTCAGCTCGAAGACCCCGGTGATCGCCTCTCCCCCGGGACCGCCGGCACCGCTGCGGCCGGCCTCGACCCGCCACAGCTCACGCTCACCCAGCAGGTCGGGGACCGAGCGCACGGCCACCGCACCGGACTCGGCCGTCGTCGGTGCGTCGGTGCCGAGCACCGCGTCCACCTCGGCCGAGGACCACCAGGCGCCGGTCTCCACCCAGCTGGCGAGCACGGCCCGGACCTTCCACAGCCGCCCCCTCCAGAGGAACTGCTCGGGCGCGCGGCCGGCATCGAGCGCTCCGTCCACCCAGCCCCGTCGGACCTCGACGGGATCGTCATATCGCCTCACGACCGGCCTCCTGCTCTGAGCACACGGTGCCGCCACAGGGACGCCACGAGGCGTCACGGGGACACGAAGAGGACCGGCGGGGCCGGGGGTCGAGGTCGACCCCACCGGTTGATCGAACACGTGTTCGAACAACCCGAACGCTACACCTCAGCGCCGACAGTGCGTCAAGGGCGAGCCCGCGCCGATCGTCCGGACCGGGTTGCTGCACAGACCCGGAGGCCGGCTCAGGAGGCGCGCGACGGCCTGGCGATCTTGCCCACGTAGGCGTTCGTGGTCGGGAGGTAGAGCAGCACCAGCAGGACGGCGGCGAGGACGAGGATCCCGATCGCGGCGACGACGAACTCCACCGGTGGATCGGTCCGCATCCCGGAGACCACCGCGATCGCCACCAGCGCCGCGCCGGCCGCGATGCAGTGCCGGGCCCAGTTGTGACCACCGCGCAGGAAGGCCAGCAGCACCAGCAGCAGGATGGAGATCACGACGTACAGGACCACCACGACGGGCGTGAACGACGGTGGGACGCGGGTGTCGTCGACCGAGCGTCCCTGGCCCCCGGCCCACGCCGCCACCAGGTCGTCGTCGCGGACCACCGCGAGCACCGTGACCGCGGTCGCCACCACGACCAGCGCCCAGATCACCCACGAGGCACGCTCGACCGAGGCGGGCCGCGCCATCCCCGATCGGCCCTCCCCTGCTGGGCTCGCCGGACCTGCCGGCCTCGCTGGACTTGCTGGGCTCATCTGGTCCTCCACGACTCGGTCCCTACCCCCGCAGGCATGCGGCCGAAACACAGGTGCCCCACCGCCAGGTCGAGCATAGGGTCGCACCCATGTCGACCGAGCACCCCTCCATCGCCCGGTTCCGAGACGTGCATGCCCGCCTCGGCGGGGCCGGTGAGATCGTCATCCTCCCCGACGCCGTGCACACCGCAGCCCTCGCCGCCGAGGCGCTCGGGTGCCAGGTCGGTGCGATCGCCAACAGCCTGCTCTTCGACGCCGACGGCGACCCGACGCTCGTGCTGACCTCCGGCGCCCACCGCGTCGACACGGTCAAGGTCGCCGCCCTGATCGGGGTGGAGCGGCTGCGTCGGGCGACCCCCGACTTCGTCCGCGAGCACACCGGCCAGGTCATCGGCGGGGTCTCCCCCCTGGGCCACCCGGCGCCGGTGCCGACCTACCTCGACCGGTGGCTGGAGCGTCACCCCGTGGTCTGGGCGGCCGCCGGCCACCCGGCCGCGGTGTTCTCCACGACCTACGACGAGCTGGTGAGGCTCACCGGGGCGCCGCCGATCGACGTGGCGTGAAGGACGTCGTCATGGCGCTCGACCTCGCTGACGACACCACCCGTGACGCGGTCACGGCCCGCCTGGCCGCGAGGTACGCCGGTCGGCCGGTCCTCCTGGGACCCGGCATCCTGGCCGGCTGCACCGGTCTCGTCGAGCGCTTCGTGGCACTGGGGTGCCCCGTGCTCGTGCTCTCCACGGGGGACGGCGCCGGGCCGGGGCCGCCCGACGGCTCGTGCACCGTCGTGGAGGTCGATCTCCCGCCGACCGCCTCGATGACCGAGGAGGTGCGGGTCCTCGACCGGACCGTGCGCACCCTGCCCAGCCACGTGGTCGACGCCATCGAGGCCTTCGACCCGCAGCGGCGCGGCCTGTGGCACACCTCGCCGTTCGTCACGGACGACGAGCCCGTCCTCGGCCGCCCGGTGACCGGCGGCAGGCCGACGTCGTACCTTGCCCTGGAGGACAAGATGCTCGCCGACGACCTGTGGGCCGCCGCCGGCGTCGAGCACGCGCCGTACCGGATCTGCCCGGTGGAGCGCGCCGAGCTGGCCGCGGCCACCCGGACGCTCGCGACCACCCGGGGCGTCGTGTGGAGCGGGGATGCGCGGGACGGTCTCAACGGCGGCGGCAACTTCGTGCGGTGGGTGCGCGACACCGACGACGAGGCCGCGGCGTTCGCCTTCTTCGCACCGCGCTGCGACCGGGTCCGGGTCGTGGGCTTCCTCGACGGCGTGCCGTGCTCGATCCACGGGTTTGTGGTGCCGGGTGCGGGGACCGCGGTGTTCCGTCCCGTCGAGCTGGCGATCCTGCGCGACGAGGCCCGGCGCCGCTTCGTGTACGGCGGCCTGAGCACCTGGTGGGACCCACCCGCCGCGGACCGGGAGGCGATGCGGGCCGCTGCTCGCCGCGTCGGTGACCACCTCGCCGCCCATCACGACTACCGCGGTGCCTTCGGCATCGACGGTGTCCTGACCCAGGACGGCTTCCGCCCGACCGAGCTCAACACCCGCGCCAGCGCGGGGGTCTCGACGATCGCCTCGGTCGACCCGGCGTTCTTCTCGTTCCTCCAGGCGGCCCTGGTCTCCGGGATCGAGACCGGTCTGAGCGCTGCCGACCTCGAGTCCCTGCTCCCGCTGATGGACGCGCACCGGCACGGGCGACCCAGCGCCGTCGGCCAGGGAGTCCCCGTCGGCGGGACCCACTCCTACCCGATCTCCTACGACGGCGCGCGGCTGACCCGCTCCGAGCAGCCGACGGGCAGCGACCTGGTGGCAGCCGACACCCCGATCGGGTTCTTCGCCAAGATCGACCCGTGCACCCTGCTCGAGCCGGGTGACCGGCTGGCTCCGCTCAACGCCGCCCTGCTGGCACACCTGGATGCGGCCTACGACACCGGCTTCGGTGACCTGCAGGCGGCACCCGACCTGCGCTGACCGCGGTGGGTCCCCGGCGGTGCCCTAGGGTCACGGCATGGCACGCGTGGTGATCGTCGGTGGCGGGTACGGCGGCCTCGCGAGCGCCGTGCGGCTGGCCAAGCTCGGCCACGACGTGACGCTGGCCGAGGCCTCCGAGACCCTCGGCGGGGCGCTCACCTCGATCAGCGAGGACGGCTTCACCTGGGACGCCGGGCCCGACGCCCTGCTCGTGCCCGCGGTGGTGCGCGACCTCTTCCGCAAGAGCGGCCGCCCGCTCGGCCCCGAGCTGGGCCTGGAGGGCGACGACGGCCTGGTGCCCCTGCAGGTGGTCCGGGAGCACCGCTTCGCCGACACCTCCGTGCTGCGGCTGCCCGGCGGCTCGCGTCGCGCCCAGGTCGAGGCCTTCGAGGGGCTGAGCCCCGGGCTGGGTGAGCAGTGGGACGAGTACGTCCACGACTACGAGGAGGTCTGGGACCTCCTGCGCCGCCACTACTTCGAGGAACCGTGGCAGCCCGATGCCCTGCCCCGGGACGTCGCTCGCCTCTTCGGCAGCCGCGACGTGCTCTACAAGCACCTCAAGCGCAGCTTCCGCGACGACCGCCCCGCCACGGTCGCCGCCCACACGTTCGTCGCCGACGGCCACGACCTGCGCAACGTGCCGACCTGGGCCGGGGTGATCACCTACCTCGAGCAGTGCTTCGGTGCCTGGACCCTGCCCGGGGGCCTGCACGGGCTGCGCGACCTCCTCGCCGCGCGCCTGGCGACGCGAGGCGTCACCGTCCTGGTCGACACCCCGGTGCGCGACATCGAGGTCCGGGGCGGGCGGGCCGTGGCGATCAGCACCACCCGCGGCGGCGAGATCCCGGCCGACGTGGTCGTGTGTGCCGTCGACCCACGCCGGATGCCGGCGCTGGCGTCGTACGTCGAGCGCACCATGCCGGCGATCCCGCCCGTGGTCACCCACCTCGGCCTCACCGGGGACGTGCCCGACCTCCCCCACGAGACCGTCCTGCACGGCGACCCGATGCTGGTCATCCGACCCGGAGGCCGGGCCCCCGACGGCTGCACCGCCTGGACCCTGCACGGGCGAGGCCGGCTCGCCGAGGACATGCTGCGGGTCCTCGCCCGCGCGAAGATCGACGTCCGGGACAACGTCGTGGCCCGGATCGACCGTTCGCCCCGCGAGCTCGTCACCGACTGGGGCGGCTCGCCGCACGGCGTGCTCTGGCAGGGCCGGCACACCGTGCGCCTGCGCCTCGGTCCGAGGACCCCGGTCGAGGGCGTGTACGCCGTCGGGGCACACGCGACCCCGGGCGCCGGGCTGGCCTACGTCGGGCTCGGCGCCGCCCTCGTCGCGACCGAGGTCGGACCCGCCTGACCCTCTCGGGCCGCCTGACTACGCGGTGATCTGCAGGCGCTCGAAGATCTCCAGCGTCGCGCGCGAGTTGTTGAGCGTGTAGAAGTGCAGGCCCGGGGCCCCGCCGTCGAGCAGCTCGGCGCACAGCTCGGCGGCCAGCGAGATGCCCTCGGCGCGGATGTCCTCGGGCTCGGTGTGGGCCGAGATCCGCGCGATGATGTCCTGCGGGACCTCGGTGCCGACGAGGTCGCCCTGGCGGCGGATGGCGTTGAGGTTCAGGATCGGCATGATGCCCGGCAGGATCGGCAGGTCGACGCCGCGTGCGCGCACCCGCTCGACCAGCGAGAAGTAGTCGGCGGCCCGGAAGAACATCTGGGTGACGGCGTACTCCGCCCCCGCCCTGGCCTTGGCGGCGAGCACGTCGGCGTCGTGGTCGAGCGACTCCGAGCTCGGGTGGCGCTCGGGGAACGCGGCGACGCCGATCCGGAAGTCGCCGCGCGAGCGGGCGAGCTCGACGAGGTCGGTGGCGTAGGTCAGGCCGCCCTCGGTGGGCGTCCACGGCGCCCGGGGGCCCTCGGGCGGGTCACCACGCAGCGCCATCAGGTGGTGCACGCCGGCCTCGGTGTAGGAGTCGAGGATCTTCTCCAGCTCCTGGCGCGTGTGACCCACGCAGGTCAGGTGGGCCACCGGGGTCATCGACGTCTCGCGGGCGATCCGTCCGGTGATGTCCACGGTCATGTCGCGCGTCGAGCCGCCCGCGCCGTAGGTCACCGAGACGAAGCTGGGCTGGTAGGGCTCCAGGGCGTTGATCGCCTTCCAGAGGCGCTCCGCGCCGGCCTCGTCCTTGGGCGGGAAGAACTCGAAGGAGACCGAGCGGTCCCCGTCGCCGATGAGCTCGGCCATGCTGCGTCCGTGACCCGTTGCCATGACGACAGGGTAGGAGGAATAGCCTCGTGGTCGTGAAACATCGCGGTGGGTGGGACGACGTGACCTTCCGCACGGAGCTGGATGCGACGCTCGCGGGCTTCCTCGACGAGCAGGCCGAGCGACTCGTCCCGCTGGGCGCGGACGCCGATCGTCTCCTCGCCGAGTCACGCACCGCGGTCGCCGGCGGCAAGAAGTTCCGTGCGGCCTTCTGCCACTGGGGCTTCCGGGCCCTGGCCGCCCCCGTCGGCGCCGACGAGGAACGCGCCCTGCTGCGGGCCTGTGCGTCCCTGGAGCTGCTGCACGCCAGCGCCCTGGCCCACGACGACCTGATGGACGCCTCCGACACCCGGCGCGGGCGACCCGCGACCCATCGCGCCTTCGAGGCCGAGCACCGCGCGGTCTCCTGGCGCGGGGACCCCGAGCAGTACGGCGCCGCCGCGGCGATCCTGCTGGGCGACCTGCTGCAGGGCTGGGCCGACGAGCTGCTGCGACGCTGCGGCTTCGGGTGGGAGCGCGTCGGGCCCGCGCTCGAGGTCTTCGACCTGTGCCGCACCGAGGTCATCGCCGGCCAGTTCCTCGACGTCTCCGTCCAGGCCCGGGGTCGCGCCGACGTCGACACCGCGATGACGGTGCTGCGCTACAAGTCGGCCAAGTACTCCATCGAGCGCCCCCTGCACGTCGGGGCGGCGCTCGCGGGCGCGACGACGGCGCAGCTGGACGCCCTGTCCTCCTTCGGGCTGCCGCTGGGCGAGGCCTTCCAGCTGCGCGACGACCTGCTCGGCGTCTTCGGCGACCCGACCACCACGGGCAAGCCCGCCGGCGACGACCTGGTCGAGGGCAAGCGGACGGTCCTGGTCGCCCTGGCCCTCGACGCCGCTCCCCCGGCCGACGCCGCGCTGCTGGACCGCTCCCTCGGCACCCCTCTCGCGCCGCCCGAGGTGGAGCGTCTCCGTGACGTGATCGAGGCCAGCGGCGCCCACGCCCAGGTCGAGGCCGTCATCGGCGAGCTCGCCGCGATCGCGGTGGCCGCCCTCGACGACGCCGACGTCGACCCCGAGGCGCGCGAGGTGCTGCGCGGGCTCGCCGCGGCGGTCACCCAGCGCGTGGTCTGACGCGGTTGTGCGGGTGCAGGAATCCCCGGTTCACCGGGGATTCCTGACGTTCCTGGGGGTTGCAACGCCCAGGAACATCAGGAAACCCGCAGGAAGCCGCCTCCGGTCGGCGCGGCTCCCGCCCCGCGCAGGAGCGTGGTCACCCGGGAGGCACCGAGCAGGTCCAGGACGATCGCGGTGACGCGCGGCTCGGTGCGGGCCAAGCCGCCCCAGTCGTCCCACAACAACAGCTGGGAGCCGTCGCAGTCGGCGAGGCAGTCGGCGAGGGCGTCGAGGTTGCGGCCGTAGTACGACGGGAACCCCAGCGCGCCGGAGATCGCGTCGTGGAGGTCCTCGACCGTCACCACCCGTGACCCGTCCAGGTGACCGAAGCGCCAGCCACCTCGTCGTACGACTCCGCGGACGTAGTCCACGTCGAGCGCGGAGGACCATAGGTGGACGCCGGCAACGAGGTCGGTGTCGAAGATCGTCCCCAGGGGTCCGGCCAGCAGGCCGGCCGACGGTCCGGTCGGAGGTCCGACCTGCGTCACAACAGGATCCGCGAGAACGACGCGTAGTGGTCGTCGGTCCAGTAGAGCTCGCCCTCGGCGCCCTCCACGATCCGTCGGGCCCCGCGGTCGTAGGAGCCGGGGGTCTCCACGGTGAACTCCTGGTAGTAGCCGCGCTCGTGGTCGGGCAGGAACCCCTCGTAGTTGCCGAAGGTGCTGCCGTCCTTGTCGTAGGCGTACGGCGGCCCGCGCTCGATCGCCTCGACGGTCTCGGCCGCCTCCGGGGGCAGGTCGAGCAGGTAGACGGTCGGCAGGCCGGAGTCGGGGTCGACGGTGGGCGGCGCCTCGGGCTCCTGCGTGGAGGAGGGCTCGGGCTGCACCCCCTCGGAGGCGCCGGAGGTGCCGGGGGCTCCGGGGGTCGTCGTCGCGCTGGGCGAGACATCGGCACCCGGATCGGCGGACGGTGTCGTGGAGTCGGACGACGGCGCGGCCGACGGGCTGGACGCCGGCGCCGAGGCACCGGCCTCGTCGGTCGCCGTCGTGGCGGTGTCGCTGCCGTTCAGGAGCCAGACGCCGACGGCGACGGCGACGACCAGGACGAGTGCCAGCGCCCCACGCGAACGCTGCGGGCGGGGGTCGTCGCCGTCCTCGGGCGGCGGGATGCGGGAGACCATCGTGACCAGCGACCTCTCAGAAGGCCATGGCCTGCGCGCGCCGCTTGACCTCGCTACCGCGGTTCTCCAGGAGGGCGTCGATGCCGCGTCCGGGGAAGTCCTGGTCGAGGTAGAGCCAGGCGATGATCTCGCGGTCGTCGTACCCGTTGTCGTGCATCATCGTCAGCAGCCCGGGCAGGCCCTTGACCGGCAGGCCGTCGACGATGAAGTCGGCGGGCAGCTGCTGCCCGGCCCCCGGCGACGGAACCGCCGCGGCGAGCTCGTGGTCACGGATCATCGTGCGGACCTTGGCCACGGTGACCTCGAGTCGCCGGGCGGCCTCGGCCCAGTCGATCCACTCGGGCACCAGGGACGCCAGGTCGACCTCGGCCAGGGGCGGCTCGGAGGAGGGGTCGGAACTCATGGGCCCATCGTGTCACGGGCGCCACGCCGTCGGCCGCGCTGGCGGGTCCTGGCGCCCCGCCGACCGTAGAATGTCGACCTCCGGCGCCTTCCCCTGCCGGAGCCCAGGAGGGTCGCCCGTGGTCCCAGACGTGCCTGACGTGCCCGCAAGGGCTGGCGGGAGCCTGCCCTCGGACGCCGTGCGCGGGCGTCTGCTCGACGGCCGCTACCGCGTCGGATCGCGGATCGCTCGCGGCGGGATGGCCAGCGTCCACGAGGCCCACGACATCCGCCTGGACCGCACCGTCGCGGTCAAGATCATGCATCCCGGGCTCGATGACGGCGACTCCGGCGACTTCGCCGAGCGGTTCGTGCGCGAGGCCCGCGCCGCTGCGCGACTCTCCCACCCCAACGTGGTCGCCGTGTACGACCAGGGCGACGACGACGGCACCGTCTTCCTCGTCATGGAGCTGGTGCCCGGGCACACGCTGCGCGACGTGGTGTCCAAGGAGAGCCCGATGGCGCCCTCGCGCGCGCTCGCGCTCCTGGAGCCCGTCGTCTCGGCGCTGGCCTCGGCGCACCGCAACGGGCTCATCCACCGTGACGTCAAGCCCGAGAACGTGCTCATCGCCGACGACGGGCGGGTCAAGGTCGCCGACTTCGGCCTCGCCAAGGCGATCAGCGCCGAGACCCAGCACACCGCGACACAAGGCGTGCTGATCGGCACCGTGTCCTACCTGGCTCCCGAGCTCGTCGTCGACGGTCGCGCCGACGCTCGCGCGGACGTGTACGCCGTGGGCGTAGTGCTCTACGAGCTGCTGACCGGGGTCAAGCCGCACGAGGGCGAGACGCCCATCCAGGTCGCCTACAAGCACGTCCACCACGACGTCCCAGCACCCTCGGAGCGGGTGCCCGAGCTGCCGGCGTACGTCGACGCACTCGTCGCGCGGGCGACGGCGCGCGACCGGTCCCTGCGCCCGGCCGACGCCGCGATCCTGCTGCACCAGGTGCACCGGGTCGCCAACGCGCTGGCGGCCGGCGTCCGGGACGACGTCGAGCTCACCCAGGACCTCAGCCCGGCGTTCTCGGTGCGCCACGACCTCGACCAGGAGACCACGCGGGGCACCGACACCGCCCCCGAGCCGTGGGACGCCGGCGAGATGGAGGCGCTGCTCGCACCGGGACCCGCCCGACCCGGCTCGCCGGAGGCGACGACGACGTACCCGCTCGCGAAGCCGCCACCACCGGCGCCGACGCCGGCCCGGGCCTCGCGCCCGCCCCGTCAGCCGCAGCCGCCCGCGGCGCCGCGCCAGCGTCGCTCCCGGCGCGGCCTGGTCCTGCTCCTGGCCGCACTCCTCGTCGCTGGTGCCATCGGCGGCGGTGCGTTCTGGTACGGCTGGGCCCGCTACACCACGGCTCCGCAGGTGCTGGGAGCCGAGGACGCCACCGCCGTGGCCGCCCTGGAGAGCGCCGGCCTGGAGGTCGCCTACGCCGAACCCGCCTACGACTCCGAGGTGCCGGAGGGCTCCGTCGTGCGTGCCGCTCCCGGTGGCGGCGCTCAGGTCCTGCCCGGCGACACGGTCACCCTCACGCTCTCGCTCGGCAAGCTGCTGGTCCCCAAGGTCCGCGGCCTCGACGAGGACGCCGCCCAGGACGCCCTGCTCGCCGTCCAGCTCGAGTTCGGGGAGAGCAAGGGCCGCTACAACGAGCAGCAGCCCGAGGGCACCGTGCTGCGCAGCGTGCCGGACAAGGGCACCGAGCTCAGCCCCGGCGACACCGTGGACCTGGTGCTCAGCAAGGGCCGCCGCCCGATCAAGGTCGGCTCGTGGGTCGGCAAGGACATCGACAAGGTCACCGAGAAGCTCGAGAAGCGTGAGCTCGTCGCCACCGTGGTCTCCGAGGAGTTCGACGACGACGCCCCGGCAGGACAGGTGCTGTCGCAGTCCCCCGCCCAGGGCACCCTCAACAAGGGCGACGTCGTGTCGTTGACGGTCTCGAAGGGTCCCGAGCTGATCCAGGTGCCCGACGTGGCGCGCTTCGGCATCAACGCCGCGATCAACGCGCTCGAGGACGCCGGCTTCCGCACCGAGACCAAGCGCAACAGCGTCTTCTACGCCGGCCTCGGCTTCGCCGTCAGCACCGATCCGGAGGCCGGCAGCATGGCCCCCAAGGGCAGCCTGGTCACGATCACGGTCGTCTGAGTCGCCTCGACCGGGCGGCGCAGCTGCCTGGTCTTGGTGGCCGACGAGGCTCGCCCCTATCGTCCGTGCCATGCGCAACCCGGTCGGCACCCACGTCCTCGTCGGCGCCGGGCTCGTCAAGGGCGCGCTCGCCTCGGCCGAGGAGCTGGGGTGCGAGACGTTGCAGGTGTTCGTGGGCAACCCGCGCGGCTGGGCGCTGAGCGCGGGCAAACCGGCCGAGGACGCGGCGTTCGCCGCGGCGACGGCCGAGCGCGGCATGCGGACGTTCATCCACACGCCGTACCTCGTCAACCTGGGCTCGCCGACCCCGGCGACCTACGAGCGCTCGGTCGCGCTCGTCGCGCACAACGTGCGTCGCGCCGCCGAGATCGGCGCCGAGGGCGTCGTCGTGCACACCGGGTCCTACGTCGACCCGGCCGGCGACCCGGACGGCGCGGCCGACCGCCACGCGACTGCCCTCTCCCAGGTGCGCGAGGGCCTGCTCCCGCTGCTGGACCTCGTGGCCGACGACGCCGCGCCCTGGCTGCTCCTCGAGCCGACCGCCGGCCAGGGCCGCTCCCTGTGCGCCGGCGTGGAGGACCTCGAGGCCTACCTGGGCGCGCTCGACTTCCACCCGAAGGCCGGCATCTGCCTCGACACCTGCCACGTCTTCGCGGCCGGAGCGCCGCTGGACGAGCCGGGTGGTGCTGCGGCGACCCTGGAGCGGATCGTCGAGATCGGTGGCCCCGGTCGGCTGCGCCTGATCCACGCCAACGACTCGATGGACGTCCGCGGCGCGATGAAGGACCGCCACCAGAAGCTGGGCGAGGGCCACATCGGCGTCGACGCCTTCGCCGAGCTGCTCGCGCACCCGGCGACCGAGGGCGTCCCGTTCGTGCTCGAGACACCCGGCTCCCGGTCGGTCGGCGATCCAGACATCGCCCTGCTCAAGCGTCTACGCACCGGGTGAACCCGGTGAGGACCGAGTGAGGACCCGGTGACGATGTGGTGATGGTGTGGTGATGGTGTGGTGATGCGGCGCCCACCGACCCCGTCGACGACCGTGCTCGCCACCGGCGCCCTGCTGGCGATGACGGCGTGCTGGGGCTCGACGTTCTTCCTGATCAAGGACCTGCTCGACCGCGTGCCGACCCTCGACTTCCTGGCGGTGCGCTTCGCCGTGGCCGGCCTGGTGATGGTGGCCGTCGCACCGCGCGCACTGCGCCGCCTGTCACCGCTCGCACGGCGTCGCGCGGTGGTGCTCGGCGCGTTGTACGGCGTCGCGCAGATCCTGCAGACCGCCGGTCTCGCGCACACCGCGGCCAGCGTCTCCGGCTTCATCACCGGCCTGTACGTCGTCGCCACGCCGCTGCTGGCCGCCGTGCTCCTGCGCACGCGCATCAACGGCCTCACCTGGGCGGCCGTCGCGCTGGCCACCGGCGGCCTGGCCGTCCTCACCCTCGACGGAATCGCGCTGGGGTACGGCGAGGCGATCACCCTGGTGGCGGCCGTTCTCTACGCGCTGCACATCGTCGCGCTGGGCGCCTGGTCGACGGCCGAGGACGCCCTGGGGATGTCCATCACGCAGGTCCTGGTGATCGCGCTGATCTGCCTCGTCGCGACCGTGCCCGACGGGCTGGTCCTGCCGGCGACGGCCGGGGACTGGCTCTCGGTGCTCTACATGGCGCTCGTCGCCGGGGCGCTGGCGCTGGTGGCGCAGACCTGGGCGCAGGCGCACCTCGCCCCGACCCGCGCGGCGATCGTGATGAGCATGGAGCCGGTCTTCGCGGCCACCTTCGCCGTCGGTCTCGGCGGCGAGTCGCTGACCTGGCGCCTGCTCGGTGGCGGCGCGATGGTGCTCGTCGCGATGCTGGTGGTCGAGGCGGGTCCGCGGCGTCCGATCGAGGGCGAGGTCCAGCACCTGGCGGTGTGAGCGCGGTCGCTGCTGCGGTGAGTCGGCTCGCCGTACGACCGGGGTGGGGGGAGTTTTGTCACTTCGAGGGGCAGTTTCTCCGCTGAAGCGGAGAAACTGCCCTTCTCCGCAGGCGTGGCACCACCGGTCCCATGCGTCACAGCGACCGTCCGAAACTCCCGCTTGTGTCGAGAAACTTCTTGACACAGGCGGGAGTTTCACCGCTCAGGCGGAGAAACTGCCCGCGGACCAGCGCCCGTCCCACCCCCTGAAACGCCCGCGCACGACCGGCGTCGCCGTGGTTAGAGTGCTTCACGTGGCGCACACCTATTTCTTTGGACACCTGCCGGGAGCACCCGTGCAGGCCCAGTCCTGGAATCTGTCCTAGACGCGCCCGCACCCACCAACGCCCCGGCCGCAGCCGGGGCGTTTGTCATGTCCGGGCCGCAGCCGGGGTCCACACGAGAAACCGAGGAATCCCATGGTCGTCGTCATGTCCCCCGATGCCACTGCCGAGGACGTCGCACACGTCGTCGAGAAGGTCGAGGGCGTCGGTGGTGAGGCGTTCGTCAGCAAGGGCGTCGTGCGCACCATCATCGGGCTGGTCGGCGACCTCGAGTCGTTCCACCACCTCAACCTGCGCACGCTCAAGGGCGTCGCCGACGTGCACCGCATCTCGGACCCCTACAAGCTCGTCAGCCGCCAGCACCATGCCGACCGGTCGACGGTGTGGGTGGGCAAGGAGGGCAAGCGCGTCCCGATCGGGCCCGACACGTTTACCTTCCTGGCCGGTCCGTGCGCGGTCGAGTCGGCCGAGCAGACCCTCGAGGCCGCCCGGATGGCGCAGTCGGCCGGCGCCACGATCCTGCGTGGCGGTGCCTACAAGCCGCGGACCTCGCCGTACGCCTTCCAGGGCCTGGGCGTGAAGGGGCTGGAGATCCTCGCCGACGTCAGCGCCGCGACCGGGCTGCCCGTGGTCACCGAGGTCGTCGACGCCCGCGACGTCCCCGTCGTCGCCGAGCACGCCGACATGCTGCAGATCGGCACCCGCAACATGGCCAACTTCGGCCTGCTTCAGGCCGCCGGCGACTCCGGGAAGCCCGTGCTCCTCAAGCGCGGGATGACCGCGACGATCGAGGAGTGGCTGATGGCCGCCGAGTACATCGCCCAGCGCGGCAACCTCGACGTCGTGCTGTGCGAGCGCGGCATCCG
>NZZG01000118.1 GCA_002698575.1 Pimelobacter sp. | reverse complement strand
GGTTCCTCAAGGTCGAGACTGTCCGGCAAGTCAACGAGCGCACGAGCTTCGTCCCACAACTGCTCCAGCATTTCGCGGCCGGCGGCGACGTGCTCGGGAGCAACGCTCAGTGTCCACAACCCAAAGCCATCCGAGGCTGCGATAGGTGGCGAGAAGACCAAGGTCACGTCGTCGACCAGCATGCAGTCACTTACCGCCGTGGCGGCGAGGTCGTCGGAGAGCCAAGCTACATTGGCAACTCGCGCGTCCACTCCGTTTGACGAGTCTTCCGCGATCCATGCCCGGAGGTCCGCGTCCAGCACGCCAAGGTGGGCGACTAAGTAGACGGTTCGGACGGTTATCCCCGCCGCTGCGAGATCGTGCCAGATGGCGCTGCTCTGATCTTGGGCAGAGCGTTCACGGTTGACGATCTGCAGTCTGATTACGCACGCTTTGGCCTCCTCGGCGAGAGTGACCACCACATCACTCTTCGCATCCCGCCCAAAGTGCAAGGTGGCGGAATTGTGGGAGTCCTGTCTCCTACGAACGCGGTTCAGCGTGCGGCGATACGGGTCGAGCCGCCCGGTCTCAATGTCTGTCAACGATCCCCCGATGTCCTCGACGTCCTTCTAGCTGCGCGTTCGCAGCAGCCTATCGGCTTCGCGCGCCACCAAGCAGACCCATTCTCACTTTCGAAGCATGCCGTCGGCGTAGCACCCCCGAAGAGGCTTGTTGACTGGCCAGTTCCCCCACATCAGCACGGCTGGTAGGAGGAAAAGCCCGCTAGTCACCGGATCGGGTGTACGTGTGGCGCCCTGGCGACTTCCCCACCACGCCACCCCTCCCAACTGTCCTTAATGCCTTGTTTGGGGCGTGAGCACACCTTGTCTCCACAGCGTCCTACTAGGAGAATCAAGTGCCCACGTTCCAGGACCCGGCGGCTGACGCCGACGAAGTCCAGACAGCCCTGCGCGCATTGGTGCATGCGACCCGTTCCATTGACGACCCTCGGCAGATCTACTCGGTGCTCGGGTCCCTCACGTCAGCGGTCGCGTCGCTGAGTCAGTCGTTGCATCAGCTCGCCGCGTTCCACGACGGACGCCAGCGGCGGATGGGGTGGGCGCCGACGGACTCTCCGAAAGCTCGCTCGGCTGCATACCGGGTGTCGTGGGATCTCCACAGGTCGGGTGAAATGGTGCGCCAGGTTGGCGAGGTCATCGCCAACGCGCACGAGGCGGAGGCCATGCTCGGCTACCACCGCGAGTTTCCTGAGCTTCCCTTGTCGCGCTCGTCCGCCGACCACGGGCTGTCGCTGTGAAGGGTAGGGACGAAGGCCGCCTGCACAGCGCGGTCCTCGTGGCGCCCCGCCGCGAGCGTCGTCGTGACCGGCGGGCACGCAAGGCGGCGGCGAAGTCGTTGCTGGCCGAGGACCGCGACTCCCGCAAGGCCGTCGCCAAGGCGAAGGCGGATGAACTTGCGGCCGAGCAGCGCGCAACCGTCGTGCTGCCGAAGGCCGGCGAACCCGGCCCGGCTGCGCTCCGGACGCCGGGGCGGCTGCGGTTGCCGCGCCATCAGGACACCTCGGCGACACTGGCCGGTGCGTACCCGTTCCTCGCCGAGGGCGGGCTGGGTAGCGATGGCGTCTTCGTCGGCCAGGACCTCTACTCGGGCAGCTCGTTCGTCTACGACCCGTGGGTGCTCTACGCCCGCGGGCTGATCACCGCACCGAACCTTGTTCTGGCCGGGATCGTCGGGTCTGGAAAGTCAGCTTTGGCCAAGAGCCTCTACACGCGCTCGATCCCGTTCGGACGTCGCGTCTATGTCCCCGGTGACCCGAAGGGGGAGCACACGGCCGTCGCCGAAGCGGTCGGCGGCAAGGCCATCGCACTCGGACACGGGATGCCGAACCGGCTCAACCCACTCGATGAGGGGCACCGCCCGGCTGGCCCCGATGATCAGCAGTGGGCAGCGCAGGTGACCGCGCGACGGCGCGAACTGGTCGGCGCACTGGCGGAGACCGTCCTCGACCGTCGGCTCACGCCTCTGGAGCACACCGCGATCGACGTCGCCCTCGCTGAGGCCGTGCGCTCGGCAGACGTCCCGGTGTTGCCAATGGTCGTCGACCGGCTGCTGGCTCCCGATCCGGCCACCGACTCCGACGGTCGGCTTGCCGAGGACGGCCGGCTCGCCGGCCACGCGCTGCGCCGACTCGTCGCGGGTGACCTGGCCGGTCTGTTCGACGGCCCCTCGACGGTGCGGTTCGATCCGACGCTGCCGATGGTCTCCCTCGACCTGTCTCGGGTCACGGAGAACGCCACTTTGATCTCGGTGCTGATGACGTGCGCGTCCGCGTGGATGGAGTCCGCCCTGCTCGACCCGAACGGCGGTCAACGCTGGGTCGTGTACGACGAGGCGTGGCGCCTCATGTCCCACCCGGCCCTGCTGCGCCGGATGGACGCCCACTGGCGACTGGCACGGCACTACGGCATCGCAAACATGTTGATCTTCCACAAACTCTCCGACCTCGACAACGTCGGCGATCAGGGCTCCGCGATGCGAGCCCTCGCCTCGTCCCTGTTGGCCAACGCCGAGACGCGAGTGGTCTATCGGCAGGAGTCCGACCAGCTTGGCTCGACCGCCGCGACCCTTGGGCTGACCGGCACCGAGCAGTCGCTCCTGCCAACGCTGGGCACCGGACAAGGACTATGGCGGATCAAGCACAGGTCGTTCGTGGTCCAGCACCAGCTCCATCCCGCCGAGCTGGAGTTGTTCGACACCGCCGGCCGCATGAACGGGGTTGCCCCAGAGGGACACCTGTCATCTGAGACAGGAGGCATCCGATGAGAGTCCAGACCCGAGACCTCGCCGCACGTGAGGAGAAGCTCGAAGCCCTGCAACAGAAGCTCACCGAGTCGGTCAGCGCGCTGGTCACCGGCGACGACTGGAAGCGCGCCCTGGAGTTCGCCGCGAAGTTCCGCTCGCGGTCCTTCAACAACACGATGCTGATCTACGTCCAGCATTACGCGGCGTTCCAGCAGGGGCGGGTGCCCGAGCCGGTGCCGACGTACGTCGCCGGCTTCCGCCAGTGGCTCAGCCTCAACCGAGCAGTGATGAAGGGCCAGTCCGGCTACGCGATCCTCGCGCCCGTTACCGCTCGGTTCGCTTCCTCGAATCCTGCCGACGCGGACTCGTGGCGACGTCTCGCCCGCGGCGAGAAGCCGGACTTCGGCGAGGCTGTCCGCTCCAAGCTGGTTGGCCTCAAGCCTGCACACGTCTGGGACATCTCCCAGACCGACGGGGAGCCGATCCCCGAGACGCCGCGCCCCGCCTTGCTCCAAGGCCAGGCACCGGATGGCCTGTGGGACGGCCTTGCCGACCAGATCACCGCGCACGGGTTCGAGTTGCGTCTCGTCTCGGATGCGAGGTCGATTGGTGGCGCCAACGGATTGACCGACTACATGACCCGCGAGGTGTCGGTGCGGATGGACATGGACGCCGCCGCCCAGGTCAAGACGCTGGCCCACGAGCTCGGGCACGTCATGCTCCACGGACCTGACAACGCCGACGCCGCCATGCACCGTGGCATCGCCGAGGTCGAAGCCGAGTCCGTCGCCCTCATGGTCGGCGCGGCGCACGGGCTGGCGACCGACGACTACACGATCCCGTACGTCGCCTCCTGGGCGTCGAGCGTGCCGGGCAAGACGCCCGTCGAGGTCGTGCAGTCCACCGCCGAGCGTGTACGGGGTTCGGCCGTCACGATCCTCGACAAGCTCGACACCCCGCAGGTCGGCGACGGCAACCCGCCCGGACTCGACCGCGAAGCGCTCGCTGCTGGGCGTGAGGCGGCACCAGTGCAAACGGTCGCTCAGCGGCAGGTGGAGACGATCGGGCTATGAGCATGATCAACGCTGCCGCCCCGTACCGGCGCGACGACCGCCAAGCGGTCCGCGTCCCGGTGGTCATGCCGCTGATCGAGGTCGACGTCGACGAGGAGGGCTTCCTGACCGTCAAGCTCGACCACGAGCCCTACTCCGCCGACGGATCGCTCACCCGCGACGACCTCCAACGAATACTCGACGAGATCGCCGCCGACTTGGGGACCGCCGTACGGGTCGAGGTCCACGAAGGCGACGGGAACACCTTCACCGACATCGTCACTCCTGCCCGTCCACGCCTGCGGATGGTCAGGCCCGTGCGCGAGTCGGCGGCCACTGTCGGCGAGTTGACCGGCGGCGGGTTCCAGGCAGGCGAGGAAGTCGCCATCGCCGTGGTGGTCGCCCACCAGGTCGCCAGCACCGACGGCACCGCGCGCCTGCGCCTACCGCCCGCGCTGCTCGAAGCTCACCCGGGCCTGGTGGTGTTCATGGGTAAGCGGTCCGGAACCGTCATGGTCAGCGCGAGTGCCGATGGTGGTGCGGCGTGAACTCTCGCGGGCAGGGAGTCGACGACGACCTGGTCAACTTCGGCCTCATCCTCATCGCCGCCGTCGGCCTGATAGCGGCGATCCTGCGACTGGCTGGGTCCGCCGCCGCGTGGGTGTCAGGCGCCTCGCAACCAAAAGGGGGCTGGGAGGCCGGCTTTCAAGTTCTCACCCAACCCGGCGACCCGGCCAGGGCGCTCGACGCCGACGGACTCGCAGCTTGGGTGTACTGGCTTGTGCTGTTGCTCATGGTCTCGGCCATCGTCGCCAGCGCACTTGTCCTGTGGCGACGGATCGGCTCAATGAGGCACAAGACGTCGCACGACCCACGACGTCTCGCCGGAGTCGCCACAGGACGCGACGTGAGAGCCGTCGCTTCGCAGAAGGCGCTCCTTGCTCGCGGCAAGACATTGCGACCGTCCCTCGACAAACCGGAGCCCTCCGACGTCGGCTACCTCCTCGGCCGCTCGCGCGGTCAGGGCGTCTGGGCCTCGGTCGAAGACTCGATTCTGGTCCTGGGACCGCCGCGGTCGGGCAAGGGCCTCCACGTCGTCATCAACGCGATCCTGGACGCCCCCGGCGCGGTCATCACCACCGCGACGCGACCCGACAACATCGCAGCCACCCTGACCGCTCGCCAGGAGCGAGGACCGGTCGCGGTCTTCGACCCTCAACGGCTTGCCGAGGGTCTACCGGCCGGCCTTCGCTGGTCGCCCGTGCGCGGCTGCGAAGACCCACTCACCGCGATGATCCGAGCCACCGGCCTGGCGTCCGCAACCGGCTTGTCGACCGGCGGGGTCGAGTCCGGCGGCTTCTGGGAAGGCAAGACCCGCACAGCCCTCCAGGCGCTGCTCCATGCGGCAGCCCTCGACAATCGCAGTCCCCGCGAGCTGTTCGGGTGGACGCTGTCGCCGCCTGCGGCGGCCGACGCGGTGGCGATCTTGTCGAGCAACCACAAGGCTGCACCCGGCTGGGCCGACTCGTTGGAGTCGATGATCCACTCCGACCCCCGCACCCGAGACTCGATCTGGATGGGCGTCTCCCTCGCCCTCATCTGCCTCGCCGACCCACGAGTCCTCGACGCCGTGTCCCCGAACCCCGGCGAGCACTTCGACCCCGTCGACTTCCTCACCAGCAACGGCACCCTCTTCCTCCTCGCCACCGGCGCAGGAGCTGGCGCCTCCTGGTCACTCGTCGCAGCCTTCATCGAGGATCTCGTCGAGACCGCCCGCCACCTCGCCGCCGCATCACCCGGCGCACGCATGGACCCACCGCTACTCCTGGCACTCGACGAGATCGGCAACCTTTCGCCGCTGCCGTCCCTGCCGGTCCTCATGGCCGAGGGCGGCGGCACCGGGATCACCACGATGCCTGTGCTCCAGTCCCTCTCCCAGGCCCGAGACAAGTGGGGCGAGCACGCGGCCGGCGCCATCTGGGACGCCTCCATCGTCAAAGTCGTCCTCGGCGGCACTTCGTCGGCGAAGGACCTCCAAGACCTCTCCGCCCTGATCGGCGAGCGCGACGAGAAGACCGACACCGTCTCCGTCGGCGACTACGGCTCCCGGTCGCTCCAACGCTCCGTACGACGAGTGCCGGTGATGCCGCCAGAGGTGATTCGCACCCTGCCATTCGGCACCGCTCTCGTACTGCTCCGCAGCGCCCCGCCGCTGGTCACCGACTTACGTCCTTGGACGGCTCGCAAGGAAGCCGAGCGACTCCGCGATCAACGAACCCAGGTCGAAGCGGCACTCCGCCGCCGCTAGGACAGCAGTCTGGCGATCGAATCCAGGTCGCGGTCGTGATTGCGAACGATCTTGCCGCGCTTGTTCTCAAAGGCTTCCAGGGAGATCACCACCAGCCGGAGGCCGTGCTGAGGAATGAGCTGACGGCGCCGCTCGTCATAGAGCGCTCGCTGTTCACCGCGAGGCACGCCCGAGACGGTGATCCTGTCGGGCTTGTCGAAGAACGCGACCGCCTCGGTGTGCTGCCGCTCGTAGAACTCGACAACGAGGCTGCGACTGGGCCAGTAGGCATCCACCGGAAGTGCGGTTGCTCTCCCAGTTTTCGGAGACGGGTCACCAAGAAGCCACGGGAACCTGTGTTGGCGTAGGCCCGCCTCTCCCAACGCCTCGTCACAAAGATCGACGACGTAGAACTCGTCGCTCTGTGCGCGGCCACGACCACTGCTCTTCATCGGCAACGAGCGTAACCATCCAGGCAGGTCGTCGCCGCTGCACACCTGACTCCTGAGAGCGGATGCCACCCGGGCACCGCCCGACGTCAGGAGTCAGACGATGACGATTCCCACCCAGATGAGCCTCCACGGGTTCATCGCGACAGCGCCGGAGCTCACGTTCACCGGCAAGGGTCACGCCCGGTTCTTCTGCCGGGTCGGCATCGAGCAGCACCGCAAGGAGGTCGACGGGTCGTTCACCAAGCTCGACCCCGTCTTCTGCGACATGGTCCTGTTCGACCGTGCGGCCGAGCGGGCCTACCCGCGGTTCAAGCCGGGCGACCAGATCGTCGCTTCCGGCTACATCCATGAGTACGAGCAGGAGCGACCCGGCGGTCTCAGCGAGATCCGCGAGCAGTTCGTCGCACGCCGGATCGGACACGACTGCGCCCGCACCCGCTACGTCGTGGACCGCAATCCTGCCAAGCAGCCCGACCCTCCGACCAACGAGATGAACGTGGTCAACGAGCCGGCCCAGGCCGTCAGCTTCTGAAGGCCACCGTGATGAGCACCGACGTCGAATCCGACCAGCAGACGCTGGAGTTCGAGGGCGGCGACTCGTTCGAGGAGTTCGGCGGTCCCGACACTGTCTTCGGGCCCGCCGACTTCGACGATGAGCGCCCGCTGCGCCCGATCAACTGGAACCTCCTCACCGCGGACGAGGCATTCGACGAGTGGCACGACCTCGACGCGTGGGTGGACTGGCTGCGGCACACCTACGGCCTGCCGCCGACGGTGATCCCACCGCTGTGGCATCGCCACGACGAGCTGATCTGGGAACTCTCTGCACTCCACACCCACTGGCTCAACGCCTACGACCCCGATGGTTCGCCGTCAGCACCTCTCGCCTGGCATCGAGACTTCGCCGAGGCCCGAAACCGGCTACGCGAGTGGGTGTCCCTGTGCGGTACGCGGCTGGACCGTGACAGGCCGACCCGGCAGACCGCGTGGCCCGGAGAAGCCCCGTACGAGCCCGCGCCGGAGATCGAGATCGTCGACCGACGAGCCGACTTCACCGCGTTCGTCGCCGAGGACCTCGCCGCCCGCAGAGCGATCGAAGACGCGGTTCGCTTCGCTGCGTAGCCGCGCACCCGATACACAGCGGGACTTTCCACCGGCTTGTCCACAGACAGGACTAAGCGTCCTCGGCGTCCTCGATCGACCACTCCACGGTCGAAGACATGCCGACCATCTCCAGCCCCCGAAAGGACTCACCCATGCTGCTCGCCCACGCGGTGACCCTCGCCGAGGCCCGCTCCTACGTCGCCGCCCTGGCCGACGCCGCGCTCACGACCGATGCGTCGATCGAGTACGACCGCGTGCTGCTCCAGATCGACTTCATCCACGGCGACTACATCCCCGGCATTAGCCCGGTCCCGGTCACCGACCGCGACGTGCTCTTCGAGGTCGCCGAGTCGGCCATCGAGGACCTCGTCAGGCACGGCATCGACTCCCTGACCGTCGAGCTCGTCCTCGACATGCTGTGGGCCGCCCGAGAACTGGATGCGCCCTGATGTACGGCGAGACCAGCGGGATGCTCCGCGACGCGCTGAGTGAACTGCTGCGGCAGCACCGCATCCAGCAACGCATCGGTGGCGCCGGCCTGCACACGGTCCCCGAGACCACGACTCCCGATGAGCGGAAGGTGATCGGTGAGCAGATCGCGCGCTACCGCTACGCCGTACTCGTCTGGAGCCACCAGGCGATGCGTGCCGCCAACCCGCACATCAACCTCGAAGGAAGCACCGGCCGCACGCGTGGCCCTGCCGAGGAGCTGCGCTATCGCCTGGAAGCCACTCTCGCCGCGACCGAGGTCAACCTGCCAACGATGGACGAGCTGGTCACCGAGCAGCCGTTCGCGCTCGTCGACACCTGGCGTCAGGCGGCTCGTGCTTGCGTGCTCGGCGAGCACGACTTCGCCAACGGCGTCGGGTACGGCCGTCTGTCCGAAGCTCAGTGCCTGACCGTCATCAAGGACGCCGCCGACGTGGTGCGTGCGGTCGTCAGCCTCGACCGTCGCTACGCCAACATCCCCGGCTGGCAGGCACTCAAGGAGCCGGGCCGCCTTGGACGTGCGGCCGAGACGTGCGCGACACGGGCAGGATACGGCGAGCCGGACTACACCGTCGACCTTCGCGGATGGCGGCCCGAACCAACGCTGATTGAAGGACCCGACCTGCCCGGGATCACCGGCGTATTCCAGGCCCAGCACAACCTGCTCATCCGCCTCGGGACGTTCCCCACCGCCCACAACCTGCGTGTCGTGCTCGACTCCCAACGCATCGTCTCGCGTGAAGCAGCCCGCCGACTCCAAACCGTCGACCCGACCGTCGCGGTCCGGTGGGAGCGACGTGCTGAGAGCTACGGGCGACTCGTCCACGAGACCCGTGACCTCGGCGGGATGGTCGGGAACGGTGGACCCGCCGCCGGCCAAGGCTCCGTCGCCGCCGTCCGCATGGAGAAACTCGGCCGAAACGGACTTGCCGATCCCCCGCAGAACCGTCGGCTCCAGCGGGTCAGCGCGGGCATCGACGACCGGATCTGCAACGTCATCGAGCACGGCGTCGCCCAGCGCCTCTACTTCCAGCGCATCAACGTCCCCGGACTCGACGACCACAACGGCGAACTCGTCCGCGTCACCCGGCAGACGTTCGTGCCCATCACCACGCCCGTGCAGACCGAGCTGCTCGCAATCGTGCGCAGTGACCTGCGGCCCACACCTATCCAACGAAAGGCGCCGGAAGGCGCAGCGCAAAGCCGCCTCGACTTCGAGGCCGCGCTGGACCACCGGCCACCACCGAGAGGAGCGAGCCCTGATGTCCCGTCGATCTGACACCCAATCCACCGCGAGCAGCGGCGACAAGGAGATGCCCTTGGCCCTCGTCGTCCCGCTTCCCTAAGACCCCTTCCTCAACACCGAGGACGCCTGTGGCTATCTCGGCGTCCCGAAGGCCACGCTCCTGACCTGGCGCGTACGACGACCCGGCTATGGCCCACGCGCAGTGAAGGCGGGCGCAGGCTCAAGTACCGCCTGTCCGAGCTCGACCGGTGGCTCCGGGATCACGAGGAGTCGTTCGCACTCGGCGGCGACAACGAAGGCGCCGGCCCCGCCTCGGATGGCGATCGGCAGGTTCGGAGCCGCAGCCGCGCAAGCCGGGTGCGGGGTGGAGCCCTCCGGACAGCGCAGCCCTGACGGGATCAGGTACACGAAAGGAATCAGAAATGGCCCGACAGAAGTTAGTGGTCGGCACCTACGGCGACATCAACTGCACACAGCGTGCCAACGGGACGTGGCTGGCACGTGCCCGCTACTGCGATGTCGACGGCGTCGTCCGCGAGTACCGCAAGAGCGGCGAAACCAAGAACAAGGCAAGGGCCAACCTCAAGGCATTCTTCGTCGAGCACACCGGCACGTTCGGCGATGGCGCCATCGCTCCCGACGACACGGTTCAGGAACTGCTCGATCTCTGGTTCGCCAAGATGGAAAAGGCCGACGGCAGTCCCAACTCGGAGACCCTAGAGCTTTACCGCTATCACCTGCGCTGGGTGCTCGACAGCGACAAGACCGAGCACCCTCTGGGTGCCTACCAGCTGCGACACGTTCGGCCCGTCATCATCCAGGCGGCTCTGGACAGCGCCGGGGTCTCAGCGGACATGCGCAAGCGGATCCGTAGCGTCCTGGTGCGGGCCTTCAACATGGCGATCTTCCACGAGGCGCTCAACGGCAACCCGGCAACAGCCGTCCCGTCAGTCCCTGTGCCGAAGGTCAAGAAGAAGCCGGTAGCGGTCGAGGACCTCGACGCTGTGCGTGCGGCCATCCGTGAGTGGGCGAACGCCGAGCGGCGCAATGGCCCCAAGAGTGTCGACCTCCCTGACATCGTCGACATGCTCATCGCCACCGGTATGCGGATCGGCGAACTGCTCGCCCTGCGCTGGTCCGACATCGAGTTGACCGCCCCTCCCGCGCGCCGCGACGACGAGACCTGGTTCCCGTGGCTCATGGTCAACGGCCAGATCACCTCCAAGGGCAAGCGGGTCGACTACGGCAAGACCCACGCCGCCATCCGCCCCACCGCACTCCCCGACTGGGCCGTTGCCATCCTGCGCCGACGCAAGCTGGAGCAGCCACCGAACGACATCGACGCAGTCTTCGCCAGCCGCAACGGAACCTGGCACATCCCCGGCAACGTCCAGAGCCGGCTGTGGCACATCCGCCAGCTCGACGAGTACGCCGACATCGCCGCGCTCAGCGACGTCTCACCGCACTCCTTCCGCCGGACGGTGGCAACCGAGATCGACGAGGTCTACGACGCCGACGCCGCCAAGGATCAGCTCGGCCACACGTCCAAGACGGTCACCGAACGGCACTACATCAATCGCCGGCTTGTGGTGCCGGACTACCGCGCCGCGACGGAGCGGCTCGCTCCTCGGACTGAGCCCACCGACGATCCCGCAAACGGGCCCTGAGAGCCATCAGGCCCTCCGCACGGCCCGTGAGCTCTCTTCGCACTACGC
>NZZG01000117.1 GCA_002698575.1 Pimelobacter sp. | reverse complement strand
GGCATCGTCGAGGAGCTCGGCGGCGAGTGCGCCCGGTCGGTCATCTGCAACGGCGAGGACCTCGCACCGGGCTCGCCGAAGGCCACGAAGGAGAAGGCGGCGCTGGAGAAGGCGCTCGCCGGCGCCGAGGACCTCGGCTACCCGGTCGTCGTCCGCCCGTCGTTCACGATGGGCGGCGCGGGTTCCGGCCTGGCCTACGACGAGGCCGAGCTGCGCCGCATCGCCGGCCAGGGCCTGACCGCCAGCCCGACCACCGAGGTGCTCCTGGAGGAGTCGATCCTCGGCTGGAAGGAGTACGAGCTCGAGGTGATGCGTGACACCGCCGACAACGTGGTGATCATCTGCTCCATCGAGAACGTCGACCCGATGGGGGTGCACACCGGCGACTCGATCACCGTCGCCCCCGCGATGACGCTGACCGACCGCGAGTACCAGGACATGCGCGACCTGGCGATCGGCATCATCCGCTCGGTCGGCGTCGACACCGGCGGGTGCAACATCCAGTACGCCGTCAACCCGGCCGACGGGCGCCTGATCGTCATCGAGATGAATCCGCGCGTCTCCCGCTCGAGCGCACTGGCCTCCAAGGCCACCGGCTTCCCGATCGCCAAGATCGCCGCCAAGGTCGCGATCGGCTACACCCTCGACGAGATCCCCAACGACATCACGACCCGCGACGACGCTCAGAGCACGCCGGCGGCCTTCGAGCCCACCCTCGACTACGTGGTCGTGAAGATCCCGCGCTTCGCCTTCGAGAAGTTCCCGGCCGCCGACCCCACCCTGACCACGCACATGAAGTCGGTCGGCGAGGCGATGGCGATCGGACGCAACTTCACCGAGGCGCTGCAGAAGGCCCTGCGGTCCTTGGAGAGCAAGGACGCCGTCTTCGACTGGCACCAGGAGTGGGTCGAGCTCGACAAGGAGGCGCTGCTCGAGGCGGTGCGCACCCCGCACGACGGCCGCCTCAAGAAGGTGATGGACGCCCTGCGTGCCGGGGCGACCGCCGAGGAGGTCTTCGAGGCCACCCGGATCGACCCGTGGTTCGTCGACCAGCTGCTGCTGATCAACGAGATCGCCGCGGAGGTCACCGCCGCTCCCGAGCTCACGCCGTCGGTCCTGCGCCGCGCCAAGCGGCACGGGTTCTCCGACGCCCAGATCGGCAAGATCCGCGGGATGAGCGCCGACGTGGTGCGCGGTGTGCGTCACGCCCTCGGCATCCGGCCGGTCTACAAGACCGTCGACACGTGCGCGGCGGAGTTCGCCGCGGCGACGCCGTACCACTACAGCTCCTACGACGAGGAGAGCGAGGTCGCCCCGCGCGAACGTCCCGCGGTGATCATCCTCGGCTCCGGGCCCAACCGCATCGGTCAGGGCATCGAGTTCGACTACTCGTGCGTGCACGCCTCGCTCGCGCTCAGCGACCCCGACCTGCCCGGCGGCGGCTACGACACGATCATGGTCAACTGCAACCCCGAGACGGTCTCGACCGACTACGACACCTCCGACCGCCTCTACTTCGAGCCGCTCACCCTCGAGGACGTGCTGGAGATCGTGCACGCCGAGAGCCTCGCGGGTCCGATCGCCGGCGTCATCTGCCAGCTCGGCGGGCAGACGCCGCTGGGTCTCGCCCAGGGGCTGGCCGCCAACGGGGTCACCATCGTCGGCACCTCACCCGACGCGATCGACCTCGCCGAGGAGCGCGGCGCCTTCGGTCGCGTGCTCGCCGAGGCCGGCCTGGTCGCGCCCAAGCACGGCACGGCCACGTCGTACCCGGAGGCGCAGCGGATCGTCGCCGAGATCGGCTACCCCGTCCTGGTCCGTCCCAGCTACGTGCTGGGAGGTCGCGGCATGGAGATCGTGTACGGCGACGAGTCGCTGCAGGCCTACCTGGAGCGCTACGTCGCCGCCGGCCTGATCAGCCCGGCCGCGCCGGTGCTCGTCGACCGCTTCGTCGACGACGCCGTCGAGGTCGACGTGGACGCCATCTTCGACGGCACCGAGCTCTTCCTGGGCGGCGTGATGGAGCACATCGAGGAGGCCGGGATCCACTCGGGCGACTCGTCCTGCGCGCTGCCGCCGATCACGCTCGGGGCGCGGGAGATCGACCGGATCCGCGTCGCGACCGAGGCGATCGCGCGTGGCGTGGGCGTGCGCGGCCTGATCAACATCCAGTTCGCGCTCGGCTCCGACATCCTCTACGTCCTCGAGGCCAACCCGCGGGCCTCGCGCACCGTGCCGTTCGTCTCCAAGGCGACCGGGACCCCGTTGGCCAAGGCCGCCGCCCGAGTGATGCTCGGCGAGTCGATCGCCGAGGTCCGTGCCGCCGGGCTGCTGCCGGCCACCGGCGACGGAGGCATGCTCCCCTCCGACCAGCCGATCGCGGTCAAGGAGGCGGTGATGCCGTTCAACCGGTTCCGTACCGCCGACGGCTCCCAGGTCGACACCGTCCTGGGTCCGGAGATGAAGTCGACCGGCGAGGTGATGGGCTTCGACCGCGACTTCGGCACGGCCTTCTCCAAGTCCCAGGCGGCCGCCTTCGGTCCGCTGCCGACCTCGGGCAAGATCTTCGTCTCGATGGCCAACCGCGACAAGCGCTCGATGATCTTCCCGGTCAAGGTGCTCGCCGACCTCGGCTTCGAGATCCTGGCCACCCAGGGCACCGCGGAGGTCCTGCGGCGCAACGGGATGGCCTGCACGGTGGTGCGCAAGCACTTCGAGGGCCCTGGCCCCGCGGGCGAGAAGACCACCGTCCAGCTGATCCACGACGGCGAGATCCAGCTGATCGTCAACACGCCGTACGGCGCGGGCAGTGCCGGAGGGAACGGTCAGGCGCGGCTCGACGGCTACGAGATCCGCACCGCCGCCGTGATGGCCAACGTCCCGTGCATCACCACGGTCCAGGGTCTCGGTGCCGCCGTGCAGGGGATCGAGGCGAGACGCCGCGGCGACGTCGGGGTGCGCAGCCTGCAGGAGTGGATGACGATCACGCGGGCCTCGACCCGGGCCCAGCAGGCGGGGACGGCCCTCGACTGATGGTCCTCTACCGGCGGATCTTCGAGCACGGCTTCACCCGGGTCGACCCCGAGCGCGCCCACCACCTGGGCTTCCGGGCCGTACGGTCGGCGGCCCCGCTGCTCCGGGGTCTCGACCGGGTGCCGGGTGTGGCGCGGGGCGGCGCGCCCGAGCCGGTGACGGCGATGGGCCTGACCTTCCCCCACGTGCTCGGGCTGGCGGCCGGCTTCGACAAGAACGCCCTCGGCATCGACGCCCTCGGCGCGCTCGGGTTCGGCCACGTGGAGATCGGGACCGTGACCGGCCAGGCGCAGCCCGGCAACCCGAGGCCACGCCTCTTCCGCCTCGTGGCGGACCGGGCGATCGTCAACCGGATGGGCTTCAACAACGACGGCGCCGAGGCCGTCGCCCAGCGTCTGGCCCAGCGGCAGTCGCGGCGCGCGGCGGCCGCCGGTGGCCCCCTCCTGGGGGTCAACATCGGCAAGACCAAGGTCGTGCCCGAGGACGACGAGCGGGCCGTCCTCGACGACTACGGCCTCAGCACCCGGCTGCTCGCCCCGTGGGCCGACTACCTCGTCGTCAACGTCAGCTCACCCAACCCGCCGGGGCTGCGCAGCCTCCAGTCGGTCGAGCGCCTCCAGCCCCTCCTCGAGCACGTCCGGCGGGTCGCCGACGGCGTCACCACCACGCGGGTGCCACTGCTGGTCAAGATCGCGCCCGACCTGGCCGACGAGGACGTGCTCGCGGTCGCCGACCTCGCGCTCACCATCGGCCTGGACGGGATCATCGCCACCAACACCACGATCAGTCGAGGCGGCCTGCGCAGCCACCCGGCCGAGGTCGCGGAGATCGGCGCCGGAGGCCTGTCGGGTCGGCCGCTGGCCGAGCGGGCGGGTCACGTGCTCCGACTGCTCCGCGGCCGCGTCGGGCTCGATCTGACCCTCGTCGGGGTGGGTGGCATCACCACCGTCGAGGATGCGCGAGGCAGGCTGGAGGCCGGCGCCGACCTGATCCAGGGCTACACGGCGTTCGTCTACGAGGGGCCGGCCTGGCCCCGATCGATCGTGAAGGGGTTGTCATGACACGTCGCGCCACAGCACCGATGGCCCGCTCGGGGGTGACGCGGTGACCTTCGGCGACTACCAGATCGAGCTCTACCTGGGCGCGCTCGGTGGCAACCTGCCCCAGCACCCGTTCACCTACGCCGAGCTCGAGGCCGACGCCCTCGCCGCGCTGCCGCCCGAGCTGCGGACCTACGTGGCCGGGGGGAGTGGCACCGAGTCGACCCAGCGTGGCAACGCGACCGCGTTCGACCGGTGGGCGCTGGTGCCCCGGATGCTGCGAGCCTCGGCTGAGCGCGACCTGTCCGTGGAGCTGTTCGGCACCACGGTGCCCAGCCCGCTGATGATGGCGCCGGTGGGGGTGCTCGGGCTGGTCACGCTCGACCAGCACGGGGACGTGCACGGTGCCGAGGTCTCGGCCGCCACCGGTGTCCCGTTCATCGGCTCCACGCTGATGAGCGACCCGCTCGAGGACGTCGCGGCCGCCCGCGGCGACGCGCCGCTGTGGTTCCAGCTCTACACGCCGAAGCACCGCGAGCTGGCGGCCAGCCTGGTCTCGCGCGCCGAGAGGGCCGGGTACGACGCCATCGTGGTCACGCTCGACACCTGGGTGCCGGGGTGGCGTCCCCGGGACCTGGCGAGCGGCAACTTCCCGCAGCTGCGCGGCAAGGCACTGGCCAACTACACCTCCGACCCGGTCTTCGCCGAGATGACCGGGCCGGACCCGGACCTCGGCACGACCGTGATGACGTGGGTCGGCACGTTCGGCAACCCCCTGTCGTGGGACGACCTGGCGTGGCTCCGGTCGCTGACCGACCTGCCACTGGTCCTCAAGGGGATCTGTCACCCCGACGACGCCAGGCGCGCGCTCGACGAGGGTGTCGACGGCATCTACGTCTCCAACCACGGTGGCCGCCAGGCCAACGGCGGCGGTGCCGCGATCGACTGGCTGCCCGGGGTGGTCGAGGCCGTCCGGTCGCACCCGGACCGGGGCGAGGCCCCGGTGGTCTTCGACTCCGGGGTCCGCTCCGGGGCCGACGTGGTCAAGGCGCTCGCCCTGGGGGCGAGCACGGTCGCGATCGGTCGACCCTACGTGTACGGACTGGCCCTGGGCGGGGTCGCGGGCGCCACGCACGTGCTGCGGTCCCTGCAGGCCGAGACCGACCTGATCATGGCCGTCGACGGCTACCCGCACCGCGCCGACCTCACGCCCGACGCCCTGGTGCGGGTGCCATGACGGGCGCCGAGACGCCGGACACCGGGTCGTTCGGAGCCCGATTCCGCGCCGCGGTGGACGCGCGCGGGCCCTTCTGCGTCGGCATCGACCCCCACGCCGCGCTGCTGCACGACTGGGGACTGTCCGACGACGTGGCCGGCCTCGAGCGCTTCGCCCTCAGCGTCGTCGACGCCGTGGCGCCGCTGTGCTCGGTGGTCAAGCCGCAGTCGGCCTTCTACGAGCGGTTCGGCTCGCGCGGCGTCGCGGTCCTCGAGCACGTCATCGAGGCCTCGCGCGCAGCCGGCGCGCTGGTCCTGCTCGACGTGAAGCGCGGGGACATCGGGTCCACCTCGCAGGCCTACGCCGACGCCTACCTCGACCCGGTGAGTCCGTTGGCCGCCGACGCGATCACGGTCAGCCCCTACCTCGGGTTCGGCTCCCTGTCGCCCTTCGTCGACGCCGCGCGTCGCCACGACGCGGGACTGTTCGTGCTGGCGCTGACCTCCAACAAGGAGGGACCGGAGGTCCAGCACGCCTCGGTCGAGCAGGGCCGGAGCGTGGGGGAGCGGATGCTCGAGCACCTGCGTGGCCTCAACGGCGACGCGGCCCCGCTGGGGTCGTTCGGCGCCGTGGTCGGAGCCACCATCGACAACGTGATCGGTGAGCGGAGGGTCTCCTTCGCCTTCAACGGTCCGATCCTGGCGCCCGGGTTCGGGGCCCAGGGCGGGACGGCCGCCGACATCCGCCGGATCTTCGGCGCGGCCGCCGGCAACGTCACCGCCAGCTCCTCGCGCGAGGTCCTGCGGGCCGGGCCCGAAGCGACGGCGATGCGAGACGCCGTACGGCGCGCCAACGACGCGTTGGTCGGGCTCGGGTGAGCCGCGGCAGCGGTCGCGGTCCTCGACGCCGGAGGGGCTGGACATCGGCCGGCCTCGTGGTGGTGCTGGGCATGGGCCTGGCCGGCTGCGGTGAGGACGACCCGTTCACCCGCTACTGCGACGAGGTCGCCGACCAGCAGCAGCCGTTGACCGAGGCGGCGGCCGCGGGGCCGACGCGTGGACTGCTCGAGGCGTTGCCGAGCTTCCGGGCGTTGCAGGAGAAGGCACCCGACGACATCGCCGACGAGTGGGCCGTGGTGGTCCAGCGGCTCACCGTGCTCGACGAGGCACTCCAGGCTGCGGACCTCGACCCGGCCACGTACGACCCGGCCCAGCCCCCGGCGGGCCTGTCGGCCGCGGACACGGCCGCGATCAGCGCGGCCGCCTCGGGGCTGGTCACCGACGCCATGCGCACCGCTCTCGACGCGGTGCAGCAGCAGTCCCGCGATGTCTGCAAGACACCCCTGAGCCTGTGACCGCGCCGCCGACCCGGTGCGAGCGGACCGGCGTTGCCGCCTGCTGCGTCATCTGACTAGATTGGCCTCTCAGCGGCACGCTCGGCCGCCTGGACCATCCAGTCAGACACGAAGGACCCCACGTGGCTTTGCCCCCGCTGACCCCCGAACAGCGCCAGGCGGCGTTGCAGAAGGCTGCCGCCTCCCGACGCGAGCGGGCCGAGGTGAAGAACCGTCTCAAGAACTCCGGCGCCTCCATCAGCGACGTCATCGCGGAGGGTCAGGCCAACGAGGTCATCGGCAAGATGCGCGTGGTCGACCTGCTGCAGTCCCTCCCCGGGCTCGGCAAGGTGCGGGCGCGACAGGTGATGGAGCGGCTGGGCATCGCCGAGTCCCGCCGCGTCCGTGGTCTGGGCACCAAGCAGATCGCCGCGCTCGAGCGCGAGTTCGCGCCCGACAACTCGTGACCCACGACCCCGGCCAGGCACCTGCAGCGTCGTCGGGCGGGTTCCGGAGACTCGTCGTGCTCGCCGGGCCCACGGCCGTCGGCAAGGGCACCGTCGCCACTGCCGTGCGCGAACGGCACCCGGAGGTCTGGCTCTCCGTCTCGGCCACGACCCGCGCGCCACGCCCCGGTGAGGTCGACGGCGTGCACTACCACTTCGTCGACGACGCGACCTTCGACGCGATGATCGCCGACGGCGACCTCCTCGAGTGGGCCGTGGTCCACCGAGCGGCCCGCTACGGCACCCCGCGGGGACCGGTCGAGGAGTCCCTCGCGGCCGGACGACCCTCGATGCTGGAGATCGACCTCCAGGGGGCCCGTCAGGTGCGGGCCACGATGCCCGAGGCCGTCTTCGTGTTCCTCAAGCCCCCGTCGTGGGACGAGCTCGTCCGCCGGCTCGTCGGCCGCGGCACCGAGACCGACGCCGAACGGGAGCGACGCCTCGACACCGCACGCGAGGAGCTGGCGGCCGAGAGCGAGTTCGACGTGACGATCGTCAACCACGAAGTTCACGATGCAGCCGACGAGTTGGTAGCCTTGATGAAGGACTCCGGTCACCCCGGCGTCCCACCGCATCCGTGAACCCGTTCGGGTCCGGACGAATCATTCAACGAACCAGTGAGGCTGACGCGTGTCTGCGCCCAACATTGCCGCCGAAGGCGTGACCAACCCGTCGATCGACGACCTGCTCACCAAGACCGACAGCAAGTACAAGCTGGTGCTCTACAGCGCCAAGCGTGCGCGACAGATCAACGCCTACTACTCCCAGCTGGGTGAGGGCCTGCTCGAGTACGTCGGGCCGCTGGTCGACACGCACGTCCAGGAGAAGCCGCTGTCCATCGCGCTGCGCGAGATCAACGACGACAAGCTGACCTGCGAGGACGTCGACCCGGCCGAGCTCGCCGCCGAGGAGGCCGCTGCCAAGCAGGCCGCCCTCGACGCCGCTGCCAACGTCGCCGAGTGACACGAGTTCTCAGCTGAGCATCGACAGCACCACGGCCGGGCCCCCCACGGGGGCCCGGCCTTCGGTCGTCCTGGGGGTCGCCGGGGGCATCGCGGCCTACAAGGCCTGCGAGCTGCTCCGGCGGTTGAGCGAGTCCGGCCACGACGTCACCGTGGTCCCCACCTCCTCGGCCCTCGAGTTCGTCGGCGCCCCGACGTGGTCGGCCCTTTCGGGCAAGCCGGTGGCGGCCGACGTGTGGACCTCGGTCCACGAGGTGCCCCACGTCCGGATCGGGCAGGGCGCCGACCTCGTGGTCGTGGCTCCGGCCACCGCCGACCTGCTGGCGAAGGCGGCCCACGGTCTGGCCGACGACCTGTTGACCAACACCTTGCTCACCGCCCGCTGCCCGGTGGTCTTCGCGCCGGCGATGCACACCGAGATGTGGGAGCACCCCGCCACCCGGGCCAACGTCGCGACCCTGCGGTCCCGCGGGGCCATCGTGATCGAGCCCGACGAGGGCCGGTTGACCGGCAAAGACACCGGCAAGGGCCGGCTCCCGGACCCGGAGGCGCTCTTCGAGGCCTGCACGGAGGTCCTGGCCCGCGGGAACGTGGGTGCCCCGGACTCCTCCACACCCGACCTCTCCGGGCGCCACGTGGTCGTCTCCGCGGGCGGCACCCGGGAGTACCTCGACCCCGTGCGCTTCCTCGGCAACCGGTCCTCCGGCCTGCAGGGCTACGCCCTCGCCCGGGCGGCGGCGGTGCGCGGCGCCGAGGTGACGCTCGTGGCCGCGAACGTCGGCCTCCCGACCCCTGCCGGCGTCCGCCTGGTGCGAGTCGAGACGACGAGCGAGCTCCGCGACGCCGTCGTCGAGGCCGCGGCGTCGGCCGATGCGGTGGTGATGGCCGCAGCTCCTGCGGACTTCCGGCCGACGCAGGTCAGCGACGCGAAGATCAAGAAGGCGGCCGACGGGTCGGCCCCGACGATCACCCTCACCCAGAACGACGACATCCTGCACGAGATCTCCACGACGCGCGCCCGGGCCGGCAGCGTCATCGTCGGCTTCGCCGCGGAGACCGGGGACGACACCGGGACGGTCCTGGACCTGGCCCGCGCCAAGCTCGCCCGCAAGGGCTGCGACCTGCTGGTCGTCAACGACGTGAGCGGGGGAGCGGTCTTCGGCAGCCCCGACAACGAGGCCGTCGTGCTCGGCGCCGACGGCGGGCGGACCGACGTACCCCTCGGATCGAAGTCTGCGCTGGCGCACGTGATCTGGGACGAGGTCCGCCGGCGCCTGGTGTGAGCGCTCGGCCGAGCAGGACCTGACGCGCGAGGATTCGGTGCCTGAGACGCCGATCTTGCATGCTGGGACCCGCCTAGACTGATCCGCCCAGGGCAACGGCGCCTGGCGGGGCCAGCGCGGCCGACCGGAACGTCATCTGCACCGCTGGGACACCCCAGTTCGATCGAGAGCGAGAACCACTGTGGCTGGACGCCTCTTCACCTCGGAGTCCGTGACCGAGGGTCACCCGGACAAGATCGCCGACCGGATCAGCGACACGATCCTCGACTACCTGATGGAGCACGACTCCGACAAGGAGAACCTCCGCGTCGCTGTCGAGACCCTGCTCACGACCGGCCTGGTCGTCGTCGCCGGCGAGGTGCGCACCAACGCCTACGCCCCGATGGCCGACCTGGTCCGCAGCGCGATCCTCGACATCGGCTACGACTCCTCCGAGAAGGGCTTCGACGGCACCACGTGCGGCGTCCAGGTCGCCATCGGTGGACAGTCGGCTGACATCGCCCAGGGTGTCGACCAGGGCCACGAGGCCCGCGTCGGCTCCTCCGAGGACGAGCTCGACGCCCGCGGCGCCGGCGACCAGGGCCTGATGTTCGGCTACGCCTGCGACGACACCGACGTGCTGATGCCGCTGCCCATCGTGATGGCCCAGCGCCTCTCGGAGAGGCTCACCGAGGTGCGCAAGAACGGCACCATGGCCAACCTGCGTCCCGACGGCAAGACCCAGGTGACCATCGAGTACGACGAGGACGACGTGCCGGTGCGCGTCGACACCGTCGTGCTCTCGACCCAGCACTCCGAGAAGACCGACCTCGACACCCTCGAGGCCGAGATCAAGCAGCACGTCATCGACCCGGTCCTCGCAACGTTCAAGCTGCCCTCGGAGGGCTACCGGCTCCTGGTCAACCCGACCGGTCGCTTCGTGGTCGGAGGCCCGATGGGTGACGCCGGACTCACCGGCCGCAAGATCATCGTCGACACCTACGGCGGCATGGCTCGCCACGGAGGCGGCGCCTTCTCCGGCAAGGACCCCTCGAAGGTCGACCGCTCGGCCGCCTACGCGATGCGCTGGGTCGCCAAGAACGTCGTCGCCGCCGGGCTCGCCCGCCGCTGCGAGGCCCAGGTCGCCTACGCCATCGGCAAGGCCCAGCCCGTGGGCGTCTTCGTCCAGACGTTCGGCACCGGCATCGTGTCCGACGAGGCGATCCAGAAGGCCGTCCTCGAGGTCTTCGACCTGCGCCCCGCCGCGATCCTGCGCGACCTCGACCTCCTGCGCCCGATCTACGCCAAGACCTCGGCGTACGGGCACTTCGGTCGCGAGCTGCCCGAGTTCACCTGGGAGCGCACCGACCGCGCAGCGGCCCTGAAGGCGGCCGTCGGGTCCTGATCCCCGGACCCTGGCGGTCCCACAGCGTGATGCCGAGTCGGCGCCTGGTGGCGTCGGCTCGGTGTTGCTTGTCGGGGTGGGCCGTTGTTCGGGGTTGGCGTCGGGGGTGCTCCTCGAGGGTGGGTGTTCTTCCGGGTTGGCGGGGCGCTCGCTCCTCGTGGTGGGTGTGGCGCCCGCGCGCGTAGTCGACCGGGTCTCGCTGCGCTCGACCGCTGCGCGGTGCCTTCGGCATCCGTTGACTGCGAGCCTCTCCCGGTCGACTGGCGGCGCGCTCAACGGCGAGGGCTCCGCCCACG
>NZZG01000116.1 GCA_002698575.1 Pimelobacter sp. | reverse complement strand
TTGGACTTTTGATTGGCATGGTGACGAGTTTGCTGCTCAAGTTTACGTATATACGACGGTTTCCTAAGACGGAGAGTTGTATCATCGTGCTGATAGCGTATGCGGCATATTTCTTCTCAAACGCCATCCACATGTCTGGTACGATATACCCAACCCCTTCCTGCTCCAAAAAGCACGTCACATCCGCTAACATGATTGGAATGGTGTAGGCATCGTCTCCCTCCTCTTCTGCGGCATCTGCATGAAACACTACGCCTACCACAACATGTCCCGCCGCACCCAACTCACCACAAGATTCATCTTCCAAATCACAGCCCAGCTCTCCGAAAACTTCATCTTCATCTACCTCAACGTGGCCGGGAGCCTGCAACGCGGTGAGTTCGGGCTGACCCGGACCGCGATGCTCTCCCCGCTCTACTGGGGCCTGATGAGCTACGCCGCATGGAAGGGCTTCATCCAGCTCTTCACCAACCCCTTCTACTGGGAAAAGACCGAGCACGGTCTGGACGAGGGCTGATCCGTATGACGACCGACACCACCACCAAGATCGTCAGCAATCGGGAGCGACTTTCGGGCATCGTCCAGGCAGTCGGTCGCCGCCCCGCCGACATCGAGCGCCGCTGGTGGGAGAGCACCGCGGTCTTCGTGGTCTTCACCGTGTTCTACGCCATCGTGGGCTACTGGCTCGTGGTCCAGATGCACGTCGTGGGCTTCGAGACCCTCGACCGCTTCGACCGCAGCCTGATGATCTTCCACAACGAGCCGCCCAAGCTGTCCTCGGTCGGCTTCGACTACCCGCCGCTGTCGATCCTGCTGGTCACGCCGTTCACGGTGATCCCGGCGCTCGCCCGGTCCCTGATCGTGGTCCCCGTGGTCTCGGCGATCTTCGCCGGCCTGACGATGATGTTCCTCAACACGATGATGCGCCGGGCCCAGATCGTCTTCCCGCTGCGCGCCGCGGTGCTGGCCACCCTCGGCCTCAACCCGCTCGTGGTCATGTACGCCTCGATCGGTGCCCGCAACTTCATGTGGCTAGCCTTCGTGCTCGCCGCCCTGGGCGCCCTGTTCGCCTGGTACGTCACCGCCGACATCCGCTTCGTGATGATCGCCGGGCTCAGCTACTCGGTCGCCGCCCTCACCGGCTACGGCTCGCTGGTGTGGTTCCTGATCAGCCTGATCATGGTGGCCGCCATCCTGGCCCGTCTCGGCGCCGACGGTCGCGAGGTCGAGGGCACGACGGTCGGTTTCGCCGCCCCGACGGTCTACGTCATCGCGCTCTGGTCGGCCTTCAACCTGATCCTGCTCTCCGACCCGTTCAACTGGGTCACCGAGAGCAGCGACGTGGCCTCCTCCGGTGGTCTGGACGACTTCTCCTTCACCGAGATCCTGCGCGGCACCTTCGACCTCGTCGTCTACGGCGCCCCGATCGCCATCGTGGTCCTGCCCGCCCTGATCTTCGCCGGCATCGCCCGCCGCAACGGTTTCGCGCTCTGGCTCGGGCTGATGCTGGCCGTCTCCATCCTCGCTCCCGGCCTCGCGGTCGCCCTGAGGGTGACCGACTCCCCGCTGCTGATGAGCAACGCGCTGCCGATCCTGCTCGTCTCGGTCGTCGGTGCCATCTGGCTGGCCCGGTCGGCGATGTCCAGCGGCTTCATCGTCGCCGGGGTCCTGGCGGCGGGTCTGCTCCTCAGCATCCCGTGGACGTTCAGCTCGATGAGTGACTTCAAGCAGCAGAGCCTCGAGCGGGCCTTCCACGACGCCGTGTCCACCGGTGACAACCAGGAGGGTGCTCGCACCCTCGACGGCTCGATCGTCGGCTACGACAACGAGCTCGACATGGCCAACTACATCCGCGACAACATCACGGAGCAGGACTCGATCCTCACCGACAACGCCTCGACGTACGCCGTCATCCTGCTGACCGGCTCGCCGAGCACGTTCTTCGACCGGGTCGACCAGTCCGACGGCCCGTGGGGACGTGCGGCTCGCAACCCGGCCGCCCACGTCGAGTACATGCTGCTGTCGACCAACACCAGCAACGACCTGCTGAGCACCCTCTACCCGGAGGCCGCGATGGGCGGTGACGGCTCGCTGGAGCCGGTCTACGCCAACCGGCGCTACACCCTGGTGCAGGTGCCCAACGGCTACCAGTTCGGCGACGACTCGGTCCGCACCGGCGTCGACGCCAACGGCGACGGCGTCATCTCGGACGACGAGCTGACGCTGGATCCCGACGCGGAACCCTCGACCGGCACCACCGGCTCGGGCAGCGGCTCCACCGACGGCGAGACCGAGGGCAGCCCCGACGTGCCGGGCGGCTACGACGGCATCGAGGGCGAGGACGGCTCTCCCCTGACCACCGACCCTGGTTCCGACGAGAGCACCGACGCCGACTCCGGGACCTCCCCGTGATCGAGCAGAAGCCCTCCTCGATCGGCGAGGCGCCGTCGCTGGACGACATCGCCTCGTCGTCCGACGACGACCGCGTCGGTCAGGTCGACTTCTCGGCGCAGCTCGGCGCCGAGGAGCGGGCGGGCGACGAGCCGGCATCCGGCAGCGTGTCCCTGACCAAGGGCCCCGCCGACCAGGAGGCCGGGACCGACCCCGACGCCGAGGCGACCGACGATGCCCCGGAGCAGCGCTCCGCGCCCCTGATCCTGCCGCCGGCCAAGGTGGACGAGGCGATGGCCGCCGAGGCCGCCCGCATCCGGCGCGAGGTCGCCGAGGCCCGCGGCGAGACGATCCCGGGTCAGACCGATGAGCCGGAGAACGGCGAGGACACCGAGGAGGTCTCCGAGGCGACGGACCAGCGTGACGAGGCCGAGGCGCCCGACGAGACCGTCGAGGACCGCGAGGGCGACCAGCAGGAGGTGGGCTCTCCGACCGAGGCCGCCGAGCTCGAGACCCGCGACGCGGTCGAGTCGGTCGAGCAGGCTGAGTCCGCGCCCGCCGCCCGCCCGCGCTTTCGCCGTACCAAGCCCGTGCCGGCCGCTCCTCCGGCCCCCGAACCCACTCCTGCGCCCGTCAGCGAGCGACTGCAGATCCAGGACGTCGCCTCCCTCGACGAGATCGCCGAGGAGGTGGCGGCCGCCGAGGCCGCTGCCGAGGAGGCCGCTGCGCGCGCCGAGGCCCGCGCCGACAGCCTGCGGCGGCAGTCCGACGAGGCGGCCGCGGCCGAGCTCGAGGCCGCCTCGGCAGCCTCCCTGGCCGCCGGCCCCGTCGAGGACCTCGACGACCTGCTCGGGGACGACCCCGATGACCTGGTGCCGCCGGGTCACGACCAGGGCGGCGTCGACGACCTCGACGCCGACGACGAGCTGGCCGTCGACCAGTCCGTGGCCGACGTCGCGGCCTCGGTGATCGCCGCGATGCGCGCGATCGGTGAGGCCAACGAACGTCACCTGGAGGCGGTCGAGCTCGAGGCCGCGCGGCGGTGTGAGCTGTTGACCGCCCAGGCCGAGCTCGACGCCGAGCTCATCCGGCTCCACGCGCGCCGCGAGGCGCACGCCATCATCTCCGCTGCCCGGATGCGGGCCGGCGAGGACCTGACGCCGGTCGAGACCGACCAGCTGAGCGAGATCGGCGAGACGTTCTCTCGTTTCGCCGAGTCCATCGAGACGACCATCGCCCCCGGGCCGGCGTCTCCCGACACCACTCGGAAGTCATGACCGTGAACACGAACCGACCCACCCAGACCCGTGGGCGCCGTCGCGGTGCCGCGTTCCTGGCCGCCGCCTCGATCCTGATCGTCGCCGGCTGTGGCAGCAGCGACAGCGACGACGCCGCCGACGCGGACGCTCCCGAGGCCTCGCCCAGCGCCACCGCTGCGCCGACCGACGCTCCGACCGCGGAGCCGACCACCGTCCCGGGCGCCGGCGTCACCGGCGTGACCGAGAACGCTCGCCTGCTGCCGCAGGAGAGCGTCTTCAGCGTGCTCTCTCCCTGGAACACGCTGGCCACCGGGCGGGGGATCCACCCCCGCTCGGAAGGACTTCTGGAGCAGGCCAAGATCAAGGTCGGTGTCGACCTGAACGGCAACCCTGCTCGCGAGGTCGTCGAAGAGGGCGCCTACATCAACACCCGCGCCTGGACCGGCCCCGTCGTCGCCGACGGCGACCCGACGGTCGTGCGCTGCCGCCAGGTCCAGTGCGGCGACGGCACCGAGGACATCACCCTCACCATCCCCGACGACGTCGACCCCGACCCGCGCTACGACGGGTGGTACACCGTCTTCGACACCGACGACCAGAAGGCCTACGACCTGTGGCGTGCGCGCCGCGAGGACGACGGCTCGATCAGCTACCAGTTCATGCGGCAGTGGGACCTCAACGGCCCCGGCTTCCAGAAGCCGTACGTCGTCAGCGCGCGCGGCTCCGGCCTGCCGCTGTTCGGCGGACTGATCCGCTCGGGTGAGCTCGAGCGCGGCGAGGTCAACCACGCGCTGGCGATCAGCGTGCCCGGCGCAGCCGCCGGCTCCTTCATCCAGCCCGCCTCCTCCACCGACGGCAACGGCCCGGTCAACTCGCTGCCCGAGGGCGCTCGGATCTTCCTGAAGTCCGACTTCCAGCTCCAGCGCCCCGTCGACCAGGACACCGGCCGCCCCTACAAGTTCAGTGCGCGCCAGCAGAAGTACGCCCGCTACCTCGTCGAGACCCTCAAGACCTACGGCGCGATCGTCGTCGACCGCGCCGCCGTCCCGACGTTCTACTTCGAGCGCATCGAGGACAACGAGCGCACCCCGCTGCTGCGCGGCTACGAGCTCAACAGCATCGGCCTCGAGGACTTCAACGTCGTCGACTTCGACGGCGACGACCGAATCCAGTACCCGCCGGCCGACGAGACGGTGGACTCCACCGACCTCGAGGGCCAGGCCCCCGTGCTCACGCAAGGAGTGTCGAACTGATGCGCACCCACACCACCGCTCGCCGCAGCCTCGTCGCGGCGCTGACGCTGGCCACCGGGCTGACGCTCGCGGCCTGCGGGAGCGACGACGGCGGCTCCGCGGACGACACCCAGGGCTCGGGGGTCTCCTCGATCAACGAGAGCGACCGCGAGGCGGCCGACGACTCCGCCACAGCGGACGAGGACCCCACCACCACCGAGGACGGCACCGTCCTCGTGGGCACCCTGCCCGACCCCGAGCCCGGCCTGATCCGGATCGACGGCGCCGAGGGCACCCTGACGCCGCGCGCCAACTCGGCGTACCTCGCCGAGAGCGGCAACCGGATCAACCAGACGTTCACCGGCGAGTCCCGGGCCTTCCAACGTCTGTGCGTGGGCGAGATCGACCTCGTCGACTCCGCCCGGCCCATCTCCCCCGCCGAGTGGGAGCAGTGCCAGGCCCAGGGCCTGGACATCGTCCAGTTCCAGGTCGCCGCGGACGCGCTCGTCCTGGCGATCAAGAACGAGACCGACGTGGGGGGCGACTGCCTCAACACCAACCAGGTCAACGAGATCTTCCGGGTCGGCAGCACCATCAACAACTGGTCGCAGGTCGGCACCAACTTCGACGACGTTCCGCTGCGCACGGGTGGACCCGACATCGACACCGGCGAGCTGCGCTTCTTCGGTCGGTACATCCTCAACTCGCCCGAGCCCAGCCTGAGCAACTTCGCGGGCAGCTACCGGGTCTTCCAGGACGAGGACGACACCCGGATCTTCGTGGTCGGATCGGCCACCGACCAGCTGCGGACCAAGTTCCTGCCCAAGGTCGAGCCGCGCCGTGAGCGCTTCCGTCTCCAGCTCCAGCAGGCGCTGCGCGTGCTGGCCGACGCCCGTGCCGAGGTCAAGGTGGCGGTCGCCGAGCAGAAGAAGGGCATCCGCGACCAGCGGACGCCGGCGGCCCGTGCCGCTGACGACGAGCGGGTCCGCGTCGCCTACGCCGCCCGGGGCGAGGCCGTCACGGAGGTCAACCGGATCCGCGCCGTCTACACGCCGCTGAACAAGCGGTACTTGACGCTCAAGGCCGCGCAGGCCCGTGTCGACGCCACCAACGGTCGTCTCGGCATCTTCCGCCAGAGCTACTACGCGGTCTACGAGAACCTGCTGCGCCCCTTCGAGATCGAGGTGGCCGACGGCGACGGGCAGATGAACTGCATCTTCCCGAGCCCGCAGACCATCGTGAACGGCCAGTATCCGCTCTCGCGGCAGCTGCTGATCACCACGACGACCCGGGCGCTCAAGCGTCCCGAGACCTCGGACTACCTGAAGTTCTACCTCCAGAACTCGCGCACCTTCGCCGACAGCGAGCAGGCCATCTCGCTGCCTGGCAAGGACATCCAGACCCAGGTCGGCTGGATCGACTCCAAGGACTACCCCACCTTCGCCTCCGTCGACGGCGGCCCCGTCGAGGTGCAGGAGGGCTCCATGGCCGGCGACCCCGAGACGGCGCCTCCGCCCGTGGAGAACCCCGCGCGATGACACGTGCCTCTCGGGCTCGTCGATCCGCCGTCGCCCTGCTCACCGCCGTCGCCCTGACCACCGTTCTCGCGGTGGTCGGGGCTCCGGCCGTCTCGGCACGCTCCCAGGGCGCCTCCGGCGACCCGACGGGCGACGCGGGTCGGCTGTCGGGCCAGGGAGCCGAGCCGACGATGCGGGCCGGCAGCGCCACCCCGGGGACCCGCACCAAGCGGCTCACCCTGGAGTGGAAGGGCAAGACCAGGAAGAAGCGGTACACCCGTCGTACCAAGATCCCGGGGATCGGTCGCCTCGAGCTGCGCTGCCAACCGAAGAAGGTGCACATCAGCCTGCGGGCGGGCAAGCGCGACAACGAGACCCAGCTGTGGATGGCCAAGTACGAGGACAAGAGCTACGGACGTGCCGTGGCCGTCAAGACCGTGCGGATCTACAAGTACGCCCATGCCCGTGACAACGGCAAGGGCGGCACCGGCAACCCGCAGCGTGAGGGTCTCAACCAGGGCAACGGCGTCAACGGTGTGGAGAACTACGGCAAGGGCTACGGGCACGGCATCATCAGCCAGCGCGGCTCGCGCAACACCCCGGTCGGCGACGACGCGCTCGAGCCCGTGACGACGTTCGACGTCAACTGGTACTGGAACGACTTCGACTACCCGGTGCGCTTCCGCTACTGCAAGATCGACATGAAGCTGGTGACCACCTTCAGTCCTCGCCTCGGGCTGAACTGGCACGGCGACAGCGACGCCGCGGGCAACGCGTTCCAACGCACGCGGGTGCCGTCCATCGGCCACGTGCAGCTGCGCTGCAACCCCGGCCGACGAGGCAACAAGCTGGTCAGCTTCGTGCCCAAGAAGAAGCGCACCCGGATCTACGTCGAGACCGTCCAGGCCGAGGGCCGGGTCGAGGATCAGGTCCGCACCCGTAACCTGAAGCGGGACCGGGAGACCGGCAAGATCGGTCCGATCAAGATCCCCAACAACGGGATCATGAGGTTCTACGTCGACAAGGGCAAGAAGACCGTGCCGTTCATCTTGTCCTCCTACCAGAAGACCAACGACCCCAGGGGTCAACGCAACACGTGCGAGATAGCGATGGGACAGTTTCCCCAGTGAGTGACCGGTGAGGGCAGCAGTGAGTGGATCGATGATGCGGGCCAGAGGCCGAGCGGGGCTGCTCGGCGTCGCGCTGGTGGCCTCGGCGGCGCTGGCCGTCGTGCCCGCGACCTCGGGCGGTTCTGCCGTCGCCGCGCCCGGAGCCGCGGCGTCCACGACGTTCGGGGCGTCCACCGTGTCCGCCGCCCCGGTGCTCGCCGCCCGGAGGAGCAAGCGCACCGACAAGACCCAGGTCCAGAAGGTCAAGGTCAAGTGGAAGGGCTCCCGCAAGAGGAAGCCGACCTACCAGAAGACCGCGGTGATCCCAGGGATCGGCGACCTCGACCTGGTGTGCCGGCCCAACAAGACGATGATCCGGCTCTACACCGCCAACCGGTCCCTCGAGACGCAGATGTGGCTGCAGAAGTACGAGACGAAGAACAGCCGCTACGTCGTGTCGGTCAAGACGCCTCGCGTCTACACCTACGCGCACGCCGACGACAACGGCAAGGGCGGCACCGGCTTCTACACCCACGAGGGACTGAACCAGGAGCCCGGGATCGAGAACCGGTCCCAGGACGGCTACATGTACGGCGTCATCAGCCAGCGTCCCGGTCGCCAGCAGTCCGGTACCGCGCTCGACCCGCTGCGCCCGGTGACCACCTTCGAGCTGAAGTGGAACTGGAACGGCTTCGACTACGACCAGGAGTACCGCTCCTGCAAGATCAAGGGCGTCTTCACCACGCAGTTCCCCGACGAGGCCCGGACCACCCTGACCTGGCGTGGCGACGACGACAGCGCGCCGACAGAGGTGACCGGCAAGGTGCCCGGCATCGGCTGGCTGACCATGACGTGCCCGCACGACCTCTCCCAGGACCCCACCGTCTCGATCGACCCCTACTCCGACAACGCCTCGCTCTACATCGAGGACGTCGAGGGCGAGGGACTCGTCGAGAATCAGCGGGTCGAGACGTCCCTCCCGTACGACGCGGAGACCGGCCTGCTCGGGCCCTACCCGCTCCCGGAGAACGGCACGCTGCGGATGCA